>NZ_JAXCFT010000006.1:0-335399 GCF_056150385.1 Micromonospora marincola | reverse complement strand
TGGTCCATCTTCCGACGCCAACACCAAGCCGAAGCCAAGATCAGCCACTACGCCCGACAAGCCCTCACCGAGCCCTGAAACGGATCTCCTGCTGGAGTACTAACTTTCCCCATTGGCCGGTGTTCCCGGGGCTACGCAAGAACCGCGATCGTGGAAGCACCACAAGCGATGTGTCTACGGCTTGGAGTGGGGTCATGCGGCGACAGGTTCGTGGCGGACTACCGACGACCCGAGGCGCGGGAGGAGCGGCATGGACGCCACGAGCGCAACGCTGATCGCCATCAACGCTACCGGGGTCCGTGTCGGCGCTGTACCGGAAGATCTGGTGCTCGTCCGGCGCTCCTGAGGCTCCTGCCCGCTGTCACTGCCGGGGAGGGCGTGGCGGCGGGCAGGCCGAACGTAGCGAGTTCTCCTTGGACGCCGTTCCAGGAAAGGCGGATCGATCCGCCAGCCAACGCGCCGGTAGCTGCGGGGGCTACCTGCCCACCCATCATCTCAGTCCCATTGGAGGTTGCCATGAACAGCCTGCTCGCCGTCAGCAACGACCCGTTCGAACTCGACGTACAGATCGTCACGGAGGGTCCGGTCGCCGCCGCTCTGCTGGGCGACACGGACGACGGCTGCGACACCGTGAGGGGCAGCGACTGCTGACCGAACATCCCCGCTGGTTCCGGCAGGCGATCCCCCGGTCCCTGCCGGAACCAGCACCCCCTATCCAGCCATGTCCTGCAGGCACGCCTCGCGACGGAAGGAGAGCGACTCATGCTTCGGTCGGTCGATGCCGCGACGATCCGCATTGCCGCTCACTCATGGCCCGACGGCCCGGTGCCTTGGCCGGACCGGAGTGATGCCTCCGGTATCGGGGACTGGTTGCAAGCAACGTGGCAGAAGGTCGGCCTGGCCGAGGCTGTCTGGGCCGCGAGCCCTGAGTTCGCTGCTCGCGTGGAAGCGGTCCTCGTCACGGGAGGCGCTACTCCGGACCGAGGGTGGCGGATGGTGCTGGCGTTGGCGCGGTACCTGGTCCGGGCGCAGCGGCGTGCGACGCCCTTCGGGTTGTTCTCGGGCGTGGGAGCCCTGCGGTTCGACACGGTGGCTGCGGTGGTGCGGGCGGGGCAGCCGGCGATCCGGGTACGGGCGGACGCGAGTTGGCTCGCGTCCCTGATCGCGCGCCTTGAAGCTGAGCCTGACGTGCGTCGCCGTCTGCCCTTGCAGGCGAACAATCTGGCGCTGGTGAACGGGCCTCGGATGGTCGTGGCCCGCCGGCCGCACGCCTCTGCATGTACGGAGTCGACCTCGGTCAGGAGCACCGCAGCGGTACGGCTGGCGGTGTCGCTCGCCCGTTCCCCGTTGCCATGGGCTGAGCTGGTCGACACGGTCGCCGCTGCGTTTCCAGGCTTCCCACGCGCGTCCGCTGACACGATGATCGCCGGCCTGGTGGACCACGGCGTGTTGATCTCCGCTTTCCGACCACCATCGACGTGCACAGACCCGATCAGGCATGTCCTGGAAGCCCTCGATGCGGTGTTTGACGGGGCTCCCGAGGGACAGCGAGCTCTTCGGGTCGAGCTGCGCTCGCTCCATGGTCGTCTCGGTGGTACCAGCGCTCGCAGCACGACGTACCTTCGTGGGCTCGCCGACCGCATGCACGGCGTGGCGACGGCCACCCAGCCGCTCGCGGTGGATCTTCAGCTCGCGGATCAGGTCGCCCTGCCGGATCAGGTCGCCGCCGAGATTGCCGCATCGGTGGAGGTGCTGCGACGGCTGACGCCGGATCCGGCGGGGCGGCCGGAGTGGCGTGCGTATCGTGCCCGGTTCGTCGACCGCTACGGGATGGCGGCGGTGGTGCCGCTGGATCGGCTGGTAGATCCGCTCGTCGGGTTGGGCTTCCCCGAGCACTTCGGCGCTGTGGCCGGCGCGCCTGCGGCACCATTGTCCGGCCGTGACGAGCGTCTGCTCGCGATGGCTCAGCAGGCGTTGATCGACGGTGCTCGTGAGGTGGTTCTCGACGACGCGGTCGTCGATTGGCTCGCCGGCCCTGGCGGAGTCGCCGGGCCTGTCAGCCCTCATGTCGACGTCTCGGCGGAGGTCCGCGCGGTGTCGCTGGAGGCGCTGACACAGGGATTGTTCACTGTCGCGCTGACCGGCATGAACCGCTCGGCGATGGCGACGAGCGGGCGTTTCCTCGACGGGCTGCCCTACGCCGATCGGGAGTTGATGTGCCGGGAGTTCGCCCGCCTTCCGGTCGCGGTGGCCGGGGCCATGCCAGCGCAACTGAGCTTCCCGCCGCGCAAGCTACACAGCCAGAACGTGCTCAACTCCCGGCAGGTACTCCCGTGGCTGATCAGCCTGGCCGAGCACCGATCCGTGGCCGAGAAGGTGCTGGGCCTCGACGACCTCGGTGTGACCGCCGGCCGCGATCGGCTGGTGCTGGTGTCGATGTCGCAGCGGCGGGTGGTGGAGCCGACAGTGGCGCACGCCGCCGCCGTACACACGATGCCGCTGCTCGGCCGGTTCCTCCTGGAGTTGCCGCGAGCCACGGATGCCCGGCTGAAACCGTTCGACTGGGGTGCGGCTTCCTGCCTGCCGTTTCGACCCGCGCTGAAGTACGGCCGCGTCCTTCTGACGGCGGCCAGGTGGCGCGTCGATCCGACGGCCCTGCCCGACGCGAACGCAGGCGATGGCGAATGGTTGACCGCCTGGGAGGCGCTGCGGACGAGGCTGCGGCTGCCGGCATGGGTGCAGGTCGGCAACGGTGACCAGCGGCTTCGGCTCAACCTCGATCAGTCCATGGATCGTGCCCTGCTGCGTGCCCACCTGGACGCCAGCGCCGGACCGGTAACCGTCGTGGACGCGGCGAGTCCGGAGGATTTCGGTTGGCTCTCCGGCCGCGCCCACGAGATCGTCGTGCCAGTCGCCTCGACGGTTGCGCCCGCTGCCGCGCCGGCTGCGGTTGGCGCGCGAGGCGCATGGCCTCCGCCCGTTCCCCCCGAGCCGGTCATACCGGGTGCCACTGGCCTGCTGTCCGCTTCGGTAGCCGTCGATCCTTCGACGATGGAGCTGGTCTTGACGCGAGGGCTGCCCGCGCTGTTCGCCGACTGGCCCGAGCCGCCGCTGTGGTGGTTCGTGCGCCTGCGACGCCCCACCCCGCATCTTCGACTACGACTGCACACCGATGACTACGGCGACGCGGCGGTACGGGTCGGGCGGTGGGTCGCCGGGCTCCGACAGCAGCGCCTGGTCGGCGATTGGAGCCTGGACACCTACCATCCCGAGTCCGGTCGCTACGGCTGCGGCACCGCGCTGGCAGCGGCCGAGAAGTTGTTCGCCGCCGACTCCATCGCAGCCCTGGCACAGCTGTTAGCGCTGCCCGAGTCTGGGATCGATCGGCAGGCACTGACCGCCCTGAGCATGGTCGACCTGGCCGCCTCGATGCTCGGCAGCCGCACCAACGGATGCGAGTGGCTGGTGGCGCGCCCCGAGCAGACCGGGCAGGCACCGGTCCAGCGAGACGTGCTGCGCCAAGCGGCCACGCTCGACCCGAGCGAACTTCCGGCGCCCATCCAGCAGGCATGGCAGGAGCGTTCCATGGCCGCAGCCCGGTACGCGGCCGAGCTGTCCGCCATCGCCGGCCCGCTCACCCCCGCTTCGGTGCTCGCGTCCCTGATGCACCTGCACGTCGTTCGCGCTCTCGGCCCGGACGAAGACGCCGAGCAGCTCACGTATCGGTTGGCCCGCCATGTCGCGCTGGCGGCGGTGCGCCGCCGGGTGCGTGCCGTAGGAGGAGCATCCCGATGACCGCAGCACCGCTGAGAACACCGTTGCTGCGGGCAGCAGAGGCGATGGCCGCGTGCATCACCGACACCCTGACCGAGCCGCCATCCCCGGATTTCGCAGCGGACGACTACGGGCCACGCAGCACCCGCTGGTACGCCCAGTCGCTGTCCCGGGGTGCCGCCGGGGTGGCACTCCTGCACGGGGTGCGAGCGCAGACAGGACACGGTGGGTGGGGACCGGTCCATGAATGGCTGCGACGCGCGACCGCTGACCCGCTGAACAGCGGCAGCGGAGCCGGACTCTGGTTCGGCGCACCCGCCGTCACCCACGCGCTGACCATGGCCATGCCGCACTCCCGCCCAGCAGCCCTGGACGCGCTTGATCATGCCTTCGATGACCTGGTGGAACGCCGCCTGGCCGATGCCACGGCACGCCTCGCGGCGCGTGCCCGGCCTTCGCTTTCGGAGTTCGACCTCGTACGTGGGCTGACCGGCCTGGGAGCCCACCTGCTGCGCCGCACCCCGGACGGACCTCTGCTCCGGCGGGTGCTGGCGTACCTGGTCCGGCTCACCGAGCCGGTGCACACCGACGATGAGGCGGGCCGGTTCGCGCCGGGGTGGTGGAGCGCAGACCCCGCCGACCGCGAAGGTTCGGAGCAGGGCGGGCATGCCAACGTCGGCATGGCGCACGGCATCGCCGGCCCAATGGCCCTCCTGGCTCTGGCGATGCGGCAGGACATCCGGGTACCGGGGCACGCGGAGGCGATCCGCCGGATCTGCACGTGGCTCGACCGCTGGCAGCAGACAGGCCCTGCGGGACCGTGGTGGCCGGAGAAGATCACCGTCGCGGAGTTGCACGCCGGGAAACCCTCCTGAGCGGACCGGCAAGGCCGTCCTGGTGCTACGGCACCCCTGGTGTCGCCCGCGCCCAGCAGCTGGCCGGGATCGCTCTCGACGACGCCGCCCGGCAAGAGGCGGCGGAAGAGGCCCTGACCTCCTGCCTGGCCGATCCCCGCCAACTCCGTCGGATCGTCGATCCGTCGCTGTGTCACGGCTGGGCAGGGCTTGCCGCTACGGCCTGGTATGCCGCCGCCGACGCCCGCACCACCAGCCTCCAGAAACAGCTACCCCAAATCGTGCGCCTGCTGATCCAGCACGCCACGGACACCACCCCGGCACGATCCGGCTTGATCACAGGCCCCGCCGGAATCGCCCTAACCCTGCACACCGTCGCGACCGGCACCGACCTCCTCTGGGCCACCAGCCTGCTGATCAACTAGACAAGGAGAGCGTCGTGGATCTCGATTCCGAACCCGACACCGAGCCACCAGGTGTGGCGCCGGTAAGTCGATGGCGCCAGATGAACCTGACCTTCTCGGACTGGCAGACCGCTGAGCAGTTCGCCGCAACGCGGCTCGCCCCCGAGCTCACCGCTGCGGACGACCACCGCGCGATCACAGCCTTCTGGTTCATCCGCAAGAGCGAGACGTGGCGGTTGCGGCTACTGCCGGGCGAACGGCTCGCCCAGGTCTACGCCCTCCTCGCCGCCATCACCGACGACGACCGCATCCGCGGTGTCACCGAGCCCGTCTACCGCCCCGAGGCGTACGCCTTCGGCGGGGACCAGGCCATGACGATCGCCCACACCCTCTTCCACACGGACAGCCGCCGCATCCTCGGCCATCTCGCCACCGCCGGCGGCACCCATCGGCGGGAACTCGGCGTCCTGCTCGCCACTCGCCTCATGCGTGCCGCCGGACTGGAGTTCTCCGAGCAGGGCGACGTCTGGCGGCTTCTCGCCTCGCGCCGGCACCAGCCGAACGCCCCCGCGCCGAGCCCACGGCTCATCGCGGCGGTGCAGCGCCTGCTCACCGCAGCCGAGGACACGGCCGCAAGCCCACTGGCCGTCACCCCGCAATGGCCGAAAGCCCACGAGCAGGCAGGCGCGGACCTCAGCTTCCTCGACCGGGGCCGTCAGCAGCTGTTCTCCTCGCCGGCACCAAGATCGAGGGCCCGTGGGAGCAAGCGGTGCATGGGCTCCTCAAGACCTGGCAGGAGTTGGCCGTGAGGACGGCCGCCGTCGACCACGCTGACCTCATCAATCAGGTGTCAGCCGTACCGCGAACTCCCGGGCTTGCAGTGTTCCGCGTTCGCCTCGGACTGACGGTCCTGGACCTCTCGGTGGGCTTGCCAACCGATGTCGTAGACGACCTGACCAAACAGCTGGTGGCAGATGCGATCCACGACGAGGACGCCAACGCGGCACGTGACCTCATCAACCACCCGGTTGTCACGGACGAACAGCAAGGGACGCTACGCCCGTTGCTGAAGGCGAGCTGGTTAGACCAGGGCTACCTGCCAGCTACGGCGAATGATCCGCTTTCCGTGGCGCTCGATCTGGCCGGGGCCGTAATCGCTATGCGACGTGATCGAGGTCGGGGAGCAGGACTACATGCACGGACGCAGTGATCTGACTCGACAAGTCACCCGTGTCGATGATCAGGCCCGGATGCCCGGCCACGGGTCGTTGAACGGGGAAGTTCTGGCGCTACGGGTAGACGACACGCCGCTCGACCCAAGCTCTCGTCCGGCACTCGTTCAGATGCTCGCCTTGCGCGTTACGCCATCGTCGAGGTCGTTGTGAGCACGACCTATCTCGCGTGACGGTGGGCAGCCCCAGACCACCTACCGCCACGGATGACGCTGCCCCGCCGACGACGGCGGGGCAGCGACCGTTTGCAGTCCTGTGGCACGCACGCCGGGGGCACCACAAGCACAGTCGTGATGAGGTCTATCTCTCCGCGCTCCGCTCGGCAGACGACCGCGACCGGATGCTCAGAGAAGGTCGCGGACCTTGCTGGCGAACGCCCTCGGGTGGGTCAGGTTGCCGTTGTGCCCGCCCGGAAACCGTTCCGCCACGACACCGAGATGCTCCGCGAGGGCGAGCCCGGCCAGATAGTCGAACCCGTCCGGCGGACTGGTCCGCCCGACCACCGGGATGATGCGCGCGTCCGGCGCGACGTCGGCCAGGGTGAGCGTGTCGCGGAGGATGGCGTCGAGGTCGTTCGCGAGGAAGAACTCGAAGTTGGCGGCTCGCTGGTCGGTGAACGGGAACGCGGTGATCCCCGGCTCGACCTGCTGGTCGTGCGGGTTGATCCCGAGCACCCGCGCGACCTGCGCGGCGGCGGCACGCCAGCCGCTGTCCCGGTGCACCTCGACGACGCCGGCCAGTTCCCCACGGGTGGTGGCCGCGTCGCCGGCGTCGAGGAACCCCAGCGCGATCGGCTCGTGGGCGATAAGCGTGCCGACCACGCCCGGGTGCTCGGCCAGCATGTGCAGGCCGATCGCCGCGCCCAGGCTGAGCCCCAGCATCGCCGCCGGCTGGTCGGTGACCTGCCGTAGGACCGCGACCGCGTCGGCCGCGTGCTGCCGCAGGGACACCGGCGCGGAGGGCTCGTCGATGACGCTGCGCGACAGCCCTCGCCTGTCGTAGGTGACGACGGTGAACCGGTCGTCGAGGTGTCCGGCGAGGTCGACCGTGCGGTCCGCGTCGCCCTCCCCGCTCTGCGAGATGAACAGGATCGGCCCCGATCCCTGCATCCGGTAGTGGATGCGGGCGCCGTCGGTCTTCACACATTGCTCCATGCGGACGACTCTAAAGCATCATTTCTGATGCATCAAGTGTGATGTATCGTGTAACCCATGGGACCCGTCGAACTGATCCTGCTGGGCCGCACGCTCATGAAGATCGGTGAGCAGGCGCTGCCGGCTCCCGACTCGGGTGCGCCCCTGGGCGGCGAGCGCACGGTGGTGATCGTCATGGCCGACATCTACGAACACGCCGACACGACGGTCACCGAGGTGTCCCGCCGCACCGGCCTGCCGCAGAGCGCCGTGTCCGGTGCGGTGGCTCGGCTTCGAGAGGCCGGGTCCGTGCTGGCCGTGGCGGACCCCGCCGACCGTCGCCGGCAACTGCTGCGCCGCGATCCGCAAGTGACCCCGCGGCGCCGGAAGGTCGCCGAGGCGGCGATCGGCGAGGCGGTCGCCGCCGCGCTCGGCGCGGACGCACAACCGGCGTTGGACCAGGTGCTGGCGGCGTTGGAACTGCTCAACGGCCACCTCAACCCCGAATCCGTCACCCGGTTGCGAGCCCAGGGAGACAGGTGATGCCGCACCGCGGCGCGTCGGCTCAGCCGGCCTCCCGGCGAGCCCGGGCGCGGCGCTTGCCCTCGTGCATCGCCTGCACCCGCGCCACCGGGATCCCCCGCCCCTCGTCCACCAGCTCCGCCGGCAGCCGCTGCGGCGCGGGCAACGCCTCCGCCCACGGATCCCGGTCCCCCAGCAGCGCGGGCACGGTCCGCACGGTGAAGTCGGCGGGCGTCGCCGATTCCAGGCCATCCCAGCCGATCGGATACGACACAGGCGTGCCGGGCCGGATCCGGGGGCTGTACGCGGCCACCACCGTCGCCCCGTACGCCCGGGTGGAGTCGACGAAGACCCGGCCCCCGCGGTCGGCCACGATGAACGCGGTGGTCGCAAGCGTCGGGTCGAGCCGTTCGGCTCGGGCCGCGAGCGCCCGGGTCGCGGCGGCGGCCTCCTCGGCCGTGGTCGCCGGCTCCACCGGCACGATCACGTGCAGGCCCTTCGCCCCGCTGGTCTTGACCGCTCCGGCCAGCCCGGCGTCGGTGAGCGCCTGCCGCACCAGCAGCGCCACCCGCACCACCGCGCCGAACGCGTCCCCCTCCGGCGGGTCCAGGTCGAGCACCAGGTGGCTCGGGTGTTCCGGCCGACCGGCGTGGGCCAGTGGGGCGTGGTATTCCACCGCCCGCTGGTTGGCGAACCAGAGCAGCGTGCGCCGGTCGTCGCAGAGGGCGTACGAGATGGTCCGGTGCGACGCCTCCGCCCAGACCTCGGCGCGGCGCACCCAGTCCGGCGTGTACTTCGGCAGGTTCTTCTGCATGAACGGCGCCTGGCCGGGCCGGACCCGCAGCACCGACAGCGGCCGGTCGCGCAGCTCCGGCAGGATCCGCCCGTGCAGCGCGTCGAGATAGTCGACCAGGTCGCGCTTGGTCGCGCCGGCGGAGTCGAACAGCGGCTGGTCGAGGTTGGTAAGCGAGACCCCGTCCCGGGTCTCGTCAGCGGCGCCCATCCGCCCACCTTCCCGGCCCGGGCGCGTCCCGGCAACCCCGACACGGCGGTGTACGCCGATGGCGGATGATGGCCACCGTCGGTGGTCGAGCGGAGGAGGCGCGGTGACGTCCGAGGACAACCGGTGCGCGTCCGACCCGGGGGACGCGGCGCGGGCCTGCACGGTCCGGGAGGCGTTGGACCGGGTCGGCGGCAAGTGGAGCATCGGCATCCTGATCGCCGCCTCGGCCGGTCCGGTCCGCTTCACCGAGCTGGAACGGCGGGTGGAGGGGATCAGCCGGCGGATGCTCACGCTGACGCTGCGCCACCTGGAGCGCGACGGGCTGCTGGTCCGGCACGTGTACGCCACCGTGCCGCCGAGGGTGGAGTACACCGCGACCCCGATGGCCCGTGAGCTGTACGAGTCGCTCGTCGCGCTCACCCACTGGGCCGAACGGCATCGCGAGGCGATAAGCGCGGCCCGGGCGGCGTACGACCGAAACCACGCCGGCCCTGTGGCGAAGCCCACGGAATCCTTCTGACCGATCGGTCAGGCACTGACCGATCGGTCAGGCATGCTTGGGGACATGGCACGAGCCACCCCCGCCACCCACGACGAGCTGCTCACCGCGGCGGCCCGTCGGTTCGCCGTCACCGGCTACAAGGGCACCTCACTCCAGGACATCGCCCGCGAGGTGGGCTGTTCCAAGGCCACCGTGCTCTACCACTTCGCCAGCAAGGACGCCCTGCTCTGCGAACTGATGGCCCCCGCCATCACGGTGCTTGAGGAGCTCGACGCCCGGCTCGCCGGCCTCACCGGCGCGCCCGCCCAACAGACCGCCGCCGAGGGCTTCGTCGACCTGGCCGTCCGGTTCCGCCGGGAGATCGCGCTGCTCCGGGGCGAGTTCCCGGACCTGCTCCAGCAGCCGGCGTTCGCGCACATCCAACAGATCTCCGAACGGCTGGTCGCCGCCTTCGCCGGCTTCTCCGACCGGCCGGCGGCCCGCGTCGCCGCGCTCGTCGTGCTCGCCGGCATCGCCGAGACCTGCGGCGAGTTCCTGGACATCAGCGACGAGGAGCTGCGACCCGCGCTGCTCGCCGTCGCGCACCGCGCGCTCGAACCCACCACCTGATCCCACTGTCGCAATCCCGAGGACGAAGGAAGGTCCATGGCGACCCTGCTGTACCGGCTCGGCCGGGCATCCCTGCGCCGGCGGCGACTCGTCGCCGTCATCTGGCTCGTCGTACTCGTCGGTCTCGGCCTGGCCGCGGCCACCCTGAGGGGCCCGACGGCGAGCAACTTCACCATGCCGGGCACCGAGTCGCAGCAGGCGATCGACCTGCTCGCCGACCGGTTCCCGGCCGCCAGCGGCGCCACCGGCACCATCGCCCTGAAGGCACCGCAGGACGGCGCCCTCACCACGCCGGCCGGCCAGGCGGTGGTCAAGCAGGTGACCCAGGAGGCGGCCACGCTGCCCGGGGTGGTCGGCGCGGTCGACCCGTACCAGGCGCAGGCGATCACGCCGGACGGCCGGTACGCGCTGATCCAGGTGCAGTTCGCCGGCCGCGCGGACGACGTCACGACCGAGCAGCGCGACGCGTACGAGAAGGTCGGTCAGCAGGCCGGGGCGCAGGGCTGGCAGATCGCCCCCGGCGGTGAGGTCCTCAACGGCGAGCCGGAGGTCGGCTCGACCGAGGCGCTCGGTGTGCTTGTCGCGGCGATCGTCCTGGTCATCACGTTCGGTTCGCTGGTGGCCGCCGGCATGACCATGCTGAACGCGCTGATCGGCGTCGGCGTCGGCATGGCCGGCCTGTTCGCGCTCAGCGGCGCGGTCGAACTGACAAGCACCGCGCCGATCCTGGCGCTGATGCTCGGCCTCGCGGTCGGCATCGACTACTCCCTGTTCATCACCTCCCGACACCGGCAGAACCTGCTCGACGGGCTCTCCCCCGAGGAGGCGGTCGGCCGCGCGGTCGGCACCGCCGGCTCCGCCGTGGTCTTCGCCGGCGCCACCGTGGTGGTGGCGCTCGCCGGCCTGGCCGTGGTGGGCATCCCGTTCCTCACCGTGATGGGCCTGGCCGCCGCCGGCACCGTCAGCGTGGCCGTGCTGGTGGCGATCACGCTGGCCCCGGCGCTGCTCGGCTTCGCCGGCCGTAAGGTGCTGCCGCGCAAGCTGCGCAACCGCGAGGCGGTCGAGGACTCGGCCGTCGGCTCGGAGGACCGTTCCGGCTTCGGCTTCCGCTGGGCGCGCCTGGTGACCCGCTTCCGGATCCCGGTCATCCTGGTCGGCCTGCTCGGCCTCGGCCTGCTCGCCATCCCGTCCCAGGACATGCGCCTGGCGCTGCCGGACGCCGGCACCGCCGCCGAGGGCAGCCCGGCCCGGGTCAGCAACGACCTGATCCAGGAGGGCTTCGGCCCCGGCTTCACCGGCCGGCTCGCGGTCGTCGTCACCGCCGACTCGCCGCAGGCCACCCAGGCCGCCGTGCCGCAGGTCGTCGCGCTGATCCAGAAGACCGACGGGGTGTTGGCGGTCGCCCCGCCGCAGCTCGACCCGTCCGGCCGGACCGCGCTGCTCGGGGTGATCCCGAAGACCGGGCCGACCGACGAGAAGACCGAGGAGCTGGTGCACGACATCCGCCGGCAGGTCGGCGACGTCCAGAACGCCGAGGTGATGCTCACCGGTGTCACCGCGATCGGCATCGACGTGTCGGAGAAGCTCTCCGACGCCCTGCCGGTCTATCTGCTGCTTGTGGTGGGCCTGTCCGTGCTGCTGCTGATGCTTGTGTTCCGGTCGATCCTGGTGCCGGTCAAGGCGGCCCTCGGCTTCCTGCTCACCGTCGCGGCCACGTTCGGCATCACGGTGGCGGTGTTCCAGCAGGGGCACCTGGCCGGGCTGCTCGGCGTGGACACGCCGGCACCGCTTGTCAGCTTCCTGCCGATCCTGCTCATCGGCATCCTGTTCGGCCTGGCCATGGACTACGAGGTCTTCCTGGTCTCGCGGATGCGGGAGGACTTCGTACACGGCGAAACCGCCCGCGACGCCACCATCAGCGGCATGGGACACGGCGCACGGGTGGTCACCGCCGCGGCGCTCATCATGATCTCGGTGTTCGGCGGCTTCGTCTTCCTGGAGGACCCGATCATCAAGTCGATGGGCTTCGCGCTGGCGATCGGCGTCGCCATCGACGCCTTCGTGGTCCGGATGACGATCGTCCCGGCGGTGATGTCGCTGCTGAACAACGCCGCGTGGTGGCTGCCCCGCTGGCTGAACAAGGCGCTGCCCAACGTGGACGTGGAGGGCGAGGGCCTCCGAGCCCACCTCGCCGAGCGCGAGCCCGCCCAGGTCTGAGGTGTAAGGAGGGGCCCCCGCTTAACGCCTTCTGCATAGGCGGGGGCCCCGCTTAACACCCGGGCTCACACCCCGGCCGGGTACGTCTCCATCTCGCCCGGGGTGACCAGCGCCGGCAGCGGGTGCAGCGCGGTCGTCTCGTCGCACCAGACGAACGCGTCGTACCGCTCCCCCAGCCGCGTCGGCACGTAGTTCCCCCAGGACTCGAAGCTCGGGTCGTACACCACCCCGATGGCCCGGTGGTCCACCTCGCCGGTCACCCACTCCGGCTCGTCCGGGCCGCCGAAGACCAGCACCGCCCGCTCCGGCATCAGCTCGTGCAGCCGGCGCTCGACCGACCCTTCGCGGGCCGGCGGCACCACCATCGCCTCCGCCGGGGAGCCCCAGCGCGGGGCGGCGACCACGGTGCCCCGGTAGCTGCCGAAGCCGATCAACGCCACCGCGTCACGCCCGTACCGCTCCCGGCCGAGCTGACCGATGTTCACCATGCCGTCCGCCGCCATCTCGGTGGCCCGCGCGTCCCCGACGTGCGTGTTGTGCGCCCACACGACGCCCCGCGCGTCCGGCCCGTAGCGGTCCAGCAACCGGTCCAGCGTGTCGGCCATGTGGATGTCGCGCACGTTCCACGAGTCCGGACCGCCGCCGACCATGGCCCGGTAGTACCGCTCCGCGCCGGCCACCACCTCCGCGTTCTGCCAGGCCGAGAAACGGTCCGGGCCGTCGGCGGCGGCCTGTTCCCGGGTACGCGCCAACAGCCGGACCACCTCCTCCTCGCACCGGGCGGAGACGAACCGGCTGGCCATCCCGTACTCCTCGACCCGCTTGCCGTAGGGCTCGAAGCAGCGGTACGCCTCCTGGGCCGCCTCCAGCGAGGCCGGGTCCTCCTCACCCAGGTAGTCGAAGATGGCCTGCATCGACTCCCAGAGGGAGTAGACGTCGAGGCCGTGGAAGCCCGAGCGTTCGGCCTCGGGACGTTCCAGGTTCCAGGCGCGCAGCCAGCGGCAGAAGCGGGCCACCTCGGCGTTCGCCCACATCCAGGTGGGCCAGCGTTCGAACCGTTCCAGCGCGACGAGCGGATCGGCCAGCCCGCCCGGGGCGCCCACCACACTGCGGTGCACCCGGTCGCAGTCCGGCCAGTCCCCCTCCACCGCGACGAAGTCGAAACCCTGTTCGGCGATGAGTCGCCGGGTCAACTGCTCCCGCAGCCGGTAGTAGTCGTAGCTGCCGTGCGTCGCCTCGCCGATCATCACGATGCGGGCGTCCCGAACGCGCTCCAGCAGCGGGTCGAAGTCGCTCGGCGCGCCGAGCCGCTGAACCAGCATGTGCGCGGCTACCCGGGACCCGCCGTGGCAAACCGCAGCCGTACGGGCATGCCCGGGGGCGCAGCGGGTAGCCGCGCGGCATGACCGTCACCGGCGCGCAGTTGCAGGAGTTCCTGGCCGGGCTCGACTATCCGGTCTCCCGGGAGGATCTGGTCCGTTGGGGACAGGAGAACGGTGCCAGCACCGAGGCGCTCCAACGGCTCCGCACGTTACCGGCCGAGGAGTTCGACACCCCGGCCGAGCTCGGCGAGGCCCTGGTCGTCCTGAACGGTTGAGCGGGACCCCGCCCCCATGCCACGTGTTAAGCGGGGCCCCCTCCTCTACCGAATGCGTTAAGCGGGGCCCCCGCCTTTCACCTCAGGTGAGCGCGAACGCCACGAGCGGCGTCATCGTCGGTTGCGCCGAACCGCTCGCCGGCTCCTCGGTCACGCCGAACAGGCCCTTGCCACGCACGCCCGAGAGCAGCTTCGTGCCGCCGCCCTGACCGGCCGGCAACACCCCGGCCGAGGTGGCCGTGGTGCCCTCGATCAGCCAGAGCTGGTAGGCCCGGCCCGGCCCCGGCGCGGCCAGCCCGTCCACCAGGGCCACCCCCTCGTCCCGGCTCGCCGACGCCACCACGGTCACCCGGCCACCGGCCGGCGCGGCGCCGCTGCGCACCACCGCGTCCGGGGCGGCCAGCACCGCCCGGATCCGGCCCGCCTCGTCCCGAGCCGCGCCCGCCTCGGTGCGCGCGTCGCGTACCCGCTGCTCCTGGGTCACCCAGGTGGCCGCGCCCGCGCCGCCGGCCAGCAGCACGGCGGCGGCAGCGACGGCCAGCCGACGCCGCCAGGCCCCGGCCGCGGCGGGCCCGGCGCGGCCCGCGGAACCGCGCCGTTCCTGCCGGGTACGCCGGATCTCCGCCAACACCGCCGTGCGCAGCGCGGGCGGGGGTACGGACCAGGTCGAGTCGGCCAGTCGCGCGGCCGTCTCACGCAGCTCGGCCAGCTCCAGCCCGCAGCTCTCGCAGTCGTCCAGGTGCCTGGCGAACGCGGCCCGCTCGACGTCGTCCACCGCGTCGAGCACGTACGCCCCGGCGAGCGCGTGGATGTCGGTCATCGGGTCAGCTCCACTCCCAGACAGTCGCGCAGACGGATCAACCCGTCCCGCATGCGGCTCTTGACGGTCGGTAGCGCGGTGTCCAGCAGGCCGGCCACCTCGCGGTAGCTGTGCCCGCCGTAGTAGGCGAGCGTGATCGCCTCGCGCTGCACCTCGGTGAGCGCGTCCAGGCAGTGGCGTACCTGCTGCCGTTCCAGCCGGGCCGCCGCCTCCTCGGCCACCTCGTCGTACGGCGTCTCGGCGGATCCGGCGGCGACCCGGCGGGTGCGTTCGGCGCCGGCCTGCTCGGACCGGACCCGGTCCACCGCACGGCGGTGGGCGATGGTGAAGACCCAGGCGGTGGCGGAGCCCTTGGAAGGGTCGAACCGGGCGGCGGTGCGCCACACCTCGACCAGCACCTCCTGGGCGACCTCCTCGGCCTGGGCCGGGTCGCGCAGCACCCGCCGCACCAGCCCGTAGACGCGCGGCGAGACGAGACCGTAGAGCCGCTCGAACGCCGCCTCGTCACCGCGCGCCACCGCCCGCAGCAGGTCGTCGGTCTCCGACCGCTGGTCCCCGGCGGCCGGGGGCACGGCGTGCAACCTCGACCGCCCCGGCACGTCACCGACGCTGTCGGCGTGGGTCATCCGGTCCCGCCTTCCGTCGGCTCCCTCTGCCAGCACGGTAGGCATTCGGAGCCGGCGCCGGCCCGGATGGCCGCGATTTTCCGCCCGCGCGGTTCGACTACACCTCGACCGTGCGCCCCTGCGCCCGGGCGGTCTCCGCGGCGTCGAGCACGGCCACCACCTCCCGGCCGAACCGGACGTCGCAGCGGTGGTCGCGGGTGCCCGCGTCGACCTCCGCCAGCAACTGGTCCAGCGCCGCGCCGAACGCCTGGAGCACACTGCCGTCGCCGGGCGGGACGCTCTCGGTGCCGTTCTCGCCGAAGAAGACGAAGTCGCGGGTGACCGCCTCGGCCGGCGCGTCGAGGGTGAGCGAGAGCGAGCTGGTCGCGCCGCCGTCGTGGGTGAGCAGCAGGTGCACCAGGCCGCTCGGCCCGTCCATCGCGGCGACCCGGGTGACCCGGCCGAGCACCGGCAGGATCAGCGACAGCGCGTGCGGGCCGATGTCCCACAGCGCGCCCCGGTCGCGCCGCCACCGCGAGTCGCCGTACGGGTTCCCGGGCTGGTAGATCGAGGCGAACATGGTGCCCCGGGCGTGCTGCCAGCCGCCGGCCGCCGCGGCCGAGGCGAGGGAGCCGGTGAGGTTCGGGTGGAAGCGCTGGGTGAAGAAGACCACCGAGGCCACCCCGGCGGCCCGGGCGGCGTCGACCACCCGGTCGGCGTCGGCGAGGCCGAGCGCCAGCGGCTTGTCGAGCAGCAGGTGCCGCCCGGCGGTGGCGGCCCGGACGGCGATGTCGGCCTGCACGTCCGGGGGGAGCGCCACGGCGACCGCGTCGCACGCCTCGATCAGCGCGTCCACGTCGGTGAAGGCCGGCACGCCGTGCCGGGTCGCGAGCGCCTCCGCCTTCGCCGGGTCCCGCCCCCACACGCCGGCCAGTTGGGCCCGAGGGTGGGCGTCGATGCCCGCGGCGTGCGTCTGCGCCGCCCAGTGACCGGTGCCGAACAACCCGAACCGCACCCCGGACCCCCTGCCGTCGTCGCCGGCCACCGGCGTACGCCGGGACCGTGATCCACGCTAGTCGCCCGGCCCGGCCGGCGTGCCCCGACCCGGCCGGCGAGCCGCTACTACGCCGGTTAGTAGGCTGGGCGGGTGAACGACACTGCGTCGATGACCAGCGCGGCGGCGGCCGGTTCGCCGGTGGACGGGTTCCTCGCCACGATCGCGATCGTGCTGTCGCTGGCGGTCGCGGTCTGGGCCCTGGTCGCGGCCGTGCGGCAGCGTTCGCCGGACCGGGTCCAGTTCGCCGGCCTGGCCGTGGTGGAGCTGGCGCTGCTGGCGTTGACCGTGGCGGCCCTCGTCGCGCTCGGCGGCGGCGACCGGCCGGGCGAGCCGGGTGCGTTCTTCGGCTATCTGGTGACGCTTGTCTGCCTGCCGCCGCTGGCCTGGGTGCTGGCCCGGATGGAGCCGACCCGCTGGGGCTCGGCCATCGTCTGCGCGGTCTGCCTGGTCACCCCGGTCGTGGTGGTGCGGCTCCAGCAGACCTGGGAGGTCGTCGGTGGCTGAGACCGCCACGCCGGAGCGTGCCACCAACCGCGGGCCGGGCCGGCTGCTGATCGCGGTCTACATTCTCTTCGCCATCGCCGCGACGTCGCGGGCCGGATTGCAGATCGCCACGAAGTTCGACGAGGCGCCGGTGGCGTACCTGCTCTCCGCGCTTGCCGCGCTGATCTACATCGTGGCGGCGGTGGGGTTGGCCCGGGCCGGGCACACCGGCCGTCGGGTCGCGCTCGCGTGCTGCTCGGTCGAGCTGGTCGGGGTGCTCGCGGTCGGGGTGCTGAGCATCGCCGACCGCGAGCTGTTCCCGGACGAGACGGTCTGGTCCGGCTTCGGCAGCGGCTACGGCTACATCCCCCTGGTGCTGCCACTCCTGGGCCTGTTCTGGCTCCACCGCACCCGCCGCACCCGCACCTAGACTGCGGGGCGGGTCAGGACTTCGGGCCGCCGGCTACGTAGATGACCTGGCCGGAGACGAAGGACGCGCCCTCGCTGGCCAGGAACGAGATGGTGTGCGCGACGTCCTCCGGGCGGCCGGTGCGGCGTACCGCGATCTCGGCGGCGGCGTGTTCCTGGAGCGCGGCGAAGTCGACCTTCATCCGGGCCGCGGTGGCCGCGGTCATGTCGGTGACGATGAAGCCGGGCGCGACGGCGTTGACTGTCACCCCGTACGGGCCCAGCTCGATGGCGAGCGTCTTGGTGAAGCCCTGGAGTCCGGCCTTGGCGGCGGAGTAGTTCGCCTGCCCCCGGTTGCCGAGCGCCGAGGTGCTGGAGAGGTTGACGATCCGGCCCCACTTCCGCTCGACCATGTGCTTCTGCGCTGCCTGGCTGAACAGGAACGCGCCGCGCAGGTGCACGGCCAGGACCGTGTCCCAGTCGGCGTCGGCCATCTTGAACAGCAGGTTGTCGCGGAGCACACCGGCGTTGTTGACGAGCACGGTGGGCGCGCCCAGGTCGGCGGCGACCCGCTCGACGGCCGCCTCCACCTGGGCCCGGTCGGCCACGTCGGCGCCGACGCCGAGCGCCCGGCCGCCGGCGGCGGTGATGGCGTCGACGGTCCCGCCGGTCGCGGACTCGTCGATGTCGACCACGGCGACGGCCATGCCGTCGACGGCCAGCCGGCGGGCGGTGGCCGCCCCGATGCCGCGCGCGGCTCCGGTCACGATGGCGACGCGGGGCTCCTCCGACATGATTACCTCCCGGTAACTTGAGCTGATCGAAGGAGCCTAACCCGCCGTCGTGACCGTCAGCGGGCCACTCCCCGGCACAGCCGGATCCACCGGTAGCCGTGACCGGCCAGCTTGAGCCGGTCGAGCTTGCCCACGTCCTCGTAGTTGCGGTCGCTCAACACGTCGATCGGCAGGTCGGCCTCCGGCGCCAGCGTGCTGAGGTCGATTTCCACGTCCTCGGTGCCGAGGTTGTGCAGGAAGACCATGGTCCCGGTCGACCCGTCGGCGCGGTGCGCGAGCACGCCGGCCGGCATCGGCACGTCGATGTGGGTGGTGCTGCCCGAGCCGATCTCCGGGGCCTCCCGCAGGGTGCGGATCATCCGCTCGAACCAGCCCAGCAGCGAGCGCGGGTCCTTGCGCTGCGCGGTGACGTTCACGTGCTGATAACCGTACTCGCCCTTGTCGATCACCGGGCGGATCAGCTTCTCCGGCTCGGCGGTGGAGAAGCCGGCGTTGTCCTTGTAGGACCACTGCATCGGGGTACGGATCGCGTCGCGCCCGTCGAGCGACAGGTCCTCCCCCATCCCGATCTCCTCGCCGTAGCGCAGCACCGGCGTGCCGCGCAGCGAGAACTGCACCGCGTACGCCAGCTCGATGTGCCGGCGGTCGTTGCCGAGCATCGGGGCGAGCCGGCGGCGGATGCCCCGGCCGTAGAGCTGCATGTTCTCGTCCGGGCCGAACTTCGCCAGCACGTCGTTGCGCTGGTCGGCGGTGAGCCGGGACAGGTCGATCTCGTCGTGGTTGCGCAGGAACGTGGCCCACTGGCCGCCGGTGGGCAGCTTCGGGGTGTCCCGCAGCGCGTCGATGATCGCCTCCGGGTCCTCGCGGGCGAACGCGAGCATCAGGCGACCGTTGAGCATGAAGTCGAAGAGCATGTGGATGCGGTTGCCCGAGCCGCCGCCGTCGCCGAAGTAGACGGGCAACTGGTCCGGCTCGACGTTCGCCTCGGCCAGCAGGACCGCGTCGCCGCGCCGCCACTGCACGTGTTGGCGCAGGTCGGTGAGGAACTCGAAGTCCTTTGTCGCGTTCGGGTTGCCCGGCTCGGTCTTCTCGATGATGAACGGCACGGCGTCCATCCGGAACCCGGCGACGCCGAGCTGGAGCCAGAACGAGGTGATCTTCTTGATCTCCGCCCGGACCTTCGGGTTCTCGATGTTGAGGTCCGGCTGGAACTTGTAGAAGCGGTGGTAGAACCATGCCTTGGCGGTCCGGTCGTAGGTCCAGGTCTCGTGCTGCTCGCCCGGGAAGACCATGCCCTGGTGCCGGTCCGTCGGCTCGTGGTCGGCCCAGACGTACCAGTCGCGGTACGGCGAGTCGGGCGAGGACCGGGCGGACTGGAACCACGGGTGCTGGTCCGAGGTGTGGTTGACCACCAGGTCGATGATCACCCGGATGCCGTGGTTCTGCGCCTGGTGCAGCAGCTCCGCGAAGTCGCCGAGGGTTCCCAGTCGCGGGTCGACGTTGTAGAAGTCGGTGGCGTCGTACCCGTCGTCCTGGTTGGGCGAGGGGTGGATCGGGTTGAGCCAGAGGCAGGTCACCCCGAGCCGGGCCAGATAGTCGAGCCGGCCGATCAGCCCCTGGAAGTCACCCACCCCGTCGCCGTCGGAGTCCGCGTACGAGTCCACGTCGAGGCAGTAGACGACCGCCTCCTGATACCACCTGTCACCCATGCGACAACTACTTCTCCGAACACGAGATCCGGCAAACCCGGTACGGTGCCGGGGTGAGCGAGAAGGCTTCCGACTGGTCCGGCGGCGCCTGGCTGAACCCGCCCGAGCGGGCCGAGGCCGTCGACGGCGCCCTGCTTGTCGAGCCGCGGGGCGGCAGCGACTTCTGGCGGCGCACCAGCTACGGCTTCGTGCACGACGACGGCTCCGCGCTGCTCGCGCCGTTCGCGGTGGACAGCGCCGTCGAGGTGTCCTTCCGGCTCGACTACTCCGCCCAGTTCGACCAGGCCGGCGTGCTGGTGCGGGTGGACGAGCGGCGGTGGACCAAGGCCGGGGTCGAGGTGAGCGACGGCTCACCGCAGGTCGGCGCCGTGGTGACAGACGAGTTCTCCGACTGGTCGGTGGCGCCGGTGCCGGAGTGGGTGGGACGGGACGTGACGGTCCGGGTGAGCCGGGCCGGGGACGCGTTGACCGTCCGGGCCCGGGCCGACGACGAGCCGTGGCGGTTGGTGCGGGTCGCGCCGCTCGACCCGGCGGCGGAGGCGACGGCCGGGCCGTACTGCTGCTCGCCCAGCCACGGCGGCCTGCTGGTCCGCTTCACCGGCTGGCGGCGTGGGCCGGCGGACGCGGCGCTGCACCCGGACGGTTAGCCAGGTCACCGGCGGGTGTGAGCCGGACCGGCCCGGGTACTACCTGCGGATCTCCGGCACCCGTGTGGAAGGACCCCCATGGCCCTGGCCCAAGACGTCGATCCGAACCGGTTCACCGGGCTGACCGGCTGGGTGGCGAGCGTGATCGACTCGATGGGCGCGGTCGGCGTCGCGCTGCTGGTGGCGCTGGAGAGCATCATCCCGCCGATCCCGAGCGAGATCGTGCTGGCGATGGCCGGCTACCTCTCCGCCGAGGGCCGGTTCAACGTGGTGGTGATCGTGCTGGCCGCGACCGTCGGCTCGCTGCTCGGCGCGCTTGTGCTCTACTGGCTCGGCGCGGCGCTCGGCGAGGACCGGCTCAAACGGTGGCTTGACCACATCCCGCTCGTCGACCTGGAGGACCTGGAGAAGGCGGACCGCTGGTTCGAGCGGCACGGCCGCTGGGCGGTGCTGATCGGCCGGCTGGTGCCTGTGGTGCGCAGCCTGGTCTCCGTCCCGGCCGGCGCGAACCGCATGCCGATGGGCGAGTTCGTCCTGTTCACCACGCTCGGTAGCGCGGTGTGGAACGGGTTGATCGTCGGCGCGGGTTTCGCCCTGGGCTCGCGCTGGGAGGACGTCGACCGCTACAGCCACTGGTTCAACTACGCGATCTTCGCGATCTTCGGCGTGATGATCGTGAGCTGGGCGGTGAAGAAGGTACGCCGGCGGCGCGCCCGGCAGTCGGTGAGGTGTTAAGCGGGGCCCCCGCCACATCCGAATGCGTTAAGCGGGGCCCCCGCCTTACACCCTCAGCGGCGGAAGGTGAACCAGTTGAGGTTGACGAAGTCCGATGGCTGGCCGCTGCTGAACGTGAGGTAGACGGTGTGCCGGCCGGTCACCGCGCCGACGTTTCCGGGCACCGACCGCCAGGTCTGCCAGCCGCCGGTGTTGCCGACCGCGAAACTGCCGATCGGCGTCGCGGTCGGGCTGTCCACCCGGACCTCCACCAGGCCGCTCACCCCGGACGCCGCGCCGGAGGCGACCCGGGCCACGAAGTCACGCGGCGCTGTCGAACCGAAGTCCACGTTGTCGTAGCGGGCCCAGTCACCGTTGGCCAGGTAGCCGATGTCCTGACCACCTTCGGTGCACGTCTCCACCTGCACGCCGTTCTGCGCGTTGAACGACTCCGCCTCGATGGTGGCGTACGCGTTGCGCACGCCACCCGGCGGCGGCGTGGTCGGGGTCGGCGACGGGTTGCCGCCACCGCCCCGGGAGTAGACCGCCACGTAGTCCACAAGCATCGGCCGGCCGGACACGGTCGCCGAGGTCGGCGTGGCCGAGCCGGCGACCCCGTCCGGGAAGCCGCCGCCCATGGCCACGTTGAGCAGCATGAAGTAGCCGTTGTGGTTGGTCATCTGGCTCCAGTACGGCTCGCCCACCTGGCTCTGGGTGACGGTGTGGAAGAGCTGGCCGTCGACGTACCAGCGCAGTTGCTGCGGGCTCACCGAGGCATCCCACTCGAACCGGTAGGTGTGGAACGCCGACTGGCAGGAGCTGCCCGGGCAGGCCCGGGACGCGCCGCGGCCGTTGAACTCGTCGCACGGGCCGCCCGGCGCGACGCCGCAGTGCAGCACGCCCCAGACCGAGTTGATCCCGTTGACGTTCTCCATCACGTCGAACTCGCCGATGCCCGGCCAGTTCTGGTAGTTGCCCCGGTAGGGCGAGCCGAGCGCCCAGAACGCCGGCCAGTAGCCGGCCGCCGCCGCGCCTGTGACGTTCGGCATCTGGATCCGGCCCTCCATGGCCAGCACGCCGCCGGACGGCGGCTTGAAGTTCGACCGGACCGTCTCGATCCGGGCCGACGTCCAGCGGCCGGCGGAGTCGCGCAGCGGGGTGATGCGCAGGTTGCCCGACCCGTCCTGGGACAGGTTCGCGGTGTTCGAGGTGTAGGTCTGTTTCTCACCGGTGCCCCAGTTGGCGGGACCGCCCGGGTAGCTGGTGCCGGTGTCGACGATCCAGTTGGCCGACGACGGCAGCGTGCCGGCCGCGCCGGTGAAGTCGTCGCTCCACACCAGGTTCCAGCCCGACGGCGGGGACGGGACGGCGGCATGCGCGGTCATCGAGACGGCCGCGAGCGCGGTGGTGCTGGCGACCACGGCGGCGGCCAGCGCGAGCCGGCGGCGGATCCGGGGCACGGTGGAGGAGGCGGCGGGGGCCGCCGATGTCGGGTTCATCCGGGTTGCCTCTCTGCGGGGACGGGGGCGGAGAGCGCTCTCTGAGAGCGAGTTCTACGCGCCCGTCCCCGCCTTTGTCAACGCTTGTCGATGGCGGCAGCCTGCGGTCGCCGGAGCACCCCCTGCTCCAGCGCGGTCCACGCGGTGGTGGTGACCAGGTAGAGCACCGCCGCGAGCGGCACCACGAGCGCCACCAGCACGGTGCCGAACGGCAGCAGCGGCATCAGCCGTCCGAGCACCGCCGCGCCCGCGCCGTCGGCCGGCGTGCCGCCGCCGGTACCAGCGGTGGCGGCGGCCAGCCGGCGTGCCCGCCGGGACGACCACCAGGCAAGCGCCAGCAGCGCGGCCAGCAGCACGCCGAACACTGCCGGCACCGGGCCGGCCAGCCCGTCGGCGAGATGCCACCCCAGCGGTACGCCGGCCAGCCGCTCCCCCAGCAGCTCCGGCGCGCCGTCGCCGGTGGCGAAGAGGCGGTACATGACCATGAAGAACGGCGCCTGCAACAACGCCGGCAGGCAGCCCGCGACCGGGCTGGCCCCGGCGCGCCGGTAGAGCGCGAACAGCTCGCTCTGGAGGCGGGTCGGATCGTCGGCGTACCGGCGCTGGAGATCGCGGACCTCCGGGGCGAGCGCCGCGCGACGCCGCTCCCCGCGAACCTGGGCCAGGGTGAGCGGTGAGATCAGCAGCCGGACCCCGACGGTGAACAGGACGATGGCGGCGGCCGTCGCGGCGCCGCCGGAGAGCGGGGCGAGCGCGTCGGCGAGCCAGGTGACGACGGTCGCGGCGGCCGAGGCCGCGGTGTGCAACGGTGCGAAGGCAAGCATGGGTAGACCCCTCGGTCCGATTCCGGATGCCCTGGGCGCGCGAACGCGCGCCGGAGGACGGATGACGACGGAATCGGCCGCGCAGCCACGCCGGCGGACGCCGGTGCGGTCGGGGGCGTGGCTAGGCGGCCGAGGGACGCCGCCCGGGCGCGCGGGGACGCGGACGACCAGGCGCGTCCGGATCGACCTGCCGGGGCACCTGACGGCTCCGGGCGCGGGCGCGCAGGGCGGCGGCGTGCCGGGTGCCGGGCGGCGTGGGCAGCGCCCGCACCCGCAGCGCGATCATCGTGGCCAGCAGCAGCGTGGCGACCACCGCCGCACCGGCCAGCAACCCGGCCGGCCGGTCCGCGACTAGGGCGAGGGCGTACGCCCACGGCCCGCTCAGCAGCGCCAGCATCCCTGCCACCCGCTCACCCTAGAACGTCGTGTCACCTCCGGCGGCGCGCCCGCAGGCGCCGGAACATGTCCGACACGCCGTCCGGCGCGTTTCCGAGCGCCGACACGGTGGGTAACAGGGCGTCGACCACACGGCACGGTGCCGTGCCCGGTCGGAAGGAGACGGTGGTGGCGATGAGCGGCTCAGTGGCGGAGCGGGAACGGGACGCCGCGCCGGACGGCCGGACCGACCTGCTGACGGTCGGCGTCGAGGAGGAGTTCCTGCTCGCCGACCCGCACACCGGCACCGCCGTACCCGCCGTCGAACTGGTGATGGAGCAGGTGCCGGCCGAGCTGCGGGGCCAGGTGGAGCGCGAGTTCCAGACCAGCCAGATCGAGATCGGCAGTCCGCCGGGGCTGGAGCTGTCCTCGATCCGGCACTCGCTGTCGATGCTGCGCGCCGAGCTGGCCGACGCCGCCGAGCGGGCCGGCGTACGGCTGTTGGCGATCGGCACCGGGCCGGTCGACGGGCCGGTCCCGGCGGTGGTGGACAAGCCCCGCTTCGACCGGATGATCGAGCGCTTCCGGCTGCTGGTGCCCGGCCCCGGCAACAACGGCATGCACGTGCACGTCGGCGTACCGGACCCGGACACCGGCGTGCGGGTGCTCAACCACGTCCGGCCCTGGCTGCCGATCCTCCAGGCGGTCACCGTCAACTCCCCGTTCGCGCGCAGCGCGGACACCGGCTACGCGAGCTGGCGCTCGATCGAGTGGGAACGCTGGCCGTCCGTCGCGCCCACCCCCTACCTGGAGTCGCACGAGCACTACAAGCGACTGATCCGGCAGCTCATCGCCAGCGGCGTGATGCTGGACGAGGGAATGCTCTACTGGTATGCCCGGCTCTCCGCCAAGTACCCGACCGTGGAGATCAGGATCGGTGACGTCTGCCCGTCCGTGGACGACGCGATCCTGGTGGCCGCGCTGGTGCGCGGGCTCGTCGCGACCGCGCTCACCGACATCGCCGCCGGTCGGCCGGCCGTCAACACCGACCACCACCTGCTGGTGGCGGCGCACTGGCGGGCCGCCCACGACGGGCTGGAGGGCGAGGGCGTCGACCTGCACGACGGCGAGCTGCGGCCGGCCTGGGAGCTGCTGGACCGGATGGTCGACCGGATCCGCCCGGAGTTGGAGCGGCACGGCGACCTCGACCGGGTGACCGAACTGCTGGGCGGGCTGCGCCAGCACGGCACCGGCGCGGCCCGGCAGCGGGAGGTGTTCGCGCGTACCGGCAACCTGGCCGACGTGGTCGCGGACGTGGCCCGGCAGACCCGTGGTTGAGCCGGCCCGCGGCGCGGGCCGGGCGTGACAGGATGAGCGGCGTGGCGGAACGGATGATCGTCATCGGCGGCGACGCCGCCGGCATGTCGGCGGCGTCGCAGGCGCGACGCCGCCGCGGCCGGGCCGACCTGGAGATCACCGCCTTCGAGCGGGGGCACTTCACCTCCTACTCGGCCTGCGGCATCCCCTACTGGATCGGCGGCCTGGTCCCGGAGCGTGACCAACTCGTCGCCCGCACCCCGGCGGCCTTCCACGACGAGTACGACATCGACGTCCGGATGCGCCACGAGGTGACCGCCATCGACCTGGGCCGCCGCGAGGTGGTCGCCCGGGACCTGGACGGCGGCGGCGAGGTCCGCGCCGGCTTCGACACCCTGGTGTACGCCACCGGCGCCACCCCGGTGCAGCCGGAGTGGGCGCGCGACGACGTGGCCGGGGTGTTCGGCGTGCAGACCCTCGACGACGGCGAGGCGGTGCGCGACTGGCTGGAACGCGAGCCCCGGCCGCGGCACGCGGTGGTGGTCGGCGGCGGCTACGTCGGCGTCGAGATGGCCGAGGCGCTCGTCTACCGCGGGCTCTCCGTCCAACTGGTCGAGCAGGCCGCGCAGCCGATGGCCACCGTCGACCCGGACATGGGCGAGCTGGTGGCCGAGGCGATGCGCGGCACCGGCATCGGCATCCGCACCGGGCTGACCGTCACCGGCCTGACCGAACGGGACGGGCGGATCGCCGCGGTGGTCACCGACGAGGGGCCGATCCCGGCCGACATCGTGGTGCTGGGTCTCGGCGTACGCCCCAACACCGCGCTCGCCGAGGCCGCCGGGCTGCCGCTCGGGCCGTCCGGCGGGATCCGGGTGGACCGGCGGATGCGGGTGCCCGGGGTGCCCGGCGTGTGGGCGGCCGGCGACTGCGTGGAGAGCCTGCACCGGGTCAGCGGCATGCCCGTGCACATCCCGCTCGGCACGCACGCGAACAAGCAGGGCCGCGTCGCGGGGATCAACATCGGCGGCGGTTACGCCACCTTCCCCGGTGTGATCGGCACCGCGGTCACCAAGGTCTGCGAGCTGGAGGTGGGGCGCACCGGGCTGCGGGAGCGGGACGCCGCCGAGGCCGGTTTCGAGTTCGTCACCGTGCTTGCCGAGTCGACGAACCGGGCCGGCTACTACCCGGGCGCGCGGCAGATGACCGTGAAGCTGATCGCCGAGCGGCCCAGCGGGCGGCTGCTCGGGGCGCAGATCGTCGGCTGGTCCGAGGCGGCCAAGCGGATCGACGCGCTGGCCGTGGCGTTGTGGAACGGCATGACTGTGGACGAGATGACCGCGCTCGACCTGGGTTACGCGCCCCCGTACGCCCCGGTCTGGGATCCGGTGCTGATCGCCGCCCGCAAGGCCGTCGACGCCCTCGCCGGCTCGTAAGGCGGGGCCCCCTGTTAACGCCTCCGGTATAGGCGGGGCCCCCGCTTAACACCCGCTCGACGGTTCGGGTTCAGGCGACAGAAGTGCTGTCGCCGGGCCGGGTCCGGCACCTGCTGGTGAGCGGTCGCTGGCACCGGGTGTGCCGCGGGATCCTGCGAGCCGCGCCGGGCGGCCCGTACACCCGGGAACAGCAGTGGTGGGTCGCGGTGCTGGCGGCGGGCGACGGCGCGGTGCTCGCCGGCCTGGCCGCGGCGCGGGCCGGCGGGCTGCGCGGCGCATGGCGGTACGACGCGGTGGACGTCCTGGTGCCGCACCAGCGCCGCGCGGTCGGCCTGATCCGCCGGCTGCCGCTGGGCCTGCCTGCGGTACGGGTCCGCCGGGCGCGTCACCTGTCCGCCACCGACCGGCAGGTGGGCCGGCCGGATCGTACGAGCATGGCGCGCTCGCTTGTGGACGCGGCCGGCTGGGCGCGTACCGACGACGAGGCGCAGGCGATCGTGGCGGCCGGCTGCCAGCAGCGGCGCGCATCACATGGACGTGCGGCACTGGGCGGCGGACCTGCGCCGGCAGAACCAGGTCTGGATCGAGGGCGACCGCATCCTGCGCTTCACCGCGTTCGACGTCCGGCACCGCCCGGCCGAGGTGGTCGCCCAGCTCCGCGCCGCCCTGACCGCCTCCGGCTGGCACCCCTGACCGCCGCCGGCCGGCGCCGCCCCTCGCCTTTGGGTGCGGTTGTTGCTGCCCTGACGACAACAACTGCACCCAAAGCCGATCGGGCAGGATGGGCGGGTGCGATGGGAGATCCCGGCGGGGCTGCGGTGGACCGAGCGGACAGCGGTGGGGCGGGGGTGGCTGGCGGAGCTGCCCGACCGGCTGGCGGAGTGCGTGGCGCGGTGGGAGCTGACCGCCGTCGGGCCGCCGTTCGACTACGCGTACGCCTCGCTCGCCCTGCCGGCGCAGCTCCCGGACGGCACCCGGGCGGTGCTGAAGTTGCAGTACCCGGACGGCGACAGCGTCCACGAGGCGACCGCGCTGGCGCACTGGGCCGGGCGGGGCGCGATCCGGCTGCTCGCCCACGACGCCGACCGGCGGGCGCTCCTGGTCGAGCGCTGCGACCCGGGCACCCCGCTGCACGCGCTGCCGCTCGATGCCGCGCTCGACGCGGCGGTCGGCCTGCTACCCCGCCTGGGGGTGCCGGCCGGCCCGCCGTTCACGTCGCTCGCCGAGGAGGCCGCCGGCTGGGCCGAACGGATGCCGGTCAAGTGGCGTCGGGCCAACCGCCCGTACGAGCGGAGGCTGCTCGACGCGGCGCTCGGGATGCTCGCCGACCTCGCGCCGGGCCAGGGCGAGCAGGTGCTCGTGAACCAGGACCTACACGCCGGCAACGTGCTGGCCGCCAGGCGCGAGCCGTGGCTGGCCATCGACCCGAAGCCGCTTGTCGGCGAGCGGGAGTTCGCGGTCGTGCCGCTGGTTCGCGGCGCCGAGCTGGGCCACTCCCCGGCGGCGGTGCGGCATCGGCTCGACCGGCTCACCGCCGGGCTGGGCCTGGACCGGGAGCGGGTACGCGGCTGGGCGATCGGGCAGACGCTGGCCTGGAGCATCGACGCCGACCGGGTCTTCCCCGGCAACGTCGAGGCGGCCGGCTGGCTGCTCGACGAGGGGTGAGTCAGCCGGCCTGGCAGGTGGGGCACCAGTAGAGGTTCCGCCCGGCGAGCGAGCCCCGGCTCACCTCGGTTCCGCAGAGGTGGCAGGGCGCGCCCGCTCGCCGGTAGACGTACACCTCGCCGCCGTGCCTGTCGACCCGGGGCGACCGGCCGGTCGCCTCCGGCAGGTCCGCGTCGCGCACGGTGTCGATCCGGCCGCGCTCGACCGCCCGGGCCATCAGCGCCACCAGGTCCGCCCAGAGTTCCGCCCAGCCGGCCGGGGTCAGCTCCCGTCCGGGCAGCAGCGGGGGCACCCCGGCGCGGAACAACGCCTCGGTCACGAAGATCAGGCCGGTGCCGGCCACCACGGACTGGTCCAGCAGCAACGCGGCCAGCGGGGTCGGGCTGCGCCGGATCCGCGCGTACGCCCGGTCCGGGTCGGCGTCGCCGCGTAGCGGGTCGGGGCCGAGCCGGCCGCGCAGCGCCGCCACCTCGGGCGGGGTGAGCAGCTCGCAGGCGGTGGGTCCGCGCAGCTCCAGCCAGTTGCGGTCGCTGTGCAGGCGCAGCCGCACCTGCCCGACCGGGGGCGGCGGCTCCCCCGCCCCGTCCGCGAACTTCCCGTACAACCCCAGGTGTACGTGCAACGTCAGCTCGCCGGCGTAGTGGTGCAGCAGGTGCTTGCCGTACGCCTCGGTGTGGTCCAGGACGGTGCCGGTGAGCCGGGCGGCGCCCTCGGCGAAGCGGCCCTGCGGGCTGTCGGCGTGCACCTTGTCGCCGGCGAACAGCTCGGCGTGCCGGGCGGCGAGCCGGTGGATGGTGTGTCCCTCTGGCACAGGTGCCAAGCATAGACACCAGTGGTCAGACATGCCGACTGGCCTGCGAGAACGTGACCGCCGTCAACCGGTGGCCAGACCTGGCATCTCGTGCCGATGTGGGGCCGATGTGGGGCCGGGTTCGAGGATGGGTCCACTTCCCTCGCGCGCTTGGTTCGGCCAGGTGGGGCCAGGTACGCTCGGTGCCAGCAACACCCCGAGGCTCTGGGACTGCCCTCGGCACGCTGACCTCCCCGCACGGCGGGACGGAACGGCGGCATGAGGCACCGGCACGTCAGAGCCCGCTCGGTTGAGCCGCACCGGGATAGAACGCGGACGAGTTCCGGCGGCAGGTCGTACGCCGTAGGAAGGCCGCGCAGGCTACCGAGTAGCGGTCGCGCGTAACGGTCGATTCGGGGCCGCCTGCCTTGCCGGTGGGCGGCCCCGCGTTGATGGGCAGTGGGAGCCCTCTCATCCGCCGGTGATGGCCTTGACGACCTCCGCCGTGCTCGCGGCCGTAGCGGCGATGGCCTCCGCTCCCTGCGCATGCTCGCCCAGCTTCCCCCACAGCCGGCTGAGCCAGCCGCCGACCTGGGCGCGCTCCTCGCTGTCCGGCTTGGTTGCCCGCACCGCGCCGAACGTCAAGGCGTCCATGGCCTTCTCGACGTTGGCGTATCCGCCGATGCGGACGCTGAGCAGCGCTGTCTCTACGCCCCTCAGACGGTCCACCA
Organism: Micromonospora marincola; assembly: GCF_056150385.1. Taxonomy (NCBI): domain Bacteria; kingdom Bacillati; phylum Actinomycetota; class Actinomycetes; order Micromonosporales; family Micromonosporaceae; genus Micromonospora; species Micromonospora marincola. Next base: position 305,678 of record NZ_JAXCFT010000006.1, on the reverse strand, counting down.
GGAGTTCCTTGAGGCCTTCCGGTAGATCGCTGGCGACCACGGCATCAATGACGGATCTGACATCCTCCACGAGTTGGTTGGAGGAGTCCTCGGAGATCATCGGTTCCGCGTGGCCGTTGCGCCGCAACGCTCGCGCGCAGACGCCAACGCTGTAGATCATCTCTCCTGTTACTTGATCGACAAAGTGATTCATATGGACGCTGCCGACGTACAAGAGTCCATCAACAACGTTGCGGATCTGGGGAAGAAACGCCAGAAGATGATCCGGGTCCTCATCCTCCGGTAGAGCGCGGACCTCCGCCTCCATTTGATCAACAAGCCTGGCCAAGTCGGCTGAGCTCTGGAGCACGCCGAGACGGTCAGGCACGCCAAAGATCTCCATCCAGACCTCGATGGCGGCCCTCTTGGGCTGTTGCCTCACCTGCTCCAGGATCACTGCCAGCCTGCTTGCCGAGTTGTCCGCCGCCACGCCCGAGCCCTCTCGTTCAATCCTGACAGCGGAGTCTATGACGGTGAAGCACCTACTGACGCACAGAAGGTGAGGACTACTCCGCTACCGTCTGGAGGATGTCTCCGTGCTCGTACCGGAGCTGCGTCAGTAGCAGGCTCCCGAGGCCGAGCACGCCGAGGGCGTACCGCTTGGCGTCGTCCCGGGTCTGAATCCGGTGCCGGTCGACATTGCTGAGCGCCTGGGCGAAGCCCATCCCGAGGTACCGCCAGCCCTCGCGCTCGCTGGCCTGTCGGCCAAGACGGTAGTCACTGGCGTCGCCGAACACCTCCAGGTAGAGAGCCTTTCCGACGAGGTTGTTGCCGTTCCGATCCTTCGGGTTACCCGCCCACGTCCGGATGTGGTTCTCCACGAAGATGGCCGTCTGGCTGGCGAGCTTGCCCCACTCCCCGTCTTCTACCTCGGTCTTGACGTGCGCCCAGAGGTCGGGGTCGTACGCGTGCTCGTCCACTGGCTCGTCACCGCCCATGAGGCCTAGTTCGTAGATGGCGGCATCGATCAGTGCGACAGCTTGGTTAACTCCACCTCGGAGGGTTTCATCGAAGACAGAGTCCGGCATCCCGCCCCACATCACGCTGGGCGAGTACTGGACTCTGTCGAAACTCTCCACGATGTGGTTGCCCTCGCCGAGAGCGCGAACGAAGATCGTCCGAACTCGGGGCTTCCATGAGTCCAGTCCGGCGGGCTGGCGGAAGAGATCGGCGGTTTGAGCCTCCGCCTTGAGCTTCGTCAGCTCATCGATGGCACGAGCAGGGCGCATGAACGCGAGCCTACTTCTCCCCTGCGACATAGACCCCGCGCCCCGGCTGCCCCACGACAAGATCCCGGTCGTGCAGGAGCGAGACGGCACGGTATGCGGTGGCCACGCTGACGCCGAACTGATCGGCAAGCTCGCTCGTGCTGGGCAGCTTCGTCCCAGGCGTGAGCTCGCCGCTCTTGATCTTCGTGGTCAGTTCGTCGGCAATGCGTCGATATTCAGCAGGTGCAGAGGGCATGGCTTCGTTCCCTTGGTTCGGCCCTGCCATCTGACCATGCGCCAACCATCGTCAGCAAGTGATGCAAGAGAGTCACGCGCTGTGGCTTTACCTACGTCAGATAGTGACGTAGTTTGCTCTGTGGCTGCCCTTGGTTCGGCAAACGAAGGTCAGCCCCGTCAGGGCGGCGTGGATCCCGTCGTCCTGACGGTCCACCGTGGCCTGACCGCCGGGAGTTCTGATGAACCGGATCCGCTATGACGACTACCTGATAGCTACCGCGATGACGCTGGCTCGCCGGCACCGACCGGTCTGGAGTTGGAAGCGTTGGCGCAGGGTGTGCCGCTGCGGCGGGGAACTGCCCTGCCGAGCCCGCCACCGCATCCCGATCAACCGTGGGCACTGGCCGGGTGGTGAGTTGTGATCGAGAGCCGCCAGGTGCCGTTCCTGGTCGAGGTGGCCTGGTTCGTAATCGCTGACTACCGAGTAAAGACCTGTCACCGCTGTTGCCCGGACGGTTGGTGCCCGCGCTACGCGGCAGCGCGTGGCCGGCTGCTGGCTTGGCGGCTGGCCGGTGATCCGCGATGAGCCCGCAGCTACCGAAGGCCGGCGACCTGGTGTACGTGACCCGCGCGGCCAGCGTGCAGTTCATCAAGCCGATCATGTGCCGAGTCATCCGGGTGCTCGACTGGATCACCTACGACGGCTGGTGCTGGCTCGACGTGTACCAACTGAACGACAAGGGCGACGCGGTGGCCCGCCGGTCGATCTTCGTGCAGCCGGCCGGGCTACAGGTACAGCGCCCCGCCCCCACGCCCCGCAAGCCGACGCGGTCGGCTGCCATCCCGAACGTGCGCCAAGATCGCCGCTCCGCCGGGGTGCCGGCCACCCCGCAGCGCCGGGCGACGCAGGCTCGACGTACGGCTGACCACGGGTGAGCACGGGTGTGCACGGGTGGCCAATGTGGGCCCGAGGTGGGGCCGGGCGCGGTCAGCGGCTACAGCCAACGGCCGTTTCTCCTGCTAGACAGCCGATTGTCGGTCCGCATACCGCCTTCTACAGACGGATGGTGTGTCCCTCTGGCACGGACCAAGCGTAGTCAGCCGTCGTCACGCCCGCCGGGCGACCGCCGCCAGGTCGAGCAGGCGGGCCAGGCGGTACCGCAGCACCCGCGCCTGCTCGACCGACAGCAGCAGGCCGGCCTCCGCGCCGCGCAGGCTCACCATCGGCTCGGCGGTGGGATGCAGCGCCCGCACCAGCCCCACCCCTACCCTGAGCGCCGCCGGCTGGTCGGGGCCCGTCCGGCGGGTACGGGAGCGGTGCTGGCCCCGGAGCCGGCAACCGTCCCGGTCGCACCAGCGCGGGTGGTCCAGGTCGTCGGCGAGGGCACCGGTCGGATAGACGTACACGTGCCCGCAGGGCCGCGACACCCCGGGCTCCAGACCCGCCGGGTACGCGGCCAGCCCGGCTCCGCCGAACGCGGCGACGGCGGGCGCGGCATGCGCGTCGCAGGTATACGCGCAGCCGTCCAGGGAGTCCGCCGTGTACAGCTCGATCCGGACGGCCGCCGGGTCCCCGCAGTCGGACAGGGTGGGTAGGGTGAGGTCGTTTCTGACTTGGCCAGTGAGATCATCTAGGGTATGGCCAACCGACTGGCGGATGCGGTACGCGCGTTTCACCTGGCGCAGGCCACCGCCGCTGCCTCTGCCCAGCGCGCAGCCGAAGATCGGGAGAAGGTCGGCGCGGCCCGCGAGCAACTCGCGATAGCCATCGCGGAGGCATCCAGGAGCGGCATGCGGCAGGTCGACATCGTGCGGGTGACCGGCTACACGCGCGAACGCGTGCGTCAGATCCTCCGCTCCCACGGCATCGCGCCCGACTAGCCGCCCAGCACCACCTCTCGCCTCACATCCCCCGCAGGCCACGCCGTGGGACTCCGTTGAATCGACGCCTGTCGAATGACAGACTGACTCCAGTCGCGCTCGGGAGCCGGTGCGAGCCGCTCGATCCAGCAGGAGAGTGACGCGCGGGGTGGTGCGCCACCCGGCGCCGGGCAGTCCCTCTCCGGCAGTCCGCCGTGCCGCCATTCCCGCCGATCACGCCGCGGGGCGGGGCTCTCAGTGCAGGAGAAACAGATGCTTCGTACGCTCGGCGCGGCTCTGGCCGCCGCGCTCACCCTGACCGGCCTGGCCACCTCGGCCGGGGCCGTCCAGCCGCCGACCGTCCAGCCGCCCGCCGTCGCGGCGGCGACGCCGACTCCCGGCGCGACGCCGACGCCCGGCCCGACGCTGACGTGCCCGCCGGCACTGCCGGTCGGCGGCCGGGTGAGCGGTGCCACCATGACCAGCCTCACCATCACCTACTCGCTGATTCTCTTCCCGCCCTGCGGCTACGACGCGCCGATGCTCGTCACCCTCTTCGCCAGCCGGGAGGACGCCACCGCGTGGCGCGATCCGGTGGCCGAGGCCGTCTCCGGGCCGGAGCGCTCCGGGGACGTGACCATCGACGGGCTGACGCCCGGCACCGACTACTGGTTCCGGTTCAGCGACACGCACGGCACGCGGGATCCGTACTTTATCGGCGGCCCGGGCCGGACGCTGTCGACGTGCGCCGCGTCGGCCACGATCGACAATCAGTGGTACGGCGGTTTCATCGCCACGGTCACCGTGCGGAACACCGGGACCGAGCCGACCCGCGGCTGGCTCGTGTCGTGGCGGTGGTCCGGTGACGAGCGCATCCAGACGGTCTGGGGCGGGGTGGCGGAGGGCAGCGGTCAGAACGTCGCGGTCCGCAACGCCTCCTGGAACGGGACGCTGGCCCCGGGCGCCTCGACGTCGTTCGGCCTGTACGTGGCGTCAAGCACGGCGCCCACCGCCATCACGCCGGTCTGCGGCAGGTGACCGGCATGCGGGCGCTACCCAATGCCGGGGACGGTCGGATGAGCAGAAGGGGACGGCTCCTGGCGGTCGGCGTGGCGCTGGCCGTGGCCGTGGCGACGGTGGTCGGGCCACCCACGGGCGCGCTGGCGGCGCCGGTGACCGTCACCAACGGCACGCAGTTCACCGACACGAGCGGCGCCGTGGTGCACGCCCACGGCGGCGGCGTCCTCAAGGTCGACAACTACTACTACTGGTTCGGCGAGAACCGTAATCCGGACAACACCTTCCGGGCGGTGTCCGTCTACCGCTCCACCGACCTGCGCACCTGGGAGTTCCGCAACAACGTCCTCACCCAGTCGTCGGCCACCGAGCTGCAACGATCCAACATCGAGCGGCCGAAGGTCATCTACAACGCGAGCACCGGCCGGTTCGTGATGTGGATGCACAAGGAGAACGGGTCTGACTACAACGAGGCGCGGGCGGCCGTCGCCTCGTCGGCCACGGTGGACGGCAACTACACCTACCACGGCAGCTTCCGGCCGCTCGGGCAGCACATGTCGCGGGACATCACGCTCTACAACGACAACGGCACCGCGTACATGATCTCGGCCGCCAACGAGAACCGCGATCTGCACATCTACCGGCTCACCTCGGACTATCTCAACGTCGCCGGCCTGGTGGGCAACTTCTGGGCCGGCGCGACCCGCGAGGCGCCGGCGATGTTCAAGCGGGGCAGCACCTACTTCCTGCTGACGTCGGCGGCGACCGGCTGGAGCCCGAACCAGGCCAGGTACGCCACCGCGACGAGCATCTCGGGACCGTGGAGCGGCTGGACCGACGTGGGCAACAACACCACCTTCAGCTCCCAGCCGGCCTTCGTGCTGCCGATCCAGGGCACCTCCACCACCAGCTACCTCTATCTGGGTGACAGATGGGCGGGGGCCTGGGGCGGGCCGGCCAACGACTCGCAGTACGTGTGGCTGCCGATCAGCTTCCCGACCGCCACCAGCATGAGCCTGACCTGGTATCCGTCCGTCACGACCGACACGGCCGCCGGGACGGTCACCGGCAGCGCGCCCACCTCCTACCGCGTCACCGCCCGGCACAGCGGCCGGGTGCTGGACGTGATGGACAACTCCACCGCGAACAACGCCGAGGTCAAGCAGTGGGCGTGGAACGGCGGCGGCAACCAGCGGTGGGAGTTCCAGGACGCCGGCGGCGGCTGGTTCCGCCTCGTCAACGCCAACAGTGGCAAGTGTCTCGACGTCGCCAACGCGTCCACCGCCGACGGCGCCAACATCATCCAGTACACCTGCGGCAGCGGCGCCAACCAGCAGTGGCAGTGGGCCGCGCTCGGCAGTTGGTTCCAGCTCCGGGCCCGGCACAGCGGCAAGTGCCTGGACGTGGTCAACTCCGCCACCGGCGACGGCGCGGACGTCCAGCAGTACACCTGTGGGAGCGGCACCAACCAGCAGTGGTCCCGCACCCAGTCCTGACGCTCGGCGGGAGTCGGCACCCGTCCGGGTGTCGACTTCCGCGCGCCGGGGTACCTCCTTTCTGTCATGCGCGGCCGCCGCGCCTGGACAAGGAGGTGCCACCATGAAGATCCTGTCCCGCCGGAACGGCTCGGCGCGAGACGACGTGAACGGCGACGGCGTGGTCGACGACCGCGACCGGACCGCCGACGAGACGACGGCCGGCCCCCCGGTCGCCACCGATCGCGACGCGGAGCGGACCACGTACCGCAGCGCGGCCACGGCCAGCGAGGGCGAGCGCGCCCGGGACGCCGCGACGATGACCGACGACGCACGCACCGCCGCCCCGGCGACGGCGAGCGAGCCGGACGACGACGCGCGGCGGCGCGCGGCCGACCGGGGCGCCGCGGCCCGCGCGCTCACCGGCCACCGCCCGGACACCGACACCCGGACCCCAGGCCCGGCGACCGACAGCCGGACCGAGCGCGCCGACGCCCGCGACGCCGGGACGGTGACCGACACCCGGACCGCCGGGGCCGACACCCGGACCGCCGGAACCGACACCCGGACCACCGGAGCGATGACCGACACCCGGACCGCCGGATCCGACACCCGCGACGCCGGGACAGTGACCGACACCCGGACCGCCGGGGCCGACACCCGGACCGCCGGTACGGTGACCCAGCCGGCCGCGGACCGCACCCTGGACCTGAACCGGGACGGCAGGCCGGACCGTCCGGTCGACCGGGAACCCGGGTTGGACCGGCCGGAGCCGTACACCACCAAGCGACCGCGGGCCAGCCTGCTCGCCACGCTCGGCCTGATCGTGTCCGTGGCCGGTGCGCTCTTCGTGCTCTCCGGCACCCTGGCCGGCTACGGCATCGGGCTCGGCGCGGTCGGCGCGGTGCTCGCCGTGCTGGGTCTGATCGCCACCCGGCGCCGGCACGTGGCCGGCAAGACCGACGCGTTGATCGGCATCGTGGTCGGCCTGGCCGCCGTGGTGCTCGGCGTGGTGGCGATGACCGGGCAGTTCGACTGGCCGACCACGGACGGCGAGTGGGTGAGTCGGTTCCGCGAGTGGCTTGACTCACAGTTTGCCGATCGATTCTGACGGGCACTGTTGCGATCACCGGCAGCGCCGGCAGCCCGACCAACTCCGGTGGTTCACCGGCCGGGCAACACATCTTTCGGGGGCGGCGGTTCGCCGCCCCCGAAGTGTGTCTCCGCCCCACCCGGCTCGCGGCTCGCGGCTCGCGGCTCGCGGCTCGCGGCTCGCGGGAGATCTTGGAAGCGAGCGGCCCCCAGAGGGGCACAATTCTTCCAAGATCTCCGACCATCTCAGCAAGCGGAACAATCATCTCTGCTGGTGGGAGTTTGAGGCGTGGGCGCCAGTTCGCCGGAGTGGCGGCAACCAGAGCGGTCTGATGCCGCCACCTCGCCGAAGTGGCGAGGCCCAACGGGCCCAACCGGCTCGACAAGCGGCGCGAGCCCAGCCAGCCCAACAAGCGGCGCGAGCCCAACCGGCTCGACAAGCGCCGCGAGCCAGCCAGCCCAGCGCGCAGGCCAGCGAGCCAGCCAGCCAGCGAGCCAGCCCAGCGAGCGTAGACGCAATGAACCGTTGGGGCTGGACCCGCACACGCAACGATTCGCTGCTCTACGCAAGTTCTCGCGGTGGATGTCGTCGCACCGGGGCGCATACGGTTGAGCCACGGCGCCAGCCCGTGGGCCGACCGTGGCCGGGCGCGCCCGACCCTGGGAGCACCACATGACGATGGACGCCACCCGCCAGCGCTTTCTGATGTGCCGGCCGACGTACTTCGCCGTCGACTACGCGATCAACCCCTGGATGGATCCCACCGCCCCGGTCGACGCCGCCCTGGCGATCCGGCAGTGGGAGCAGCTCCGGCAGACGTACGTCGACCTGGGCCACGAGGTCGAACTGATCGAACCGGTCGCCGGCCTGCCAGACATGGTCTTCGCGGCCAACGGCGGCACGGTCATCGACGAGAAGGCGATGGCGGTGCAGTTCCGCGACCCGCAGCGCGCCGACGAGGCCCCCGCCTACCGGGCCTGGTTCGAGACCGCCGGCTTCGAGATGTACGACCCGAAGCACGTCAACGAGGGTGAGGGCGACGTCCTGCTGGTCGGTGAGCACCTGCTCGCCGGCACCGGGTTCCGCACCGCGCACGCCTCGCACGCGCAGCTCCAGGAGGTCTTCGGCTATCCGGTGGTGACCATGCAGTTGGTGGACCCCCGCTTCTACCACCTGGACACCGCGCTCACCGTGCTCGACGAGCGGACCGTGGCGTACCTGCCGGAGGCGTTCTCCGCGGGCAGCCGGGCGGTGCTGCGCCGGCTCTTCCCGGACGCCATCCACGCCACCCTTGCCGACGCCGAGGTGCTCGGCCTGAACGCGGTGAGCGACGGCCGGCACGTGGTGCTGCCGGCGCAGGCCACCGACCTGGCCGCGAAGCTGCGTGACCGGGGTTACGAGACGATCGGGATCGACCTGTCCGAGCTGCGTAAGGCCGGCGGCGGACCGAAGTGCTGCACGTTGCGACTCCGTCAGGGAAAGGCGATCAAGTGATCATCGACGACATGCTGCGGACGCCCTCGGCGGTCCGGGACGCGGAGCGCCACACGGCGCACAACTACCACCCGCTGCCCGTGGTGATCTCGTCGGCCGAGGGCGCCTGGCTCACCGACGTGGACGGCCGCCGCTACCTGGACTGCCTGGCCGGCTACTCGGCGCTGAACTTCGGTCACCGGCACCCGACGCTGATCGGGGCCGCGCACGCGCAGCTCGACCGGCTCACGCTTACGAGCCGCGCGTTCATCCACGACCAGTTCGCCGACTTCTGCCGGGAACTCGCCGCGCTCTGCGGCAAGGAGCTGGTGCTGCCGATGAACACCGGCGCCGAGGCGGTGGAGACCGGCATCAAGGTCGCCCGCAAGTGGGGCTACCAGGTCAAGGGCGTCGCCCCGGGCCGGGCCAACATCGTGGTGGCGGAGGGGAACTTCCACGGCCGCACCACCACCATCGTCAGCTTCTCCACCGATGAGGACGCCCGCGCCGACTTCGGGCCGTACACGCCGGGCTTCACCGTGGTTCCCTACGGCGACCTGGCCGCGTTGACGGCGGCGATCGACGAGAACACGGTGGCCGTGCTGCTGGAGCCGATCCAGGGCGAGCAGGGCGTCGTGGTGCCGCCGGCGGGCTACCTGCCCGGCGTGCGCGAGGTCTGCACCGAACGCGACGTGCTGTTCGTCGCCGACGAGATCCAGTCCGGCCTGGGCCGGACCGGCACGACGTTCGCCTGCGACCTGGAGGGCGTCGTCCCGGACATGTACCTGCTGGGCAAGGCGCTCGGCGGCGGCATCGTGCCGGTCTCGGCGGTCGCCGCGAACGCCGACGTGCTCGGGGTGCTCCAGCCGGGCCAGCACGGCTCGACGTTCGGCGGCAACCCGCTCGCGTGCGCGGTCGCCACCGAGGTGGTCCGGCTGCTCGCCACCGGCGAGTTCCAGCGGCGCTCCGCCGAGCTGGGCGAGCGGCTGCGGACCGGCCTGGACGGGCTGCTCGGCAAGGGCCTCGTCGCCGTCCGGGTGCGCGGCCTCTGGGCCGGCGTCGACATCGACCCGGCGCTGATGACCGGCCGGCAGGCGTGCGAGCGGCTGATGGAGCGCGGTGTGCTCGCCAAGGACACCCACGGCTCGACCATCCGGCTCGCTCCGCCGCTGGTGATCACCGCCGACGAGATCGACCACGCGGTGGCGCAGCTCGCCGCCGTCCTGGCCGGCTGATCCCCGTACCTCGAAAAAGGGCGCCGGGACCACGACGGTCCCGGCGCCCTTCGCATCGGGGTCAGGGGCGCGGCAGCCGCATCGCCATGGTCGGCGCCTCGGCCATCACCGAGTTCGGGGCGTACGTCGCGTCGCTCGTCGTCTCGGCGGCCCGGCCCACCTGCACGCCCGGGTAGAGCTCGATCAGGTCGCCCTCGCCGAGCGTCCGGGACTGCTGCGGGGGCAGCGCGATGCGGTCCGTCTCGACCATGGACCCGCCCGGCCGGATGCCGGAGCCGTTGGTGCTGGTGTCGGTGACCACCACCTCGCCTGCGCGCCCCAGGTCGAATCGGACGTGGCTGCGGCTGATCCAGCGCCGGGCCTCGTCGTTGAGCCACTGGCCGAGCTGCACCCCACCGGGGCCGTCAGGCGCCCGCCCGACCGCCACCGGGTCGGCTTCGGTGAGCACGAACCGCTTGCGCACCAGCCCGCCGATCCGCACCGCCAGCACCTCGCTGCGCGGGCGCTGCCCGGCGTCGGAGAGGCGGCTGCCGTGCCGGGGGCAGGTCGGCGCGCCGGTGCGCAGCGTGGGCGGCGGCTGCTCGGACGGGACCCGGTCGATCGCGGCCAGGTCGGCGAAGGCGCCGCCGCCCCCACCGAACAACGCGCACCCCGGCTCGGGGCAGCGCCACTTGCGGGAGAGCAGTTTCACCCCGGCCGGCGAGCGGCTGCCGGTGCTCGGATCCTGGCCGCCGCCGACGTGCGCGATGAACACCGGCCCGCCGGCGCCGGGCACCGGGGCGAGCACCCGGCCGGCCTGGCCGAGCCACGGGTACCTGCCGACGAGCCCGTCCAGCCGGGCCCGGGTCAGCACCGGCAGGCCGAGCAGGTCAGCCACCTCAAGCATCCGGTCCCCGGGCTGGTCGAGCACCTCGACCAGGCCGTCGTCGGCCCAGCGGCGGACCACCATCCGCTCGTTTGAGGTCAGGTCGGCGTCGGACAGCAGCGCCCGGTGCACGATCGCGTAGACCTGGACGCTGTCCTCACCGATCTGCCGGGACAGCGCGTCGATCACCATCCCGAGCCGCAGCAGGCTGGCCGGCCGGCCGCCGTCCAGGTTCTGCCACCGGATCACCTCGGCCAGGTCGACCACGGCCCGGGCCAGCGCGGGATCGGTGCAGACCCGCCCTTCGATGGCGTCAAGCACCTTGCTGATCTCGAATCTCATGCCGCGCTCCGCACCATGTCACGCCCGTCCACCATGCGACGACCCTACCGGCCTGCGCCCACACCGGGCGGGGGTCGTCCCACCGACGCCCCGCCCGGCCCGCCGGGCTCAGCCCGCGCGCAGCGGTCGCCCCACGTCGTGCAGGTGCGCCAACCCCTGCCGGTACGACTCGACGAGCCCGGTCTCCGTGTAGGGGATGCCCTGCTCGGCGCAGTACGCCCGGACCAGCGGCTGGGCCCGGCGCAGGTTGGCCCGGGGCATGTTCGGGAACAGGTGGTGCTCGATCTGGTAGTTCAGGCCGCCGAGCGCCAGGTCGACGAACCGGCCGCCACGTACGTTGCGCGCCGTGAGCACCTGCTTGCGCAGGTAGTCGAGGTCGTCGTCGGCGGTGGGCATCGGCATGCCCTTGTGGTTGGGGGCGAACGCGCAACCCATGTAGAGGCCCCAGAGCCCTTGGTGGACGGCGGCGAAAAGCAGGGCCTTGCCCGGGGACATGACCGCCAGCAGCAGGCCGACGTAGCCGATGCCGTGCGCCACGAGCAGCAGCGCCTCGACGGCCCGGTGCCGCACCGGGACCCGCCACCGGCCGTCCGACTCCCGGCCGGTGAGCGCCCGGACGCTCGCCACGTGCAGCGCCAGCCCTTCCAGCAGGAGCAGCGGGAAGAACAGCCACGCCTGCCGCCGGGCCATCCACCGGCTCAGGCCCCGGGTCGCCGCCGCCTGCTCGTACGTCCAGACAAGCGCGCCGGCGCCGACGTCGGGGTCCTCGTCGGCGTGGTTGGGGTTGGCGTGGTGCCGGTTGTGCTTGTCCACCCACCAGCCGTAGCTGAGCCCCACGGCGAGGTTGCCGGCGACCAGGCCGGCCACTTCGCTGGGCCCGCGCCGACGGAACATCTGCCGGTGCCCCGCGTCGTGCCCGAGGAACGCGACCTGGGTGGTGGCCACCGCCATCACGGCCGCCAGCGGTAGCTGCCACCAGGTGTCGCCGAGCGCCGCCACTAGCGCCCAGCCGGCCAGGAAGGCACCGAGGGTGCCGACGATGCGGACCGCGTACCGGCCGGGGCGTCTGTCGAACAGCCCCGCCTCGGCGACCCGGCGGGACAGGCGCGCGTAGTCGCTGCCCCGCCGGGTGGCCGATGCCGTCAACGTCGAAGAACTCATCCGATGTCGCCCTCCGGTGCCGTGGGTCACACCCGGTGCGCGACCCTCCGTGACCAATCTTGGTACATTCGGTAGCTCTGGGTAATCCCGCCAGCCCCCGGGTCGGGGGTGGTGCTACCCCTACCGGATCGGTCACGATCGGTCAGGACGCCTGCCGGACCCGCATGTCGGCAAGCCACACGTCGGCCAGGTCGCCGAGGGGGACGTCGAGGGCCCGGCTGAGGCAGACCACCGTGCCGAACGCCGGCGCGGGCAGGCGACCCGCCTCGATCTTGCGCAGCGTCTCGGGGGAGATACCGGCCGCCAGGGCCACCTCGACCAGGCTGCGGCCGGCTCGCGCGGACCGGAGGGCGACGCCGAGGCGCTGGCCTGCGGCGACCTGTTCGGCGGTGAGTGGCTGGCGCACCATGGCAGCAGGATAGCCCGCTCCGGGCGGCACGAACGGACGTGGTATAAAAATACCGTGATCGAGCTCAAGTCCACCGATGAGATCGCCCGAATGGCGGTGACCGGCCAGTTCGTCGGCGAACTGCTCGCCGAACTGAGTGGCGTCGCGGCGGTCGGCGTCAACCTGATGGACCTCGAACACCACGCCCGCCGCCGGATCGCCGAGCGCGGCGCCGAGTCCTGCTACTGGGACTACTCCCCCTCGTTCGGCCGCGGCCCGTTCCGCAACGTGCTGTGCCTGTCGGTCAACGACGCGGTCCTGCACGGCCTGCCGCACGACTACGTGCTGCGCGACGGTGACCTGCTCAGCTTCGACATGGCGGTGACCATCAACGGCTGGGCGGCCGACTCCGCGCTCTCGATCGTCGTCGGCACCCCCGACCCGGCCGACCTGAGGCTGATCGAGGCCACCGAGGTCGCCCTGGCGGCCGGCATCGCCGCCGCCCAGCCCGGCGGCCGACTCGGCGACGTCTCCGCCGCGATCGGCGAGGTCGCACACTCCTACGGCTACCGGGTCAACGGCGAGTTCGGCGGCCACGGCATCGGGCGCACCATGCACGAGGCTCCGCACGTGGCGAACAGCGGCCGACCCGGCCGCGGCCTGAAGCTCAGCCCAGGCCTCGCCATCGCCATCGAGCCCTGGCTCTGCCGCACCACCGACGAGATCCGGGTCGACGAGGACGGCTGGACGATCCGCTCCGCCGACGGCTCCCGCACCGCCCACTCCGAACACACGGTCGCCGTCACGGAAGCCGGCCCGCGGGTGCTGACCCGTCGCCCGGCCCTCGCCGACCGCACCGACCGGCCGGTGGCGACCGCGCCCTGAGCGATCCCCGCCCGGCGCGGGGATCCACCGGCCGACCGACGTCAGCCCAGCCGCGCCACCGCCGCACGCAGCCGGGTCAGGTCGCGCCGACGCCGCTCGTACGTGGCCGCCAGGCCGATCAGCAGCAACCCACCGAGCCCGAGGAAGATCCACCGGGGCAGCAGGTCCCATCCGCGGGCCAGCTCGTGCAACGCCAGCGGCACAAGCGTCGCCGCGCCCAGCACCACAGGCGCCTGCCAGCGCCGAACCGCCCCGCCGCACACGGCGCCGAGCGCCGCCACGCCGAGCAGCAGCCGGCGTAGCGGTTGCGGGTCGGGCGCGGCAAGCACCGAGACGAGGCTCGGCAGCAGCGCCGCGCCGAGCCCCGGCCCGAGCGCCAGCCAACTGGTCAACCCGGGTCGGTGCCGCAGCGCCACCAGGCCGGCGCCGAGGGCCAGCGCCGCCGCCGGCACCGTGTACGCCTCCAGCACCGCCACCCCACCGGCGGCCAGCAGCAGCCAACCGCCGAGCAGCTCACTGCCGGCCGCGACCGCCGCGAGCCGGCGCCGCCCGGCCGGCGTCTCCCCCCGGCGCAGCGCCCGCACCGCCACCACCGCGCCCCACAGCACGCAGACCGCCGCCGCGTACCGCAGCGCCCCGCCGGCGAGCAGCAGCGCAAGCAGCGCCACCCCGTGCGCCGCCGCCTCCACCCCCCGCTCCGCCCGCCGCTCCGTCGATCTTGGAGTTGTGGCGCCTGCGATGTCGGGATAGCGAGTTCTGCGAACGACCACAAGTCCAAGATCGACGAGCCGCGGGGTGGCCCGCAGCGCCGGCGCCGCGTGCAGGGTCGCCGCCGCGACGGCCAGCACCGTGAACCCGGCGGTACGCAGCGGCAGGCCGGCGGCCAGCGGCGCGATGACCGCGAAGCCGGTGGCCGCGACCACGGCGCCCAGCCAGCCGGCGAGCCGGACCACGGCCGGGTGGCCGGCCACCCCCACCACGACGCCGGCCACCACAAGCGCCCCCAGCGCGGCAAGCGTCCCGGCGCGGGTGGCCAGCAGCCCAGCGAACCCGAACCCGCCGAGCACCGCCCCCAGCGGCAGCAGCACCGCCGGGACCACCGGGCGGGCCCCGGTCACCGCGGCCGTCAGCACCGCGGCCAACCCGGCCGCGAACGCCGCCGCCGGCACCGCAGGCCAGGGCGTGCCGGCCGCCGCGAGCAGCACCGGCAGGGCCACCGCGACGAACGGCAGCCCGGCCAGCGCCGGCAGCCACCGGCCGACCACCGGAGCGCCGCCCGCCGCCCGCGCGCGGTCCGCCCCGACCTGGGCGTGGCCCGCCGGGACACCGGCCGCCAACCGGGTGTACGCCGCGGCGGCGGCGCCCAGGAGCAGCAACGCCAACCCGGCCCGCGCCGTCTCCGTCGGAGCCGCCGTGCCGGCGGGCGCTCCGGACCAGGGCCGCACCACAAGGCTCCCCAGCACCGCAAGCGCGGCCGGGGCGACGGCCAGCAGCGCCAGGCCGGCCAGCGCGCCGCCGACCGCCCGCACGACGACGGCCGGCCGGGCCCCGCCACCGGCGGCAAGCGCCAGCCACACTCCCGCCACGGCGTAGAGCCCGAGCGGCTCCCGGCCCGCCACGACCAGCGGCCCGAGTCCGATCCCGGCGAGCGCCACCGCGAGCCCCGTCGAGGCGTACCCGCTCAGGTCGGCCCACCGGCGGCGGACCGCGACGACGGCGGCCACCGGCAGCACGACGGCGGCGGCCCCGCCCCGAAGCTGCCACCAGGGCGGCGCGCCCAGGCCGAGCAGCGCGACGACAAGCACCGCCGGTACGGCGAGCAGCGCCACGGCCAGCGCGACCCCGGCGACGACCGGCTGCGCACCCGACCCGCGCCGGCCCAGCCCGGCCACCGTTGCGCCGAGTACGGCGGTCACCGCGAGCGCCGCGCCGGCCCCGGCCGGCGCGGCGCAGCCGACAAGCAGCGCGTGCCCGACCAGCAGCGCGGCGATCGACGCGGCCACCGGCACGGTGACCCACCCCCGGCGCGGCCGGACCACGACGCCCAGCAGCAACGCGGCGGCCACCGCCAGATCGGCCACAAGCACCGCCGGCCAGGGCGTGGTCGCCACCGCCGGCGCGGCGAGGACGGCCAGCCCGGCGGCCACCACCCCGACCAGCGGCCGGGCGGCCCGGGGCACCAGCACCGCCACCGCGCCGGCGACGAGCAGCAGTGCCGGCGACAGTTGCCAGCCCCAGGACGGGACCGGCCAGTCCCGGCCGCCCTGCCAGGCCGGGAACGAGGAGGTCACGCTGGCCGCGCCGACCACGCCGGTCAGCAGCACGGCGATCGGGCCGAAGCCGGCGGCCACCGCCAGGGCGCCCACCCGGGGGCCGGTCCGCACCCGCGTCGGCACCACGCGCACCGCTCCGGCAAGCGCCGCCACCACCAATCCGGCCGCGAGCAGCAGCAGCCCCGGACGGACGGCGGCGACAGGTCGCAGCAACGCGACGGCGAGCACCGGTACCAGCAGCCCGGTGGCCACCGCGCGCAGCACCCGGCCGCCCGCCGCGAACGCGCCCGTGACCAGGACGAGCGCCACCACCAGCAGCGGACCACCGGCCAGCACCGTGGCGCCGGCCGCCCGGCCGACGGCCAGCGGCACCAGCGCGCAGCCGGCCGCCAGGGCCAGCGCCACGCCGTGCCCGAACCAGCCGAGCACCACCCCGGCCCGTGCCGCGGCATCCGCCGCCACGCCACCGGGCCGCGACACCGCACCGGCGATCCGTCGGCGCAGGGCCACCACCACCGCGAGGTCGCCGAGCGCCACCGCGGTCAGGACCATCGCCCAGCCGGCCGCCGACGGCCTCGCCGCCACCGCGGCCAGCGGCAGCACCGGCTGCGCGACAAGCCACGCCGCGAACCACGGCGCGGTGAGCCGGCCGAGCCGCCCGTACCCGGCCGCCACCGCCGCGCTCACCGCCCCGACCAGCGCGGCATACCGGCTGCCCGGCCAGCCGGCCACGCCGAACAGGTTCACCGACCAGGCCGCGTACCCGTCGAGGAGCACCAGGAGCAGCCCGACCGCGGCGATCGTCTCGGCGGTGCCGCGCAGCCCGCGCGCCCGGGCCAGCAGCGGCGCGGCGAGCGCCAGCGCGGTGACGGCCAGCAGGATCAGTGCCCGGCCGGCCACGCCGAACGCGGCCCAGGCGACCGCGGTGAAGACCACCGCGGCGGTGCCGAGCAGCAGTCCACCGAGGACGAAGAGCAGACCCTGCACCGCCCGGGTGGAGGTCTCCGCGCCGCCGGGGCGGACCGGCACGGCGGCGGGCGGCACCTGCCGCACCTGCGGCATCGGTACGGCCGTGGCCGCCGGGCGCGGCGCGGGGATCTCCAGGCGGATCCGGGCGGCAAGCGCCGCCCGCCGCTGCCGGGCCGTGGACAGGTGGCCAGCCAACTCCTGGTACGCGAGGCGGGCCGCGTCCACCCGCGGCGTCAGCGCGGCGATCTCCCGGTCCAGCCGGACCACCTCGGCCGCGGGCGGATAGGGCGGACGGCCGCAGGCGCGGCATCCGGCGACGAGGTCGGCCGGGGCGCCGCAACCGGGACAGGGGTAGCCGGTGATCTCCACCCCGCCAGCTTCGTGCACGGCGGGACGGGCGGACAGAGTAGGCGTACCTAGGGTCGGGTGTGTTCGCGCGCCCACGCGGTGTAGTCGGGGTTGCCGCTGTCCTCCCGGCTCACCAGGATCTCCGGCACCTCGTACGGATGACTGGCGCGGAGCTGGTCGACGAGCGCGTCCACCCGGTCCGGCATGGTCTTGAACCGCACCCACCACTCGGCGGTGGTCTGGATCGCCGACTGCCACCAGTAGGTGCTGTCCACCGGCCCGCCGACCTGGGCACACGCCGCCAGGCGCCCGGCGACGGCCGCAGCCGCCAACACGTCCGCCACCCGACGGGCGTCCACCACCGTCGTCACCACGCAGATCTGGTCCACCAGCGCACCCTACGCGGCGCTCGGGCCGCTCGGCCGGAAGCAGTCGGGAAAGCCGCTCAGGCGTCTGCCGCGCCGTCCCGGTTCGCCGCGATCCACCTGTCGATCCGGGCCCACCAGTCGAACAGCCAGTCGATGCGTTCCTGCTTGCCGGCGGGGATCTCCTCGGGCGGCACGGACCAGAACCGCATCACGATCCGCTTGTCCATCGGCAGTTCCCGCCACACGTCCGCGACCGTCAGCATCTGGTCCAGGCCGGTGTGCGCCACGAAGATCACCCCGGCGTCCGGCGCGGCGTCGAGCGCGGCGAGCAGCCCACCCGGTTGGGGTGCCAGCACGTGCTGCATCCGTTCGGCGCGCAGCGCCATCCGTTCCAGGCCGAGCCGGCGCAGCCGGGCGATCGCGCGCAGCCGGCGGGACGGGGTGAAGTTGCCTCCCTCCGGGAAGATCACGAAGGCGTCGTCGTCGTCGAGGCCGGTGGCCAGGTGCCCGATCTGCCGCACCACCGAGTCCCGACCGTCCGGGCCGGGCGCGATGAACCGGTTGGGCAGCCGGTTGAGCAGCACGTCGATGGCCGGGTCCCACTGGAGGCTCTCCTTGAGCACGATCCGGGGCTCCCGGTGGAACCAGTTCACAAGCGCGTGGATCAGGATGAACGAGTCACCGGGGCCGGCGTGCCGGCAGAGCACCAGCTCGGGGCGGCCGGGCAGCGCGGTGTCCGGGTCGGTGCCGACCACGTCGATGCTCAGCCGCAGCGTCCACCGGGCCTGCCAGAACAGCACCCGCAGGAAGCGGCCGGCGACCACGTAGTGCGCCCGCTGGAAGGCCGGGGACCGTTTGTGCCGGCCGAAGCCGGAGGCCAGCCAGAGCAGGAAGAGGGCGAGCAGGGCCGCGGCGTCCCAGACCAGGTAGACGGTGCCGATCCAGAGCAGCCGCAGCGGACGCAGCCGCCCCGGCACCAGCGGCGAGGCGGCCAGCGCCAGCAGCGCCCAGCCGGGCAGCGTGGTCACCACGGCAACGGCGAGGAGCACGACGCCCGGCGCGAGCAGCAGCCGACGGATCCAGCGGGGTGGCAGTGACATCAGCGCTCCAGCGCGGTGTCCAGGTAGCGGCGGGAGGCGGTGTACGCCCGGCTGATCCGCCGCCCCACCGCCGCCATGTCCCGGTATGCCCACGGGCTGTCGTCGCGCGGATCCAGCCCGCCGGTCGGCAGCACGTGCACCTCGACGCCGTCGGGCAGCGCCGCCATCTCGCGGGCGAACCGGTGCCGGCGGGCGACCTCGAACGCGACCTGGGCGACCTCCCAGGGCCGGCGGGGCGGGCTCAGATCGCGTTCGATCCGGCCCACCTGGAGGACGAAGATCTGCCTCGCCCCGGCCGCCACCGCCTCGCCGACCGGGATCGAGTTGACCACCCCGCCGTCGATGTAGTGCTGCCCGGCGATCTGGGCGGGCGGCAGCAGCCCGGGCACCGAGGCGGACGCGATCACCGCCGGCACCACCGGCCCGGCGGAGAACCAGTGTTCGGCGGCGCGCTCGATGTTGGCGGCGCAGCAGCGGAACGGCACCGTCAGGTCGGCGAACGTGGTCGCCTCGCCCAGCTCGCTCTCCAGCAGCCGGCGCAGCGGGCGCGGCGAGTGCAGGTGGGTACGCGCGGCGAAGCGGCGCAGTTGCCGGGCGACCGAGTCGCCGTACACCTCGCCGGCCTCCGGGGAGGCCCAGAGCCGGACCAGCCGATCGGTGACCGCTTCGGTCGGGTCGGCGGCCACCAGGGCGCCGTTGACCGCGCCGATCGACGTGCCGAGCACCAGGTCGGGCCGGATCCGGGCGCGGAACAGGGCACGCAGCATGCCCACCTCCACCGCCCCCAGCACTCCCCCGCCGCCGAGCACGAACGCCACCGGACCGCCTGCCATGCCGCTCATCCTGGCATGCGGCCGGCCGGACCGCCCGCGTCGTCGGTGCCCGCCACCTCGGTCACGCCTCGCCATTGCGGGCACGCGGGGTGTGACGGCAGTCGGACGCCCGTTGACAGCCCGGACACATTCCCGCAACCTGATAGCGCTCCCGAGCCCAGGCAGGTGCGAGGTGATGGCGACACTCCAGGCCGGCCGCCTGCTGGCCCGGCGTTACCGGCTCATCGACCGGATCGGCGCCGGCGGCATGTCGGTGATCTGGCGGGCCCGCGACGAGGTGCTCGACCGGGTGGTGGCGGTGAAGGTCCTAGCCCCCTCGCTCGCCGCCGACGCCCGGTTCCGCGACATGGTGCGCGAGGAGGCCCGCTCGGCCGCCCAGCTCGACCATCCGCACGTCACAGCCGTGCACGACTACGGCGAGACGGTGGCGCCGGACGGTTCGATCACCTCGTTCGTGGTGATGGAGCTGCTCAGCGGCGAGGAGCTGGAGCACCGGCTGACCGAGGGCCCGCTGCCCTGGCCGGCCGCGGTGGAGACGGGCGCCCAGGTGGCCGAGGCGCTGGCCGCGGCGCACCGGCTCGGCATCGTGCACCGGGACGTCACCCCGGCCAACGTGATGATGACCGGCGTCGGGGCGAAGGTGCTCGACTTCGGCATCGCCACCCGGGTCGGGGCGCCGGACGAGGACGAGGACGGCGGCACGTTCGGCACTCCGGCGTACGTGGCGCCGGAACGCCTCGACGGGGCGCCGGCCCAGCCGGCCACCGACGTCTACTCGTTGGGCGTGCTGCTCTTCGAGACGCTCACCGGCCAGCCGCCGTACCCGGCGGAGACCTGGGAGCAGCTCAGCGCCGCGCTCGCGGAGAGCGCGCCGCCCAGGCTCGACGGCGTACCGGGGCTGCCCCGGCCGGTCGCGGAGATCTGCCTACGCTGCCTGGCCCGCGACCCGCGGCGCCGGCCCACCGCGCACCGGGTGGCGGCCGTGCTCCGCGACCAGCTACTGCCCGCCGACCCGCAGGCCGCCACCATGCTGGCGCCGACCATGACGCTGCCCGCGCTGCCACCCCAGGCGGCCTCGACGCAGCCGGCCCCGCCGCCGCAGTCCGGCCCACCACCGTCCGGCCCAGCGCCGTCCGGCCCAGCGCCGTCCGGCCCACCGCCGTCCGGCCCACCGCCGTCCGGCCCACCGCCGTCCGGCCCACCGCCGTCCGGCCCACCGCCGTCCGGTCCGCCGCCGTCCGAGGCGGGCGCGCCGGGCCGGCGGCGGGTCCTCGCGCTGGCCGGTGCCGGCGTGGTGCTTGTCGCCGCCGCCGCGTTGCTGGTGCCGCTGCTGACACCGGACGAGCCGGTCGCCCCGCGGGTGCTGCCGACCGTCGGGCCGGCGGAGGCGCCCACCACCGCGTCGCCCGAGCCCGAGGCGCCGGCCCCCACGCCGCCGCCCGAGCCGACCGGCCGGCCCACCACCGGCGGCCCGACCGCGCCGGCCGGCGAGCCGGCCGACGCGGCCGAGCGGGTGGACGGGCTGATCGAGGCCGGGCTGACCGACGGTGAGATCCGCAGCGACGTCGGGGTGGACCTGCGCAACCTGCTGCGCAACGCGGTGGCCGCGAGCGACGAGGGCGAGGTGACCGCCGCGGTGGAACGGCTCCGCGGCAAGATCGCCGAACGTCGGCGCGAGGGCAGCATCAGCCCCGGGTACGCGCGGCAGCTCGATGCCGCCGCGGCGACGCTCGTGGCCGGCCGCACCTGACCTGTCACCCGGCGACGAGTCGGGCGACCGCCCGGGGGCCCTCCGCCGTAGCCCGCCCGGCCAGGAAGCCCCGGTACACCGCCTCGTGGTCGACGGCCATCCGCTCCACCGAGAAGCTCTCCGCGACGTGCGCGACACAGTCGGCCGGGTCCAGGTCGGCCGCCGCGCGCAGCGCCGCCGGCAACTCCTCGGCGCGGTCGCAGATGAGCCCGGTGACCCCGGGGCGGACCAGTTCCGGCACCGCGCCCCGGCGCAGCGCCACCACCGGGGTGCCGGTCGCCATGGCCTCCACCATCACCATGCCGAACGGCTCCGCCCACTGGATCGGCATGATCAGGCACCTGGCGTCGAGCAGCAGTCGCAGCACCGCCCCGCGGCCCGCGTTCACCACCAGGCTGACGTCGTCGCCCAACAGCGGCTCCACCACCTGTTCCAGATAGCGGCGCTCGGCCGGCTCGTTGCACTTGCCGGCCAGGGTGAGCGGCAGCCCGGCCGCCCGGCAGGCCCGGATCGCCACGTCGGGGCCCTTGTCCGGGCTGAACCGGGCGAGCCAGAGCACCGGCCCGGCCCCCGGCTCCCGCTTGTGCGGGAAGTCCCGCAGCGGCATCGCGTTGTGCACCGTGCCGACCCAGGGCAGGCCGGGGTTCGCCAGGCGCTGGGCGTGCGAGATCGCGATCAGGCCCACCCCCCGGTCGGTGTTGCTGAGCACCGCCCCGTACTCGCCGACGGGGTTGCCGTGCACGGTGGCCACCGTGGGGACCCGACGCCGGCCGGCCACCATCGGACCGATGGTGCTGTGATCGTGTACGAGGTCGAAGTCGGCCGGGTCCACCAGGCGGTCGACGTGCGCCAGGTGGGCCAACTCGGGCAACGACTCGCCCATCCGGTCGTACTGCAACTCGGGGCCGGTGGAGACGAACTCGGCGGCGGTGCCGTGCTCCGTGCCGGCGCCGAACAGCGTCACCGCGTGACCGCGCTCGACAAGCGCGTCGACCAGGCCGGCCACCACGTTCTCCAGCCCGCCGTAGCCGGGCGGCGGCACCGACAGCCACGGCGGCACCACCATCGCGATCCGGAGGGGTCCGGCTCGCGTGCGCTCCGACGGCGGCTGGTTCACGGTTGCCCGTCCCTCCCCGTTGGTCCCCGGCGTACCCGGCCGGCGACGCGTTCCCGAGCCGGCACCAGGTAAACGGCGGGTGAGTCGTCCCTCACCCGCACCGGGTGAGAAACGAGGAGGGGCGGCGGGCGACGGAGCCAACCCCCTTGGCTCTGTCGCCCGCCGCCCGGGAGGGAGGCAGGTCTTCGGAACTATGACGTTTCGGCGAGCGTCACGGTTGCAGTCTCGTCGGATCCGTTTCGCTTGAACTGGATGTCGACCCGGTCGCCGACCTTGCCGGCCTGCACGGCGCCGACCAGATCGTTGGAGTCGTTGATCGCCTTGTCGCCGAACTTGGTGATCACGTCGCCCCGCTGGAGCCCGGCCTTCTCGGCGGCGCTGCCCGGGGTGACCGCGGCGACAAGCGCGCCGCCGTCCTCGGCGGCGTTCACGCTGACGCCGAGCGACGGGTGGCTGACCTTCTCGCCGCGCTGGAGCTTCTCCGCCACGTCCTTGGCCTTGTTGCTCGGGATGGCGAAGCCGACACCGATGTTGCCGTTGCTGCCCTGACCGGCGGTGGCGATCGCGGTGTTGATGCCGATCACCTCGCCCCGGGTGTTGACGAGCGCGCCGCCGGAGTTGCCCGGGTTGATCGGGGCGTCGGTCTGCAACAGGCCCGAGATCGAGCTGGCGCCCTGCTGCGGGGCCTGCTGCTGGCCGCCCTCGCCGGCGGAGATGGTGCGGTCGCGGGCGCTGAGGATGCCTGCGGTCACCGAGCCCTGAAGGCCGAGCGGGCTGCCGAGCGCGAGCACCTGGTCGCCGACCTGCATGCCGTCACTGTCGCCGAACTTCGCCGCCTTCAGGCCGCTCACGCCGCTGGCCTGGACCACGGCGAGGTCGGTCTTCGGGTCGGTCCCGACGATCTTCGCCGGGGCGTTCTTGCCGTCGGCGAAGACCACCTTCACCGTGTCGCCGCTGGCGGAGGCGACCACGTGGTTGTTTGTCAGCACGTATCCGTCGGCGCTGAGGATCACCCCGGAGCCCTCACCGCTGTCCGTCATGATCGTGACGATGCTGTCCTGTACGGACGCCGCGATCTTGGGCAGGTCGGCGCTGTCGATCACCGGGGCGGCGGAGTAGGTGCGGGTGACGCCGCCGCCGTCGTCGATGGCGAGCGCGAGCGCGCCACCGGCCACGCCGGAACCGAGCATCAGCGCCAGCGCCAGCGCGCCCGCGCCGATGAACTTGCCGGCCCGGCTCGGCCGCGCCGGCTGCTGCGGCTGGCCCCACGGCGGGACCGGCTGCCCGGCCTGGTGCTGGTGCTGCTGCTGATACGGCTGGTGCCCGGGCTGGGCCTGGTAGGTCGGCACGGGCCCGCCGGAGTGCGGCTGCGACGGATAGCCGGTGCCGCCTGCGTGCTGCGGCGACTGGTAGCCGGTGCCGCCCTGCTGCGCCCAGCCGCCGTGCTGCTGCCCCCCGTACCAGGGGTGCTGGCCGGTCGTCGGGTACTGCGGGGCGTACGGGCTGGCCGGTGTCGCGGCGGGCTGGGCGTACGGGCCGGCCGAGGACCCGGACGGCGTCGCGTACGGGCTGGCCGGGGAGTCGGCGTGGGCGTTGGTTCCGGCGGCCGGGGAGTCGGCCGGAACCGACGCGGCGGCCGGGGAGTCGGCCGGAACCGACGCGGCGGCCGGGGTGGAGTCCGATGTCCCGCTCTGGACGCGGGGCAGCTCGGCGGTGTGGTGCGACGGCTCGGCGTCGGCAGGTGCCGGCGACCGCTGCGGCTCGGTCTCGTGGTCGGTCATGCCTACAGCTTTCCCCGTGGCACTGTCACCAGCCTGGAATCCACCTGAATGTTTTCTGTAAGTCACTCGCCCGGCTCGGGCGCCTCGGGCAGCAGCGGCAGCTTCACCCGGAACGTCGCCCCGCCGCCAGGTGTCTCGGCCACCTCCACCGTGCCGTGGTGCGCCGCGACGAGCGCGGCGACGATGGCCAGGCCGAGCCCGGTGCTGATCGGTCCGCCGGCCCGGCGGGTCCGCGCCGCGTCCACCCGGTAGAACCGCTCGAAGACCCGTTCGGCCTGCTCCGGGGTGAGGCCGGGACCACTGTCCGCCACCTCCACGACGGCGAGGTTCCCCGGCTCCGATCGCAGCCGCAGCGTCACCGCGGCGTCCGGCGGGGTGTGGGTGAGCGCGTTCGTCATCAGGTTGCCGATCACCTGCCGCAGCCGGGCGTCGTCACCGAGCACCACGAGCGGGCCCGCGCCCGGCTCCCGCTCCAGCTCGATCCGCCGGTCCGGGTCGACCACCCGGGCCGCCTCCACCGCGTCCGAGGCCAGCACCGGCAACTCCACAGGCGCCAGCGCGATCGGCCGCTCCCGGTCCATCCGCGCCAGCAACAGCAGGTCCTCGACCAGCAGCCCCATCCGGGACGCCTCGTCCTCGATGCGGCGCAGCAGGTCGGCGGTCTGCTCCGGAGCCCGCGCCGCGCCCTGCCGGAACAGCTCCGCGAAGCCCCGGATGGTGGTCAGCGGCGTCCGCAGCTCGTGCGAGGCGTCCGCGATGAACTGCCGCATCCGCTCCTCGGACCGGCGGGCCCGCGCCTCGGACGCCTGCGCGTACGCGGCGGCGTCCCGGGCGCCCGCCTCGGCGCTGCGCGCCGCCGCCTCCGAGGCGGCCCGGGCGGTGAACGCGGCCTCGATCTGCGCCAGCATCGCGTTCAGCGCCCGGGAGAGCCGGCCCAGCTCCGAGTTCGGGCACGGCCGCCCCTCCTCCGGGTCGGGCACCCGCCGGGTCAGGTCACCGCCGGCGATGGCCGCCGCGGTCCGCTCGATCTCCACCAACGGCTTGAGACTGGTACGCACGATGCCCGCGCCCACCGACGCCAGGATGATCAGCACCGCCCCGCCCACCAGAAGGTCGATCCAGAGCAACTGCCGCACAGAAAGATCGACATCGGTGAGGTTCTGCCCGATCACCCGGTACGAGTCCTCGCTGTCCTGCCGGACCATCAGCCGCCAGCGGACCCGCTTGTCGGCGCCCTCCTCGGTGAACGCCTCGCCGTTGGCGTGCCTGTCGTACCAGGACTGGTCCTCGATGCCGGCCGGCAGGTCCTGGTCCTGCAGCGCCTCGTCGCGGAGCGCGGCGCCGCGCTGGGCGGAGCTGCTCCACAGCGCCACCATGTAGTCGGTCGGCAGCGTGGTCGAGTTCTTCTGGCTCACCGTCACGCCGCGGTCGAGCTGGTCGCTCAGCTCGCCGTCGATCCGGCCCACCAGATAGTTGTGCAGGAAGTAGGCGGTGGAGACGCTGATCACGAGCAGGGCGCCGGCCACCAGAGCCAGCACGGCGGTGACCAGCTTCAGCCGGAGCGGAACGCTGCGCACCCACCCCTTCGCGTCGTGGACGGCGTTCACGCCGCCGGCTTGCGCAGCACGTACCCGACCCCGCGCAGGGTGTGGATCAGCCGGGGCTGGGTGTTGTCGACCTTGCGTCGCAGGTAGGAGATGTAGGACTCGACGATGTTGTCGTCACCGCGGAAGTCGTAGTTCCACACGTGGTCGAGGATCTGCGCCTTGCTGAGCACCCGGTTGGCGTTGAGCATCAGATAGCGCAGCAGCTTGAACTCGGTCGGCGAGAGCTGCACCCGCTGGCCGGCCCGGTGCACCTCGTGGGTCTCCTCGTCCAGCTCCAGGTCGGCGAACGTGAGCCGGGACGGGGCCTGCTCGCCGGTCGCGGTGCGCCGCAGCACGGCCCGGATCCGGGCGGTCAGCTCCTCCAGGCTGAACGGCTTGGTGACGTAGTCGTCGCCGCCCAGGGTGAGCCCCCGGATCTTGTCGTCGGTGGCGTCCCGCGCGGTCAGGAACACCACCGGGGTACGCGTACCGCCCTCGCGGAGCATCCGGATGACCTCGAAGCCGTCGAGGTCGGGCAGCATCACGTCGAGCACCACCAGGTCGGGCCGGTGGTCCTTGGCGGCGTGCAGCGCGGCGCTGCCACTTGTCGCGGTGGCCACGTCGAAGCCCGCGAACCGCAGGCTCGCGGAGAGCAGTTCGAGGATGTTGGGATCGTCCTCGACGACGAGCAGTCGGGCCTCGGTCTGGGTAGCCGCCATGGCACCCATCATCCGTGCTCCGGCTGCGGTCACGCTGGGCGGTAGCTGGAAACAACCTGTGAGGCTCAGCGGAGCAGTCGTTGCAGCCCGTCGAGCGCGCCGTCGAGCAGCCGGATCGCGGTGCGGAGCTGGTTGTCGCTGAGCCGTCCGGCCCGGACCAGCGCGCCGACCTCGACGGTGAACGCGGCCAGCCGCTTTTCGAACTCCGCGATCAGCGGCGACTCGGCCGGACGGGCCGCGCCCGCACCGCTCCCACCGCCCCCCTGCCCCCGGTGGCCACCGGGCCGGGTGGTCGGCGGCGTCCAGCGGCCCTGCCGGGTCTGCAGGGTCACCTCGCGCAGCTCCCGCTTCAAGTCGCGGACCGACCCCTTCACCTCGGTGCGGATCTCACCGGCAAGCGCGGAGAGATCCTCGACGGAGGCGCTGATGTCGGCCTCCAGGGTGACCAGTTCCTCGGCTCGCTGCCGCAGCTCGGCGCGGCCCGCCTCGGTGATCTCGTAGACCTTCCGCCCGCCCGCCGCCGTGTGGGTGACCAACTCCTCCACCTCAAGCCGTTGCAGGCGCGGGTAGATGGTGCCGGCGCTCGGCGCGTAGAGCCCGAGGAAGCGCTCCTCCAGCAGGCGGATCAGCTCGTAGCCGTGCTTGGGCCCGTCGTCGAGGAGCTTGAGCAGGTAGAGCCGGAGCCGCCCGTGGCTGAACACGGCGGTCACGGCAGGTCCTCCACGTGGTCGGCGTCCGCGACCGGGCGTGCCAGCAGCGCGATGCTGCCGGACGTCGCGGACGCCCAGAGCTTACCCGCGCCCCCACCGAGCACGCCGTGGCTGTCCTTCACCGCGCCGAAGCCACGCTGCCCAGCGCCGACCTGCGGGAAGCCGCTGGTGATCCGGCCGGAGGTGGTGTGCAGGTGCACGCTGAGGTCGCTGTCCTCGCGGACCCGGACGGTGATGCTGCCGGAGATGGCGCTGAGCCGGATCTCGCTGCCGCGCGGGTTGTCCAGGTCGCAGGTGATCGACCCGGAGACCGCGTGGGCGCGGACCCGGTCGGGCGCGCTGTCGGCCAGGATCAGCTCACCGGAGACCGTCTCCAGGTCGAGGTCGCCGCCGATGCCCATCGCCTCCACCGGGCCGGAGACGACCTTGGCGGTGGTGCGACCGCGCAGCCCCATCAGGGTCACCTGGCCGGAGGTGACGTCGACCCGGGTGTCCCGGCGCAGTCCGGAGGCGACAAGCGTGCCGTCCACCAGGCGCAGGTCGGCCGACGCCTGGGCCGGCACGGCGACTGACACCTCGGCACGGAACCGGCGGTGGAGCTGGCCCAGCCACCAGAGCACGCCAGGCCAGCGGACGGCCCGGTCGTGCCGGACGGTCAGCCGGCCGTCGTGCAGCTCGACCACGAGTGGCCGGCGGCTGACCCGGGTGACGTCGACCCGGGCCGGGCCGTCGGTGCCCACCACGTTGAGCCGGCCGCTGACGAGCCGGACATCCAGCCGGGTGACCGGCTCGTCCAACGTGATCCGCTGCGGGCTGTCGACAGTCCAACCGGCCATGGCGTCCTCCCCTCGATGGCGTGCCGCCGCGGCACGCCGGATAGCACGAGGAGCATAACGCGATACATCGCGACTGAACAAGACTGTGTCGCGTCTCCACCCTCCTGGCCCGACCCCACGCCCTACCCAACCCCACCCCAAGGCGGTGATCATGAAGTTAGCCGGCCGGAGAGCGCTTCCCCGAACCGCCAACTTCATGATCACCGATGAGGACGTGGGGGTTGGCGGGAGTGGGGGTGGGGGTAGGGGTGGGGGTGGGGGTGGGGCGGGCCGGTCAGGCGGCCAGGTCGAGTGTTGGGCCGGTCGGGGACGGCGGCGGGATCGGGAAGCGGTGGGGCGGGGCGCGGTGGGGCGGGGCGCGGTGGATCGCGGCCTCGGCGGCGCGGGCCAGCAGCCGACGGTCCGCCCCGCCGGCCGGGTGCAGGGCGGCGGCCACGGTCACCGCCGCGGTCAGGTCCCGGGCGGCCAGCACCCGGCGGACCGAGGCCCAGAGCGTCTCCTCGCCGAGGAAGGCGGGAAGCGTGCTCGGATCGCCCGCGTACCGGTAGCCGACGCTCAACGGCACCACAGGCGCGCCGGCGGTCACCGCGGCCTCGAACACCGCCGGGCGGAAGCCGCGGGCGGGGCGGCAGTCGGTCGCCGCGCCGCACCAGGTCGTGCCCTCCGGGAACACCGCCACCGGATGCCCGGCACGCAGCGTGTCGGCCACCCGGGCGACCGTGGCCGGCAGGTCGCGTGGCCGGGAGCGGTCCACGAAGACGGTGCCCGCCGCGGCGGCCAGCACGCCCACCACCGGCCAGCTCCGGACCTCCCGCTTGGCGAGCATCCGGGCCGGCGACACCGCGAGCACGGCGAGGATGTCCAGCCAGGAGACGTGGTTGGCGACAAGCAGCGCGCGACGGCGTGGCGGCCGGCCCCGGACCACAAGCCGTACGCCGAAGGCGCGGAGCGTCAAGCGCGCCCAGCCCCGCAGCGCGGCCTGCCGGTCGGCCGCCGGCAGCACCGGCAGCAGCGCGGCCATCCCGGCCCCGACCAGGAGCATTCCGAGTACGCCGAGCAGCCGGCCGGCCCGGCGCGGCAGCGCCACGTCCGGGGCGGCCCGGGGCGGCAGGCACGTCGGGCCGCAGCCGGAGGCGGGCCGCCACAGGCCCTCACCGTGCGGCCGGCGGGCACCGTCGAGCGTCGTCACGGTCCCACCTCACCGAGGAAGTGCCGCAGGTGGCGGGGGTTCATCCGGTCCAGCGAGAAGAGCACGTAGAAGTCGGCGCAGCCGAAGTCCGGGTCGTACGCCGGCTCGCCGGCGACCCAGGCGCCGAGTCGCAGGTAACCGCGGAGCAGCGGCGGCACCAGCGCCCGACGTCGCGCCGGGGTGAGCGCGGCGGGTACGGCGGTGACCGGCGCCTCGGCGAACCAGGGCCGGCGGGGGGTCACCCGCAGCGGCGGCGGGGCGAGGTGCCGGGCGGCGACCTGCGTCCACACCTCGGCGGCGGCGGTCCCGCCGTCGCTGACCGGCACCGAGGCGCAGCCGCCGAGCCAGCGCGAGCCGCGCAGGTGCAGGTAGCGGCAGATGCCCGCCCACATCAGGTTGATCACGGCGCCGGTGCGGTGGTCCGGGTGCACGCACGAGCGGCCGGCCTCGACCAGGTCGCCGCGGAGCGGGTCCAGCGGTCCGAGGTCGAACTCGCCGTCGGCGTACCGGCGGTCGGTGCGGCCGGGCGGCAGCAGGCGGTAGGTGCCGACCACCTCGTCGGTGCCTTCGCGGAGCACCACCAGGTGGTCGCAGTGTGCGTCGAACTCGTCGGTGTCGAGCCCGGCGGTCCCCGGCGTCAGGGTGGCGCCGAGTTCGCCGGCGAACACGTCGTGGCGCAGGCGTTGCGCGGCTGCGACAAGGGTCGGGTCGTCGGCGATCAGCAGGGTGTAACCGCTGGTCGTGAGGGGTGCGCCAGCGGCGTGCAGAACGGCCATGGCTCCTGTGTAGGTGCCCCGGGTTGCCGTACCCGGTGGTGAGGGGTGTCGATCGGGTGAACGCCTGCCGGCGGTGGCGTGCGGGCCGGGGCGGCGCGTGTGCGAGGCTGCCGGACGACCACCGGCGACGGCGTCGGCGTCAGTGGAACCAGGAGGCGCACATGCTTGTCGAGGGCCGCTTCCACGGGCCGGACGGTTCGGGCAACGGCGGCTGGAGCGCCGGGATCTTCGCCGCGCTCGTCGACGACCGCGGCCCGGTGGAGGTCACGCTGCGCCGGCCGCCGCCGCTCGACACCCCGCTGACCGCCGCCGACGGCGAGGTGCGTGATCCGGAGGGCCGGCTGGTCGCCCAGGTACACCGGGTCGAGCCGGTGGACGCGGTGGTGCCGCCGGTGGACCGGGCGACCGCCGAGGTGGCCGCGCGGGCGTACCCCGGTCTGGTGGACCACCCGTTCCCCCGCTGCTACGTCTGCGGCCCGGAACACCCGGATGGCCTGCGGATCTTTCCCGGCCGGCTGCCGGACGGGCGGACCGCCGCGCCGTTCCGCGCCCCGGCCGAGGTGGTGCCCGCGACGGTCTGGGCGGCGCTTGACTGCCCCGGCGGATGGGCGGTGCTCTCCGCCGGCCGCCCGTACGTGCTGGGCCGGATCGCCGCGCAGGTCACGGCGCTGCCGCGCCCCGGCGACGAGTGCGTGGTCACAGGCGTCGCGGTGGGTGTCGAGGGGCGTAGGGCCGAGGTGCACACAAGCCTGTACGGTTCGGACGGCGCGCTTCTGGGTTGGGCGCGGGCCACCTGGGTCGCGCTGCCGACCGCCTGATCTCCTCCCTGAGGAGGACGGCGTGTACGCATCCCGCCTGATTGACCCCCTTGCGCCGGGTTGGAAGGCTGTGCGGGGCGCCCCCGCAACGGCGTCCCACCGGCGTGCGTCAAGCGCGCCGGGGCAGGAGAGGAGAATGATGTCCGACGGGCAGCCACGCCCCAGTGCCGGGACCGGCCAGATCATCGTGTCCGGCTTGACCAAGCAATACAAGAACGTCCGCGCGGTCGACGATCTGTCGTTCACCGTCGAGCCGGGCCGGGTCACCGGCTTCCTCGGCCCGAACGGCGCCGGTAAGACGACCACGCTGCGCATGCTGCTCAACCTGGTCACGCCGACCGCCGGCACGGCCACCATCGGCGGCCACAGGTACGCCGACCTTCCCGATCCGCTGCGCACGGTGGGCGCGGTGCTGGAGGCGTCGAGCGCGCACAAGGGCCGCACCGGGATCAACCACCTGCGGGTGATCTGCGCGGCGGCCGGGCTGCCGAAGGAGCGGGCGGACGAGGCGCTCGCCCTGGTCGGGCTCTCCCCGGCGGCGAAGCGCAAGTTCAAGGGCTACTCGCTGGGCATGAAGCAGCGCCTCGGGATCGCCGCCGCGATGCTCGGCAACCCGCAGGTGCTGATCCTGGACGAGCCGGCCAACGGCCTGGACCCGGAGGGCATCCGCTGGATGCGGGGCTTCCTCAAGGGCCTGGCCGCCGAGGGTCGTACCGTGCTGGTCTCCAGCCACCTGCTCTCCGAGATGCAGCTTCTCGCCGACGACGTGGTGATCATCGCGGCCGGCAAGCTGGTCCGGCAGGGGCCGGTCGACCAGGTGATGGGCTCGATGACGCACGGCGCCCGGGTGCGGGTGCAGACCCCGCAGGCGGACGAGTTGGCCGCGGTGTTGCGGGAGCAGTCCGCCACGGTCGACGCCCAGCCGAACGGCGTGCTGCTCGTCGACGGCGTGGACGCGCCGACGGTGGGCCGGCTCGCGCTGGCCTCGAAGGTCGAGCTGCACGAGCTGACCACCGAACGTCCCGACCTCGAAGGGGTCTTCCTGGAGCTGACGGCCGGAAAGGCGGAGATCCGATGACGCTTGTCCGATCCGAACTGCTCAAGATCCGCACCACGAGCACTTGGTGGATCTTCGGGTTGATCAGCCTGCCGCTGTGGGCGCTCGCGCTGGGCTTCAACTGGTTGCAGACCGATGCCCTGGCCAGCGGCAACGTGGGCGATGTGCCGGCCGACCAGGCCGACCAGATCCAGGCGGTGTCGAGCGCCGCCAGCATCGCCGCCAATCTCTACACGAACGGCCAGTTCTTCGGCCTGCTCATCGTGATGCTGCTCGGCATCGTGGTGGTGACGAGCGAGTTCTTCCACCAGACGGTGACCACCACGTTCCTCACCGCGCCGCACCGCACCGCGGTGATGCTGGCCAAGCTGGCCGCGGCCGGCGTGCTGGCGCTGCTGTTCTGGATCGTCACCACGGCGCTGAACCTGATCTTCGCGCCGCTGATCCTGAACGCCACGGACGTCGACACGCAGCTCGGCAGCGGGGCGGTGTGGCGCGCGGTGGCCCTGAACGGGCTGGCCTACCTGCTCTGGTCGGTGCTCGGCGTCGGGCTCGGCGTGCTGATCCGCAGCCAGATCGGCGCGACCGTGACCGGCATCCTGCTCTACCTGGGTGGCACCATCGGCGCGGCCATCGCCATCGGGCTGTTGGCGTCGCGGTTCGGCGACTGGATCAACGAACTCCAGTTGCTGGTGCCGTCGCTTGCTTCCACGCTGATGGTGAGCGGCGTCGACATCCCGGGCAACCCGCCGCGTTGGGCGGGCGCCGCGGTGTTGATCGGG
The DNA here is from genome assembly GCF_056150385.1 of Micromonospora marincola. Taxonomy (NCBI): domain Bacteria; kingdom Bacillati; phylum Actinomycetota; class Actinomycetes; order Micromonosporales; family Micromonosporaceae; genus Micromonospora; species Micromonospora marincola. Next base: position 273,388 of record NZ_JAXCFT010000006.1, on the reverse strand, counting down.
TACGCGGTGGTGACCGGCGCGATCGGCGTGGCCACCATCCGGCGGCGCGACATCTCCTGACCCACCCCGCTCGACAAGGCTCCGGCCGGTGACTCCGTGTCACCGGCCGGAGCCTTCTCGATAGACGGGTTCTCGCTTACAGAAGTCGGCGGAACACGCTGCGTTTGCCCAACTTGTGGCATCTTCTGTGAAACGGGCCACCAGGCGGAGGCGAGAATGCCTGTGGCAACCGCACGGCGTAGCCTGGGATCCGATCCCTGTGCTCCCGGCGAACCGGGCGCGGGGGCCCACCGCGTGACATTCACAACCGCGTGAAAGAGGCGATTAGCGGCCGTGTCGACCCAGCAGACATCGCAGGAGAACCCACTGGCGGGTTTCGGCCCGAACGAGTGGATCGTCGAGGAGATGTACCAGCGTTACCTCGCCGACCCATCGAGCGTCGACTCGGCCTGGCACGACTTCTTCGCCGACTACCGGCCGGCGCCGGGCGCCGCCACGCCGCGCCCGGACGCGCCGGCCAAGCCGGCCGCCAAGCCGGAGCCGGCCGAACAGCAGGAGGCCGTCGCCACGGTCACCGAGCAGGCCGCCCCGGCCAAGGCCGCGCCCGCGAAGACCAAGCCGGCGGAGAAGCCCGCCACCAGGCCGGCGGCGAAGGCGTCCGAGCCGGCCCCGGCGAAGAAGGCCGCCCCGGCCAAGCCGGCCGCCAAGGCACCGGCGGCGAGCGCCGCGGGCACCACCCCGCTGCGTGGCGTCGCCGCCAAGATCGTCCAGAACATGGACGCCTCGCTCGCCGTCCCGACCGCCACGAGCGTGCGCGCGGTCCCCGCGAAGCTGCTCGTCGACAACCGCATCGTGATCAACAACCACCTGGCCCGCGGTCGCGGCGGCAAGGTCAGCTTCACCCACCTGATCGGGTACGCGATGGTCCGGGCGCTGATCGAGCACCCGGAGATGAACAACTCCTTCGCCGAGGTCGACGGCAAGCCGGCGATGCTCCGCCCGGAGCACGTCAACCTGGGCATCGCCATCGACCTGGCCAAGCCGGACGGTTCCCGCAACCTGGTGGTGCCCTCCATCAAGGGCTGCGAGCAGATGGACTTCCGGCAGTTCTGGCAGGCGTACGAGGACGTGGTCCGGCGCGCCCGCCGCAACGAGCTGACCATGGAGGACTACTCCGGCACCACCATCTCGCTCACCAACCCGGGCGGCATCGGCACGGTGCACTCGATCCCGCGCCTGATGCAGGGGCAGAGCGCCATCATCGGCGTCGGCGCGATGGAATACCCGGCGCCCTACCAGGGCATGAGCGAGGCCACCCTGGCCGAGAACGCGGTCAGCAAGGTCATCACGCTGACCAGCACGTACGACCACCGGATCATCCAGGGCGCCCAGTCCGGCGAGTTCCTGAAGGTCATGCACGAGCTGATGCTCGGCGAGCGCGGCTTCTACGACGAGATCTTCACCTCGCTGCGCATCCCGTACGAGCCGGTGCGCTGGATGCGGGACGTGGCCGTCGACAGCGAAGGCCAGATCAACAAGACCGCGCGGGTGCACGAGCTGATCCACGCCTACCGGGTGCGCGGCCACCTGATGGCCGACACCGACCCGCTCGAGTTCGAGATCCGCAAGCACCCCGACCTGGACGTGCTCCAGCACGGCCTGACGCTGTGGGACCTGGACCGGGTCTTCCCGGTCAACGGCTTCGCCGGCCAGCAGCGGATGAAGCTGCGCTCGATCCTCGGCGTGCTGCGTGACTCCTACTGCCGCCGGGTCGGCATCGAGTACATGCACATCCAGGACCCGGAGGAGCGGCGCTGGATCCAGGAGCGGGTCGAGCGCAAGTACGAGAAGCCGGGCACCGACGAGCAGAAGCACGTGCTCAACCGGCTCAACGCGGCCGAGGCGTTCGAGACGTTCCTCCAGACGAAATACGTGGGCCAGAAGCGCTTCTCGCTTGAGGGCGGCGAGTCGCTGATCCCGTTGCTCGGCGAGGTGCTGGAATCCTCCGCCGAGGCCGGGCTGGACGAGGTCGTCATCGGCATGGCCCACCGTGGCCGGCTCAACGTGCTGGCGAACATCGTCGGCAAGCCGTACGAGAAAATCTTCTCCGAGTTCGAGGGGCACCTCGACCCGCGGTCCACGCAGGGCTCGGGCGACGTGAAATACCACCTCGGCCAGAACGGCAAGTTCACCACCCCGGACGGCGAGCACGCGGTCAAGGTGTCGGTGGTGGCGAACCCGTCGCACCTGGAGGCCGTGGACCCGGTGCTGGAGGGCATCGTCCGGGCCAAGCAGGACCGGATCGACCTCAAGCTGGAGGGCTACACCGTGCTGCCGCTCGCGGTGCACGGCGACGCCGCCTTCGCCGGGCAGGGCGTGGTCGCCGAGACGCTCAACCTGTCCCAGCTACGCGGCTACCGCACCGGCGGCACCGTGCACGTGGTGGTCAACAACCAGGTCGGCTTCACCACCGCCCCGGAATACAGCCGGTCCAGCCTCTACAGCACCGACGTGGCCCGGATGATCCAGGCGCCGATCTTCCACGTGAACGGCGACGACCCGGAGGCGGTCGTGCGGGTGGCCCGGCTCGCCTTCGAATACCGTCAGGCGTTCAACAAGGACGTCGTGATCGACCTGGTCTGCTACCGCCGGCGCGGGCACAACGAGGGCGACGACCCGTCGATGTCCAACCCGCAGATGTACAAGATCATTGACTCGAAGCGGTCGGTCCGCAAGCTCTACACCGAGGAGCTGATCGGGCGCGGCGACATCACCGTGGAGGACGCCGAGGAGCTGCTGCGCGACTACCAGGCGCAGCTCGAACGGGTCTTCAAGGCCACCCGGGACGCGGCCACCACGCCGCGCCAGCTCGGCCGGCCGAAGCGCGCGGACGAGCCCGAGCCGCAGGTCGACACCGCCACCGACGCCGCAGTGGTCAAGGCGATCGGCGAGGCGCACGTCAACCTGCCGGAGGGCTTCACCCCGCACAAGCGGATCCAGCAGTTGCTGGAGCGGCGCCGGAAGATGTCCGTCGAGGGCAACATCGACTGGGGCTTCGGCGAGATCATCGCGTTCGGCGCGCTGCTGCACGACGGCGTGACCGTCCGGCTCGCCGGGCAGGACTCGCGCCGTGGCACGTTCGTCCAGCGGCACGCCTCGGTGGTCGACGCCCGCACCGGCGACGACTACCTGCCGCTGAAGACGTTCACCGCCGACGGCGAGCGGTCCCGCTTCTTCGTCCACGACTCGCTGCTCTCCGAATACGCGGCGATGGGCTTCGAGTACGGCTACTCGGTGGAGAACGTCAACGCGCTCGTGGCCTGGGAGGCCCAGTTCGGTGACTTCGTCAACGGCGCCCAGTCGGTGATCGACGAGTTCATCTCCTCCGGCGAGGTGAAGTGGGGCCAGCGCTCCGCGGTCACCCTGCTGCTGCCGCACGGTCACGAGGGCCAGGGGCCGGACCACACCTCCGGCCGCCCGGAGCGGTTCCTCCAGCTCTGCGCCGAGGACAACATGCGGGTGGCCATCCCGACCACCCCGGCGAGCTACTTCCACCTCCTGCGCCGCCAGGCGCTGTCGCCCAAGCGCAAGCCGCTCGTGGTGTTCACGCCGAAGTCGCTGCTGCGGCACAAGCTCTGCGTCTCGCCGGTGGAGGACTTCACCACGGGCACCTTCCAGCCGGTGCTCGCCGACACCGGCGCCCCGGCGCCGGAGCAGGTCAAGCGGGTGCTGCTCTGCTCGGGCAAGGTCTACTACGACCTGTTCCAGGCCCGGCAGGAGCGGGGCGTCACCGACACCGTGATCCTGCGGATGGAGCAGCTCTACCCGCTGCCCGTCGAGGAGGTCCGGTCCGCGCTTGCGCAGTACCCGAACGCCGAGGACTTCGCCTGGGTCCAGGAGGAGCCGGCCAACCAGGGCGCCTGGTCGTTCGTGGCGCTCAACCTGCTGGAGCACCTGCCCGAGGTGCGGCTGCGTCGCATCTCCCGCCCGTCCGCCGCCGCCCCGGCGGTCGGCTCGGCGAAGATGCACGAGGTCGAGCAGAACGCGCTGATCGAGGCGGCGCTGCCCCGCCCGTGACACCACCGGCAGCGGCCCGTCCCGGCATCGGGGCGGGCCGCTGCCGTCCGACGAGAGGATGAGGCGTGTACTTCACCGACCGTGGCATCGAGGAACTTGTCGAGCGCCGGGGCGACGAGCAGGTAAGCCTGGAGTGGCTGGGTGAGCGCCTGCGCGACTTCGTCGACCTGAACCCGGAGTTCGAGACCCCGGTCGAGCGGTTCGCCACCTGGCTGGCCCGCCTCGACGACGAGGATGACGAGTGACCTGCGTGATCGGCCGTCAGGCGACGCCGCGCTGCGCGGCCACGTCGAGATTTCCGGTACGCCGCAGCTTCTGCCAGCCGAGCCGGCCCCCGGTCAACGCGGTGACCACCGACTGGAGCAGAACCAGGTACATCAACTGCCGGTAGACGAACTGCTGGAGGGGCAGCACCCAGAGCACCCCGAGCTTCTCCCGGTCCAGCCGGAAGGCCACCACCGCGGTGACGAACTGCACCGCGAGCATCGCCAGCCAGGCCACCACCGTCTCCGTCCGGTCGAGGAAGAACAACCCGTACAGGGCCAGCAGGTCGATCACCGGGGCGGCAAGCGGCAGCAGCACGCCGAACAGGGTCAGGAAGGCGAGGCAGCGGCGGGTGAACCGGCCGGACGAGCCACTGTCGAGGACCGCCCGCCGGTGCTTCCACATCGCCTGCATGGTGCCGTAGCTCCACCGGTACCGCTGCTTCCAGAGCTGGCCGAGCGTGGCGGGGGCCTCGGTCCAGGCGCGGGCGCTCTCCTCGTACACGATGTGCCAGCCGGCCCGGCCCAGCGCCATGGTGATGTCGGTGTCCTCGGCGAGGGTCTCGTCGGTCATCCCGCCCACCTGGGCCAGTGCCTCCCGGCGGAACCCGCCGATCGCCCCGGGCACGGTGGGCATGCAGTGCAACGTCTCGTAGAGGCGGCGGTCCAGGTTGAAGCCGATGACGTACTCGATGTGCTGCCACTTGGCGATCAGGCTCCGGCGGTTGCCGACCTTGACGTTGCCGGCGACCACGCCCACCCGCGGGTCCGCGAAGGGCTGGACCAGGCGGCGGACCGCGTCGGACTCGAAGACCGTGTCACCGTCGACCATGACGATGAGTTCGTGCCGGGCCAGCGCGACGCCTGTGTTCAACGCGCTCGGCTTGCCGCCGTTGGGCTTGCGCACCACCCGGACGTTCGGCAGGCCGAGCGCCGCCACGATGTCGGCGGTGCCGTCGGTGGAACCGTCGTCGACGACCACCACCTCGATGCCGCCGGGGTGGTCGCCGCCGGCGAGGGAACGGACGGCCGCGGCGATGCCCTCCTTCTCGTTGTACGCCGGCACGATCACCGAGACCGGATCGGTGACAGGTGGACCCCAGGACCAGTCGGAGCGGCGACGGCGGGCCGCGTGCCGCAGGGCCAGCACGAAGAGCAGCAGGGCGCGGCCGATGGTGAGCGCCCCGACGAGGATGAAGAAGACGCCGAACACTTCGAACATGTGGTCGGCCACGCTCACCGCGCCGACGAGCACGGCGCCCCGCCACCTGTCGGCGCGCGGAGCGGCCACCTGCGCACCCGACGGGCCTGTCACTCCGGCCGCGGCGAAGGTGCGGTTGAGTCCCTCGCTGATCGTGGTGAAGGTGTACCCGCGCTGCTGCATCATCGGGATGTACCGGTCCAGCGCGGCCACGGTGCCGGACCGGTCGCCGCCCGCGTCGTGCCACAACGCGACGGTGCCGGCTTCGCCGGCCGGGGTGGCGTTGGCGAGCATCTTGTCGATCGTGGGCTTTTCCCAGTCCCGGCTGTCGACGTCGTTCACCACGGTCAGGTAGCCCAGCTCACCGGCCTGCCGGAGCAACGGCCAGTCCCGGTCGGTGTAGGCGTCGGCGCTCGACGAGTACGGGAAGCGCAGCAGCGACGTCCGGATCCCGGTGGCGCTGGCGATGGCGAGTTGGGTCTGCGCGTACTCCAGCTCCCGCCGCCATCCGGGCAGGACCGCGAGGTCGGGGTGGGTGAACGTGTGCACACCCAGCTCATGGCCCTCGGTCACCATGCGGTTGGCCAGTTCGCGGTTGCGCACCACCTGCGTGCCGATGACGAAGAAGGTCGCCTTCACCTGGTATTTCTCAAGCACCCGCAGCACCTCGGGCGTCCATCGCGAGTCCGGGCCGTCGTCGAAGGTGAGCGCGACGGTACGCGGCGGCAGCGCGTGCGACTGGGTCCGGCCCTCCGCGCCGACGTTGACGATCGGGCCGCCCTCGATCACCGAGGTGGGCACCTCCCGCTGGGTGCCCGGCGCGGTGCGTTCGCCGGGCACGAACGCGGAGTTGGCGTACGCCTCGACGAAGAGCAGGCCGCCCAGGATGACGAAGACCATCGTGAGGACCAGCCAGCTCGGTCGCGGCACGATGCGCCGGCTGCGGGACCGGCGGGCGACGGCGATCTGCCGGGCGTCCAGGGCGACGGTCGGCGCGGTCCGGGCGGCGGACGACCGTCGCCCGGCGCGCTGCCGGCGGGCGGCGGCGACGCGCCGCGGGTCCAGTCGGGTGGTGGGGTCCTCACTCACCGGCGGTCCGGCCCGGCTCGGTGAGCAGGCCGGGCAGGTCGGGCAGGTCGATCAAGGGGGGTGGACCGGTGGTGGTCGGCGGGGTGGTGGTCGGCGTCGACGTGGGTGGCGCGGTGGTGGCCGGTGGCCTGGTCGTCCGCGACGGCGAAGGGCTCACGGTCGGCCGGGGGGACGCGGTGGCGCTGCGGCTGGCGCTGCTGGACGCGCCGCCGGGGGTGGCCGAGGTGGCCGCCGGCCGCGACGGAGCGGGACGGGCGGGAGGTGGCGCGACCGTCACCGCCGTCGTGGGCGGCGGGACCGCTGTCGTCGTCGGTGGCGCCGGCGGGGTGGACGGCGGCTGCTCCTCCTCCGCGGACGCCTCGACGAACGGGATGACGGACTCGGGGGCGACCGGCCCGCCGGCGAAGCTGACCCCCACCAACACGGTGTAGAGCACCCCGGCCGCGCCGGCGCAGTAGGCGAGCCGACGCAGCCGCCGACGCCTCCGGCCGGTCGAGTCGACGAAGACGGGAGGCGGCTCGGGGGCGACGGGAATGAGTTCGGTCGGGCCTTCCACCTGGATTATTGTAGATAAGAAAAAAATAAGCTTCACCTCCGGGGGTGGACCTGACCAGCCACAATAGAACCCAGCGCTCTAATGATCTTGGGCATTCGGGCCCGGGTCGAAGGACCCGGGCGGGGTTTCGGGCGATCTTGTAGCGTGAGGTCGTGGCGCGCAGCGTGTACCTCACCGGAGTGGGGTCGGGCGGGGGAAAATCGACCGTGGCACTCGGCCTGGCCGAGTTGCTCTCCCGGCAGGTCGAGCGGATCGGCGTGTTCCGGCCGCTCGTCGCCGGCGACGGCCCGGACCCGATCCTGGCCCTGCTCACCGAGCGCTACCGGGTGGAGTCGCCGGTCGACGAGCTGCACGGCGCCACGTACGCCGAGGCCACCGAACTGGTCGCGAACGGCCGGCGGGAAGAACTGATCTCGACGATCGTGGCCCGCTACCGGGAGGTGGAGCGGCGCTGCCCCGCCGTCGTGGTGGTGGGCAGCGACTTCGCCGACGGCGACGGCGCCGGCCCACGCGAGCTGGCCTTCAATGCCCGCCTGGCGACCGAGTTCGGAAGCGTCGTGGTGCCCGTGGTGGACGGGTTCGGGCAGCCGCCCGAGGCGATCGCGGCGGCGATGCGTGGCGCGTACCACGACCTGGCCGACCTCGGCACGACAGTGGTGGCGGTGGTCGCCAACCGGGTGCCCGGGCCGATGACGCTGCCCGAGCTGCCGGTCCCCGCGTACGCGATCCCGGAGGTGCCGACCGTGTCGGCGCCGACGGTGGCCGAGGTGGCGGCGGCCCTGGGCGCCACCCGACTCACCGGCGACCCGGCCGCGCTGGACCGCGACGTGCTCGACTACGTGGTCGGCGCGGCACACGTGCCGACCCTGCTCGACCATCTCACCGACGGCGCCCTGGTGATCACCCCCGGAGACCGGGCCGACCTGCTGGTGGCGGCCGGCGCCGCGCACGTGGCCGGGCAGGTGTCACTGGCCGGGTTGGTGCTCACCCTCGGCGAGCAGCCCGACCCGCGGGCCATGCGGCTCGTCGAACGGATGAACACCGGGCTGGCCGTGCTGTCGGTGACAAGCGACAGCTACGACACGGTCGAGGCGTCCAGCCGGATCGAGGGCCGCCCCAGCACCGCCAACCCCCGCAAGGTCGAGGCCGCGCTCGGCGCGTTCGAACGCTGCGTGGACACCGACGACCTGGCCCGCCGGCTCCGGGTCACCCGCTCCGCGCGGGTCACCCCGCTGATGTTCTCCAACGACCTGATCGACCGCGCCCGGGCCCGCCGCCGCCGGCTGGTGCTGCCCGAAGGCACCGAGGAACGGATCCTGCGCGCGGCGGAAGTCCTGCTGCGCCGCGGCGTCGCCGAGCTGACCCTGCTCGGACGCCCGGACGAGGTCGTCCGGCGCAGCCGGGAGCTGGGCCTCGACGTCGGCGACGCCCAGGTGGTCGACCCGGCGACGAGCGAGTGGCGGGACGAGTTCGCCGCCGAGTACGCGAAACTGCGCGCGCACCGGGGCATGACGACCGAGCTGGCGCACGACACCATGGCACAACCCAACTACTTCGGCACGATGATGGTGCGGGCCGGCCGAGCCGACGGGATGGTCTCCGGGGCCACCCACACCACGGCCGCCACCATCCGCCCCGCCTTCGAGATCATCCGCACCGTGCCCGGCGTCTCGGTCGCGTCAAGCGTCTTCTTCATGCTGCTCGCCGACCGGGTGCTGGTCTACGGCGACTGCGCGGTGAACCCCGACCCGGACGCCGCCCAACTCGCCGACATCGCCATCTCGTCGGCCGACACCGCGGCCCGGTTCGGCATCGAGCCACGGGTGGCGATGCTGTCGTACTCGACCGGCAGCTCCGGCGCCGGCACCGACGTGGAGAAGGTCGCGGCGGCCACCGCGCTCGTCCGCGAGCGCCGGCCGGACCTGCTCGTCGAAGGGCCGATCCAGTACGACGCGGCGATCGACCCGCAGGTCGCGGCCACCAAGCTGCCGGACAGCCCGGTGGCGGGACGGGCCACCGTGTTCATCTTCCCGGACCTGAACACCGGCAACAACACGTACAAGGCGGTGCAACGCTCGGCCGGCGCGGTGGCGGTCGGCCCGGTCATGCAGGGCCTACGCCGGCCGGTGAACGACCTGTCCCGAGGAGCCACCGTGCCGGACATCGTCAACACGGTGGCGATCACCGCCATCCAGGCCGCCGCGGAGGCGTCGGAATGAGCCGCATCCTGGTCCTCAACAGCGGATCCTCGTCCGTCAAATACCTGCTGTACGACGGCGACCAGGTCCTCGACAAGGGCACCGTCGAGCGGATCGGTGAGCCGGGCGGCGGGCCGGCCGACCACGAGAGCGCCGTCCGGGAGATCCTCGACCGGCTCGACCTCACCGGGCTCGCCGGCGTCGGGCACCGGGTGGTGCACGGCGGGCGACGGTTCAGCACCCCGGTGCGCATCGACGACGCCGTCGTCACCGCGATCGAGGAACTCGTCCCGCTCGCCCCGCTGCACAACCCGGCCAACCTCGCCGGCATCCGGGTCGCCCGGGAGGCGCTGCCGGACACCCCGCAGGTCGCGGTCTTCGACACCGCGTTCCACCACACGCTGCCCGAGGCCGCCGCCACCTACGCCATCGACCGGGCCACCGCCGACCGCTACGACATCCGCCGGTACGGCTTCCACGGCACCTCGCACGCGTACGTGTCGCGGCGTACCGCCGAACTGCTCGGCCGGCCGTACGCCGAGCTGAACACCATCACGCTGCACCTGGGCAACGGGGCGAGCGCGTGCGCGGTGCGGGGCGGCCGGAGCGTGGCCACCTCGATGGGCATGTCCCCACTGGAAGGGTTGGTGATGGGCACCCGCAGCGGCGACCTCGACCCGACGATCATCTTCCACCTGCGCCGCGAGGGCGGAATGGGCGTGGACGAGATCGACGACCTGCTCAACCACCGCAGCGGCCTGCTCGGGCTGACCGGCGTCAACGACATGCGGGAGGTGCTGGCCCGCCGGGACGCCGGCGACCCGGACGCGGCGCTGGCGTTCGATGTCTACTGCCGCCGGATCACCGGCTACGTGGGCGCGTACTACGCGCTGCTCGGCCGGGTCGACGCGGTCGCCTTCACCGCCGGGGTCGGCGAACACGCCGCGGCGGTGCGGGCCACGTCGTTGGCCGGGCTCGACCGGCTCGGCATCGCGGTCGATCCGGCCCGCAACGACGGTACGGGCGACCGGGTCGTCTCCCCCGCCGGCGCGGAGGTCACCGTGCTGGTGGTCGGCACCGACGAGGAGCGCGAGATCGCCCGCGAGACCCGCGACGTGCTCGCCGCCTGACTCTGCGTGACCGAACCGTTCCGCCGGGGTGGCGGACGCCGCCCGGCTTGATCGGCGCGTTCCGCCCGGCGTGATCGGCACGTTCCGCCCGGCGTGATCGACACCACTTCGCCGACCTGGCGGTATCGCTGCCGGGCCGATGCCGCCACCTCGGCGTACCGGTGTGGGTCGAGACGGTCCCGGGGCTCAGCCGAACGCGAGCCAGGCGACCAGGGCGACGACGACCACGACGGCCACGCCGAGGCCGGCGAACAGCGGCAGCCGCGACGGTGCCGGCGCCGGGGCGGCCGACTCGGGCGCGTCCACGAAGGCGCGGAACTGCGCGGTGTTGCCGCTCGGATCGGTGTAGTTCTCAGCCATGCGCGTGACCCTAGCGAAACCGCGCTACCGGCAGCGACCCACCCGGCCGGCGTCGAACCACCCCGTTCTCCGGTTCCGGCGAAACCCGCCCGGCCGGTGGAGACGCGCGCCGTCCGGACGGCGGGCGCGGGTTGCCCGCTCGGTCACCTACCGTGCAGAGGTGAGGGGGATGCGGCAGGTCGCCGTGCTGATGGCGGCGGCGGCGATGTTGGCCGGCTGCGGCTCGGACGTCGCCACGACCGACCCGGTTCCGGCCGGTATGCGCCCCGCGCCCCACCAGCCGTACGCGGTAGGCGTGCGGCACTTCACCGTCGACCCGGACGGCCTCCGGCCGCTGCCGGTCACCGTCTGGTATCCGGTCGACCCAGGGCCGTTGGTCAACGACTCGGCCGTCTCCCCTAGCCCCGCGACCGCCTCCCTCAGCCCCGCCACGGCCCGACCGGCGACGACACCCGGCCCCGCACTCGCGGCGGAGCCCGGGACCACCGGGCCGGTGATCCGCCCCGGTGCGCCGGTGGCCGCCGGCCGGTTCCCGGTGGTCGTACACAGCCACGGGCTGCGCAGCCTGCCCGCGCTGCACGCCCCGCTGACCAGCCGATGGGCCGCCGCCGGATTCGTGGTGGTGGCGCCCACCTATCCGCGTACCAATCTGCGCGCCCGGAACTTCACCCGCGACGACGTCCGCAACCAGCCGGCCGATGCCTGGCGGCTGATCCGATACCTGGTGCGCCTGGGCGCCCGGCCCCGGGATCCGCTCGGCGCGCACCTGGCCGTGGACCGGTTCGCCGCCACCGGGCATTCGGCCGGCGGCTACACCACGTGGGGCATGTTCACCTCGGGTCACCCGGCCCGGCTGCGCGGCGGCATCGTGATCGCCGGCGGCCGGCTTACCGGCAGTTTCGCCCGGCCGCTCGCCCCGCTGCTGTTCGTGCACGGCGCCGCCGACCCGATCGTCCCGGAGTCGGTGGGCCGGGCCGCGTACGCCCGCTGCCTCGGGCCGGCCGCCTTCCTCGGCCTGCCCGGCCAGGGCCACGGCGAATACCTGAATCCCGGCCGGCCCGGATTCGCTCAGGTGCTCGCCACCACGACCGACTTCCTGCGCTGGACGCTCTACGCCGACCGGGCCGCCCTACGCCGCCTCCCCGCCGACGCCGCCGTCCCCGGCCTCACCACCTTCGCGACCCGCGACTTCCCCACCTGATCCACCCCACCCGCCCCCGCCCGCCCGCCACCCGCCACCCCGCCACCCACGGCGTTAGGCGGGGCCCCCGCTTAACAGGTGGGTGTTAAGCGGGGCCCCCGCCTCTACCGCAGGCGTTAAGAGGGGCCCCCGCCTTACCCCCATCGAGCGGTAGCGTTGGCCCGGTGGACGGGCTGGAGCAGCGGCAACTGGGTGCGATCCGGGAGGTCGTGGAGCTGGCCGGTGCGGCCGGGATTCAGGTATGGCTGCGGGGCGGCTGGGCGATGGACTTCCACCTCGGCACGGTGAGCCGCCCCCACGTCGACGTCGACTGGTACTGCTGGCGGCATGACGCCGACCGGTTGGCCGTCCAGCTCGGCGGGCAGGGCTGGCGCCCCGACCCACGGATGCCGGCGACCAAGCAGCTTGACCTGCTTCGCGGCGACATCGAGCTTAGCTTCGCCTACCTGGACCAGGATCCGGCCGGCCGGGTGGTCGTCGGCGCCGGGCCGTGGGCGGGCACGCCCCTGCCGGACGGGATGCTCGACGCGCCGCCGGGCCGGATCGGGTCACTCGTGGCGCCGGTGATCAGTGTCACCGCGCAGATCGAGTTCAAGGAGATGTTCCCGGTCTGGATGCCCGAGCGCTCTCGACGCGCCAAGGATGCCGCCGACCTGGCCCGCCTCCGGTCCTCGATCGGCGACCGCCCGACGGGCTGACCCGCCCCACCGCACCACCACCCCGCCGCCCGCCCAGGGTGTTAATAGGGGGCCCCGCCTCTACCGCAGGCGTTAACAGGGGCCCCTCCTTAAACCGCGAGGCACAATCGGGTTCATGCGCCGTCGTCCCGTTGCCCTGGTCACCGCCGCCCTGCTCGGCGCCGGTCTGTCCGGCTGTTCGGAGCCGACCGCCCCGACCGGGCGGCCCGCCCCCGATGCCCCACCGCAGGCCACCACGCCCGCGCCGCGGGTCGCCGCCGGCAAGGCGCCCACGAAGAGCTTCGCGGTCGGCGTACGCCAGCTGAAGCTGAACCGCGACGGCGAGCGGCCGTTGCCGGTGACGCTCTGGTATCCGGCGACGGGCGCGGCCGGCGGCACCGCCGAGCGGTCCGCCCGCGCGGCCGACGGGCGGTTTCCGGTGGTGCTGTTCAGCCACGGCCTCAATGCCCGGCCGGAGGACTACCAGGTGTTGCTGACGCGCTGGGCGGCGGCCGGGTTCGTGGTGGCCGCGCCGCGGTTCCCGCACACCGCGCGGGGTGGTGACGGCAACCCGCTGGACGTGCTCAACCAGCCGGCCGACGTGTCGTACGTGTTGACCCGGCTGCTCGCGCTCGGCGAAACGGCGGGCGATCCGCTGCACGGCCGGTTGGATCCGGAGCGGGTGGCCGCGACCGGGCACAGCGCCGGTGGCGTGACCACCATCGGGCTGTTCACCACCGGCCGGGACGAGCGGCTGGACGCCGGGATCGTGTTCGCCGGTACGGCGCTCGGCGTGGGCACCGGGTTCGCCGGCGCCGCCGCGCCGCAGTTGTTCGTGCACGGCGAGGCGGACGAGGTGGTGTCGTACGCGGCGGGCCGGGCGGTGTTCGACGCGGTGCCGTGGCCGAAGGCGATGCTCAGCCTGCCGAAGGGTGATCACGGCCGGGCGCTGCTCGGTGACGGGAAGGCGTTGCGGGTGGTCGCCGACACCACTGTCGAGTTCCTCCGCTGGTCGCTCTACGGCGACCCGTCGGCGAAGACCCGCCTCCCCACCGACGCCGCCCGGGGTGGCATCGCCACCCTCGACGACCACCTGTAAGGCGGGGTCCCCGCTTAACGCCTGCGGTAGAGGAGGGGCCCCGCTTAACACGCCGGCCTCACGCCGTGTGGTCGACGACCACCTTGCCGAAGACCTCGCCCGAGTGCAGCCGGGCGAACGCATCGGGGATGCGGCTGAACGGCACGATCCGGTCCACCACCGGCCGGACCCTGTGCTCGGCGCAGAACGCCAGCAGTTCGGCAAGCTCGCCCGGGGTGCCCATGGAGGTGCCGAGGATCTCCAGTTGCATGGCGAAGATCCGGCGCAGGTTGATCTTGGGCTCGTGCCCGGCGGTCGCGCCGGAGACCACGATCCGGGCCATCGGCGCGGCGGACTTCAGCGAGTGGTCGAACGTGGCCGCGCCGACCGTCTCGACCACCACGTCGACCCGCTCCGGCAGGCGTGCGCCGGGCTCCAGCGCGGTGGCGCCGAGCTCGGCGATCCGCTCCCGTTTGGCGGCGTCGCGGCTGGTCGCGTACACCCGTTTGCCGAGCGCGACGCCGAGCGCGACCGCCGCGGTGGCCACGCCGCCGCCGGCGCCCTGGACCAGCACCGACTCGCCGTCGGCGACCCGACCCCGGGTGGTGAGCATCCGCCACGCGGTGAGCCAGGCCGTGGGCAGGCACGCCGCGTCGGTGGCCGACAGGCCGTCGGGCAGCGGCAGCAGGTTCATCCGGGGTACGGCGACCAGCTCGGCGAACGTGCCCGGGAAGCGCTCGGAAAGGATGGAGACCCCGCGGGGGTCGCCCGGGGTGGGCACCACCGGGTAGATGACCACCTCGTTGCCGTCCGGGCCGGTGCCGACCGCGTCGCAGCCGAGGATCATCGGGAGTTGGTCGGCGGTCAGGCCGACGCCGCGCAGCGACCAGAGGTCGTGGTGGTTGAGCGAGCTGGCCCGCACCCGCACGGTCACCCAGTCGTCCTGCGGGTGGGTCGGCTCGGGCCGGTCGCCGACGGTGAGCGCGGCGAGCGGGTTGTCGGCGTCGAAGGCCGAGGCATAGGCAGCACGCATGATCCGCACGGTAACAAGCTGAGCGGCCGTTAAGAAGGGGCCCTTCCTATGCAAAAGGCGATAAGAAGGGCCCCCTCCTTACACCCTCAGCGGCGCGCTACCCCGTCGCGGCGGGCGGCTTCGGCGACCGCTTCCGCCACCGCGGGGGCGACCCGCGGGTCGAGCGGCGACGGCACGATCGCGTCCGCGGTCAGCGACTCGGCCACCACGCCGGCGATGGCATCGGCGGCGGCCACCTTCATCCCCTCGGTGATCCGGGTGGCGCCGGCGTCGAGCGCGCCGCGGAACACGCCCGGGAAGGCGAGCACGTTGTTGATCTGGTTCGGGTAGTCGCTGCGCCCGGTGGCGACCACCGCGACGTGCCGGGCGGCCACCTCGGGGTGCACCTCCGGAGTGGGGTTGGCAAGCGCGAAGACGATGCCGCCGGGGGCCATGCCGGCCACCGCCGTCTCGGGGATCTGGCCGCCGGAGACGCCGACGAGCACGTCCGCGCCGCGCAGCGCCTCGGTGACGTCACCCTGGCGACCTTCGGCGTTCGTGAGTTCGGCCAGTTCGGCCTTGGTGCCGGTGAGGTCGCGGTGTCGGCCGATGATGCCGCGTGAGTCGCACACCACCACCCGGGCCGGGTCGACGCCCCCGGCGATCAGCATCTTGGTGACCGCCACCCCGGCCGCGCCGGCCCCGCTGACCGCCACCCGCAGGTCACCGAGCTTGCGGTTGAGCAACGTCGCGGCGTTGCGCAGCGCGGCCAGCACCACGATCGCGGTGCCGTGCTGGTCGTCGTGGAAGACCGGGATGGGCAGCGCCTCGTCCAGCCGACGCTCCACCTCGAAGCAGCGTGGCGCGCTGATGTCCTCCAGGTTGATCCCGCCGAACGAGGGCGCGATCGCCCGTACCGCCGCGACGATCTCGTCCACGTCCTGGGTGTCCAGGCAGACCGGCACCGCGTCCACGCCGGCGAACTGCTTGAACAGCACCGCCTTGCCCTCCATCACGGGCAGCGCGGCGCGTGGGCCGATGTTGCCCAGACCGAGTACGGCGGAGCCGTCGGTGACCACGGCGACGGTGTGCGACACCCACGTGTAGGTGTCGGCGAGGTCGGGATCGGCGGCGATCGCCTCGCAGACCCGGGCAACCCCCGGGGTGTACGCGAGGGAGAGATCTTCCCGGCTGGTCAGCGGCACGGTCGAGGCGACTGCCATCTTGCCGCCGACGTGCAGTCGGAAGACGGGATCAGCGGGGTCCGGGGTGGACGCAGACATGGTGACTCCAGGATCTGTCGAGCAGACGGACCGGCCGGCGCGGTCGGCGATGGTCAGCGACCGGCGGGGCGGCGGTGCGGGGGGTCACCCGGGCACTTTCCGAGCATAGTCACGCGCCCACTCCCACGATGTGAGCGGGGTCATATCCATCGTCACCCCTGCCGACCTCTGATCCGACCGGGTCGGGGCCACCAGCGGGCCACCACCCGGCCGCGCACGTCGGCCACCCCGTACGCCCGGGAGTCGTCGGTGACCAGGGCATTGTCGCCGCGCAGCCACCAGCCGCCGTCGCGCGGCTCGACCGCGCGCTTCACCACGAGCAGGTCGGGGCGGCTGCGGAAGACCGCGACCACCACGTCGCCGGGACGGATCGGGCGGCCACCGGTGCGGACCAGCACCGCGTCGCCGTGCCGCAGCGTCGGGGACATGGACGGGCCGGTTATCAGGACGGGCTCCACGGGTTTCACCTCCCGCCCGCTGGAAAGCATCTCCAGGAGTAATGTCGTCTTCGATCATCGCAAACATCCCATGGAGGACCCTGATGCGCCTTCCTCGCATCCTCACGCCCCGGGTGACCGCCAGCGCCCACTGTGACCTGCCCTGCGGCGTCTACGACCCGGCCCAGGCCCGGATCGAGGCCGAGTCCGTCAAAATGATCTGCGAGAAATACCAGGCGAACACCGACCCGGAGTTCCGCACCCGCGCCATCCTGATCAAGGAGCAGCGGGCCGACCTGGTCAAGCACCACCTGTGGGTGCTCTGGACGGACTACTTCAAGCCGCCGCACTTCGAGAAGTACCCGCACCTGCACCAGCTCTTCAACGAGGCCACCAAGCTGGCCGGCGCGGCCGGCGCCAAGGGCGGGACCGACCCGGCCAAGGCCGACGAGCTGCTCTCGAAGATCGACGAGATCTCCAAGATTTTCTGGGAGACCAAGCAGGCGTGACCTCGCCCGTCACGGCGCCGACGATCCGGCCGGTACGTCCCGAGGACGTGCCGGCCGTCGTCGCCATGGTGCACGAACTCGCCGCGTACGAGCGCGCCCCGGAGCAGTGCCACCTCACCGCCGAGCAGCTCGACGCGGCGCTCTTCGCGACTGTTCCAGGTCGCGGCGCGGCGTCAGACGCGCCGAGCTGGAGCGGTCGACAGGCCACGCCGGCGCTGTTCGGGCACGTAGCGGTGGATGCGGCGGGCGAGCCGGTGGGCTTCGCCCTCTGGTTCCTCAACTTCTCCACCTGGGCCGGCGTGCACGGCATCTACCTGGAGGATCTCTACGTCCGGCCGGACGCCCGGGGCACCGGCGCCGGCCGGCTGCTGCTTGCCGCCCTGGCCGCGATCTGCGTCGAGCGTGGCTACCAGCGGCTCGAATGGTGGATGATCAACTGGAACCCGGCGGCCCGCTTCTACGCCGCGATCGGCGCCACGCCGATGGACGAGTGGACGCCGTACCGGCTGGCCGGGGCCGCGTTGGGCGATCTTGCCACGCGGGCGACGACCGTACCCACCCGTTCGACCGACCGACCGGGTAGAGTCCCGCACCGGGGGGATGAGGCGTGACTCAACTGACCGGGCATCCGACGACGGACGACGACGTCGTGCACCTCACCGTGCCCGCCGACGGCGGTTACCTCGGTGTGCTCCGCACCGCCACGGCCGGGCTGGCGGCCCGGCTCCAGTTCGCGCTCGACGAGATCGAGGATCTGCGCATCGCGGTCGACGAGGCGTGCGCCATGCTGCTCGCCATCGCCACCCGCGACGCCGAGCTGGAGTGCCGCTTCGCGGTCACCGAGGACGCGCTCACCGTCGAGGTGACAGTGCCGACCGTGCGGGGCGCCACGCTCCCGTCCGAGTCGTCCTTCGCCTGGAAGGTGCTCACCGCGTTGACCACCGGGGCCGGCGCGCGGGCCGCCGACGGCCGGGCCACCATCTCGCTGCTGACCCGCCGCTCCGGCGGCTTCTGACCGGTCCGGGTCGCGCGTCGCGCGACACCGGCGAACGGGCCGGCGACTACCGGCCGGCCGGGTCGCCGAAGCCGAGCGCCCGGTTGGTCGGGCCGCTGACCAGCAGCCCGACGACGCCGATCCCGAGCGCCATCAGCGGCAGCCCGAGCCAGCCCATGCCGCCGGAGAACATGTACCACCCGATGGGCAGCAGCATGAGTTGGAGCACGATCGCCGGCGCGCGGGCGCCCGACCGCCGCCGGGACAGCGCGCCGCCGAGCGCCCAGAGCGCGACCGCCCCGGCGACCGCGAAGGCGGTCACCAGCAGCGCCGAGGTCAGGTCGGCGCGCTCGGCGGTGAGGTCGGACCAGATCAGCCACAGCGCGACAAGTCCGAGCGCCACCGCCTCGGCGCGCAGCACGAGCACCGCCGCGCGGAGCGGGACGGGGACCGGGTCCGAGTCGATCGTCACGGGCGCCACGATACCGGTGGGTAGGCGCGGTATTGTGCCGCCCATGCGGGCCGTCCTGGTGGTCAATCCGAAGGCCACCACCACAAGCGAGCGCAGCCGGGACGTGCTGGTCCGGGCCCTGCGCAGTGAAGTCGACCTCTCGGTGCGCTACACCCGCCGACGGGGCCATGCCATGGATCTGGCGCGGGAGGCGGCCCAGGAGGGCGTCGACCTGGTCGTCACGCTCGGCGGCGACGGCACGGTCAACGAGGTGGTCAACGGGCTGATGGCGGCCGAGCCGCCGACGTTCCGCACCGGGCCGACCTCGGCCGAGCGGCTGCCGGCGCTTGCCACCGTGCCGGGTGGCTCGACGAACGTCTTCGCCCGGGCGCTCGGGTTGCCGCGGGAGTGGCCGGACGGCACCAGCATGATCCTTGAGGGGCTGCGCCTGGGGCGGTCGCGCACGATCGGGCTGGGCCGGGCGGACGACAGGTACTTCACGTTCTGCGCCGGCTTCGGGCTCGACGCGGCGGTCATCCGCCGGGTGGAGCAGGCCCGCAAGCGGGGCCGGGTGTCCACCCCGGCCCTCTACTTCCGGTCCACGGCCAGCCAGTACTTCGTGGGCTCGGACCGCCGCCATCCGCCGATCACGTTGGAGCGCCCGGGTGAGGCGCCGGCGACCGAGCTGGCCACCGCGATCATCCAGAACACCGCGCCCTGGACCTATCTCGGTGACCGGGAGATCAACCCGAACCCGGAGGCGTCGTTCGATCTCGGGCTCGATGTGCTCGCCATCCGGCAGCTCAAGGTGGCCAGCACCGCACGGACAGTGACCCAGTTCTTCTCCCGGAAGCCCGATCCGCACGGCAAGCAGGTGCTCCGACTGCACGATGTGGAGGAGTTCACGCTGGTCGCGGCCCGCCCGCTGCCGTTCCAGCTGGATGGGGACTATCTCGGCGAGCGGGAAAAAGTCAGATTCACATCCGTACCCGCCGCACTGAGAGTAATCTGCTAGGTCTCGGGTATCCCCGTCGGTTGACGCGGACCCCCGCCCGCACAGGGGTGAGTGGCCGCCACGCCGAGGAAGGGTGCCGGAAATGTCAGCATCGTCACGCAGACCGTACTATATTGATCCTCGACTGTGGCACGCCGGGTAACGAGAGCCCTCGCAAACCGGGACAAATGGGTGGTGAGCCCGCTCACTGTTCGGAGTTTTTCCGAGCGTCACCCTTGACATCGCTGTAGTTCGTGAAAGTATTCACAAGCGAACTCGTGTTACCGGGACATCGCCTGGATATGCTCGTCCGGTTGAGCTGTTCCAGCAGGTCCACGGGCCCACAGCCTGCTCACGCAGCGCCGAATTGATGGAAGCTGACCGTCACCTTTCGGCAATGCGGATGCATATAGGAATAGCAACAAAGCGTTATCTGGCCATCCACTAAAATGAGGAGTGTTGCCGCCATGGACTGGCGCCACGATTCGGTCTGCCGCGACGAGGACCCGGAGCTGTTCTTCCCGATCGGGACGTCCGGTCCGGCCCTCCTGCAGGTGGAGCAGGCGAAGGCCGTCTGCCGGCGCTGCCCCGTGACCGACCAGTGCCTGCAGTGGGCGCTGGAGTCCGGTCAGGACGCCGGCGTCTGGGGCGGGATGAGCGAGGAGGAACGCCGCGCGGTGAAGCGCCGCGGCGGTCTCCGGGTGTTGCGCGCTCACTCCGCCTGACCCACACACACGCGGAACGCCCCGGCCGGGATCCCGGCCGGGGCGTTCCGCTGTCCGGACCGTGGTCAGCCCGCCGCCGCGTCCACCCGTCGGCGCACCAGATCGGCGAGTTCCGGCAGGTCGGTGAGCGGGTCGGCGACCGCCACCGCGCCGGCCGAGCGGGCCGCCGCGCGTACCCCGTCGTGGAACCGGCCCGGTGCCAGGAAGTAGGCGGCCACCGCGACCCGGCGGGCGCCCGTCGCGCGCAGCCGCGCCACCGCGCCACCGACCTCCGGAGGCGCGGCCGAGGCGTACGAGACCCGGCAGCGCACGCCCAGTCCGGCGCCGAGCGCCGCGGCGACCCGGCCCACCGAGGCACGCGCGGCGGGATCACGGGTGCCGGCCGCGGCCAGCACCACGGCGTCCGCGTCCTCCCCGGCGGCCTCGGCCAGCCGGCGCCGCAGGGCGGCCAGCAACCGCCCGTCCACCGCGCCGCCGGTCGGCCCCAGCACCTCCGTCACCCGCACGTCGAGGTCCGCGCCGGCCGCCGCGACCGCCGCCGGGATGTCCACCTTCCGGTGGTACGCGGCGGTCAGCAACAACGGCACCAGCACCACCCGCCGGTGCCCGGCGGCGGCCAACTGCCGCAGCACGTCAGCCGGCCCGGGCTCGGTGTGGTCGAGCCAGCTCGGCAGCACCGGCCGGCCCGGACCGGTGGCCGCCACCGCCCGGGCCAACGCCCGCGTCGCCTCGGCCGCCCGCGGATCACGACTGCCGTGCGCCACAAGCACCACCGGCGCGCCGCCCGTCAGAGGTGCAGGCCGCACTCGGTCTTCTCGAACATCGCCCAGCGACCGGCCCGCGGGTCCTCCCCCGCCTTCGTCCGGCGGGTGCACGGCCAGCAGCCGATCGAGCCGTAACCCCGGGCGAACAGCTCGTTGACCGGGATGTCGTGGCGGGCCACGTACGCGTCCACCTCGCGCTGCGTCCAGGCGGCGATCGGGTTCACCTTGACCTTGCCGCGCCGCGCGTCGAAGCCCACCACAGGCGTGTTGGCCCGGGTCGGCGACTCGTCCCGGCGCAGCCCGGCAGCCCACGCGTCGTAGCCGGCGAGCGCCCGCTCCAACGGCTCCACCTTGCGTAGCTGGCAGCACTCGTCCGGGGACCTGTTGAACAGGCGCGGCCCGTACTGGCCGTCCTGCTGGCCGACAGTCATCCGGGGGCGGATCGAGCGGACCCGCACCGGCATCCGCCGGGCCACCTCGTCGCGGACCCGCAGCGTCTCCGGGAAGTGCAGGCCGGTGTCCAGGAACACCACGTCGACGCCGCGCGCGACCCGGGAGACCAGGTGCGCCACCACGCCGTCGGCCATCGAGCTGGTCACGCAGAACCGTTCGCCGAACGTCTCCGCCGCCCACCTGGCGATCTCCAGCGCGGGCGCGTCCGCCAACTCCCGCCCGGCCTCCTCGGCCAGCGCCCGCAACTCCTCCGGATCCCGCCGGGCCGGGTCCGCCGGGCTGGCCTCGCCGGCGCCGACCAGACCCAGGCCGGCGGCGGAGAGCAGGCCGGTCATCGGTTCACCGCCCGGCTGAGCAGGCCGGTGAACTTCACCGAGAACACCCGCGCGCAGGCGTGGCACTCCCAGGCGCCGTGCCCGGCCTCGTGCGGTCGCAGGTCCTCCTCGCCGCAGTACGGGCAGTAGAGAGGCGCAGATCGAGCGTCACTCATCGAAGCTCCTCCTCATCGACTCTGATCACCCAGTTGGCGAAGCTCTCGCCGTCGGTCCGGCCGGCCAGGTAGCGGCGGGCCAGCCGTTCCACGTACTCCGGAAGCGCGTCAGCGGTGGTCTTCAGGCCGCGCAGCTTGCGGCCGAAGCCGGCGGTCTGCCCCGCGGCCATGCCGAGGCCGCCGCCGAGGTGCACCTGGAAGCCCTCGACCTGCCGGCCGTCCGGGCCGACCACGAGCTGGCCCTTGAGCCCGATGTCCGCGACCTGGGTGCGGGCGCAGGCGTTCGGGCAGCCGTTGAGGTGGATGGAGATGTCCGCGTCGAAGTCGCGCAGCCGCTCCTCCAGCCGCGCGACAAGCTCCTCGCCGCGCCGCTTGGTCTCCACGATGGCAAGCTTGCAGAACTCGATGCCGGTGCAGGCCATCGTGCTGCGCCGCCAGGCCGACGGCCTGGCCTCCAGGCCGATCTCGCGCAACGCGGTCACCAGCTCCTCGGTCCGCTCCGGCGCCACATCCAGAACCAGGAGCTTCTGGTACGGCGTGAGCCGCACCCGGTCGCTGCCGTGCGCCTCGGCCACGTCCGCCAACCGGGCGAGCTGGGTGCCGGACACGCGGCCCACCACCGGGGCCGCACCCACATAGTTGGCGCCGTCGCGCTGCGGGTGCACGCCGATGTGGTCGACCGGCTTCGCCGGCAGCTCCGCGGCCGGCCCGTCGAGCAGCGTCCGGCCCAGGTATTCCTTCTCCAGCACCTCCCGGAAGCGCTCCACGCCCCAGTCGGCGACCAGGAACTTCAGCCGGGCCCGGTTACGCAGCCGGCGGTAGCCGTAGTCGCGGAAGATGCCCACCACGCCGGCCCACACGTCCGGCACCTCGTGCAACGGCACCCAGACACCGAGCCGCTTGGCAAGCATCGGGTTGGTGGAGAGCCCGCCGCCCACCCAGACGTCGAAGCCGGGGCCGTGCTCCGGGTGCTCGACGCCGAGCAACGCGATGTCGTTCGCCTCGTACGGGGTGTCGACAAGCCAGGAGATCGAGGTCTTGAACTTGCGGGGCAGGTTCGAGAACTGCTTGTCGCCGACGTACCGGCGGACGATCTCGTCGATCGCCGGGGTGGGATCGACGACCTCGTCCCGGGCCACCCCGGCGACCGGGCTGCCGAGCACGATCCGCGGACAGTCGCCGCACGCCTCGGTGGTCTGCAGGCCGACCGCCTCCAGCCGGCGCCAGATCTCCGGCATGTCCTCGACCCGGATCCAGTGGTACTGGATGTTCTGCCGGTCGGTGATGTCGGCGGTGTCCCGGGCGAACTCCCGGGAGATCTCCGCGACGACCCGGAGCTGGGCCAGGCTGAGCTGACCGCCGTCGACCCGGACCCGGAGCATGAAGAACTCGTCCTCCAGCTCGTGCGGCTCCAGCACGGCGGTGCGCCCGCCGTCGATGCCGGCCTTACGCTGGGTGTAGAGGCCCCACCAGCGGAACCGGCCACGCAGGTCCTGCGGGTCGATCGAGGCGAAGCCCCGGTGGGCGTAGATGTTCTCGATCCGGTCCCGCACGTTCAGCGGATCGTCGTCCTTCTTGATCCGCTCGTTGGGGTTGAGCGGCTCACGGTGCCCGAGCGCCCACTGGCCCTCGCCACGCGGCCGACGGGGCGCCCGGGCGGCGGGAGCCGGCTGGTCCGAGCGGGTCGGGGTGCTACTGACCGCCATCGCGGCGTCCTCCGTTTGTCTGCTGCGGTGCCTGGGAGCGCGGGCGCGGCCGGCCCTTCAGGAGGGCCGAGGACGGCGGTGTCGATGACGGCCGGCGCGGAACGCGCCCGAGACGGATGGGTCGGGCGTCGTCAGTGGGCCGGACAGATCGCGCTGCGCACGCGGCCGTAGTCGACGTGGCGGCGGGCCACGAAGCGGCGGACGACAGCGGCGGTCATGTGCCTCATGCTGCCACATCACTGGGTCCCCGGCCACCGAGCGGCACTGTGATCCCACATCACGGGCCTCCCGCCGAGATCGACGTCCATCCACCCCCCACCTTTTGTGACCTGCCCCACCCCGCCCCGGTGTCCGGGTGAGGCGGAATGCCGCCGACAACGCGGGTACGCCGCCCCGTGGTCGAGGCCGGCCGTCTGCCACGTGGCACGACCCTCGCCCGCCCGGCGCTCCCCGACCCACCCTCGTCCGACCGGACCGGACCGGACACCAAGCCCATCCCAGCGACAAGCTCAGGGCACGGCCGTGATCAAGGGGTCAACGAAAGCCCCCCACCCCCACCGCCGACGCAAACCCTTGATCAACCCACGTCGCAGGGAGATCTTGGTACCAATTGGCCCCTCCAGGGGCGGAACTCTTCCAAGATCTCCCGGACGCCCCGTCGATCATGAGGTTGGCGGCGACAAAGCGGAGTGTCAGTGCCGCCAACCTCATGATCGACGGGTGAGAGGGGAGCTAGGGGCGGGCCGGGGCGGGGGAAGTTGGCGGAGCGGGGTGGGAGGGTGGGGGTGGCGTGTGAGGCTGCGAAGTGTGAGCGCGCCTGCCGAGCCTGCGCCGTCCCGCGTCCGGGGGTGGGCGGTCTGGGCGGTCCCCGGCCTCCTCACGCTTGTGGTCACGCTGGTTGGGATCGGGCACGCGCAGCCGTGGCGGGACGAACTGGCGACCTGGAGCGCCGCCACCCGCCCGCTGCCGGACCTGGTCCGGCTGACCCACACCATCGACGCCGCCACCGGACCGTACTACCTGCTCATGCACGGTTGGACCGCGCTGGCCGGCACCTCGCCGGCGGCGCTGCGGCTGCCCTCGGCGCTGGCCATGGCAGCCACCGCCGCGCTGACCGCACGCCTCGGCGCCCGGTTGCTGGGCCACCGGCCCGGACTGCTGGCCGGCCTGCTGTTCGCCGTGCTGCCGAGCACCTCGCGCTACGGCCAGGAGGCCCGCCCGTACGCGCTCGCGACGCTGCTCGCCGTGCTCGCCACACTGCTGCTGGTCGAGACGCTGCGTCGGCCGACGTGGCGGCGGTGGGCCGGGTACGCCGTCGTCGTCGCCGCGCTCGGACTGCTCCATCTGATCGCGCTCACCATCCTCGCCGCGCACGCCATCGCGGTGCTGCTGACCGCCGCGCACGGCCCGGCCGCCGCCGGCGTCGACCCGCCCGGCACACCCCGGCCCGACGCACCCCGATCGGGCGCATCCCGATCCGGCGCGCTTGACGAGCCCCCGCCCGGCGAGCCTGAAGCAGAACGGAGGGGGGCAGCCGGCGAGGGTCGGGCGGTGCCGGCGCCAGGGCGGGTGCTCGCGCGGTGGCTTGTGGCACTGGTGCCGGCCATCGTGCTCGTCACCCCGCTGGCGCTGGTCGCCCGGGGGCAGCGCGGCCGGCAACTCGACTGGGTGGACCCGGCCCGACTGGCGGATCTGGCGTCGGTGCCCGGTGGGCTGGCGCAGAGCGCGGTGGTGGGTGGGTTCGTGCTGGCGCTCGCGGCGCTCGGCGCGGCCCGGCTCGGCCGGTGGGCGGTGCTGCCCGGGGCCGCGGTGCTGCTGCCGGTGCTGCTGCTCTTCGTCGCCGGCATGGTGGTGCCGCTCTGGGTGACCCGCTACCTGATCTTCACGGTGCCGTTCGCCTGCCTGCTGGCCGGCGCGGCCCTGACCCGACCAACGCCAGCCCCGACCCGACCGACCCCGACCCCGACCGGACCAACGCCGGCAACGGCAGCGTCGGCCGCGAGCGCACCGGACAAACCCACACCGGACAGAACCGCACCGGGCAGGACCACACCAACGGGGGTACGGCTCGGGCCGGCGCTGGCCGTGGTGGTCCTGGCCGGGTTGCTCGGGCTGCCCGACCAGGCGGCGCTGCGCCGGACCCACGAGTGGCCCCGCAGCGCCCCGGTCGACTACGCGGGCGTGGCCGGGATCATCGCCGCCGGACAGCGGCCGGGCGACGCGGTCGTCTACTCACCCCGGGACGGCTGGCTCTTTCCCGATCTCGGCCTGGCGTACCACCTGGGGTCGCGGCTGCCGCGTGACGTGCTCGCGGTCCGCGACCAGCGGGCGGACGCGAGCCTCTGGGCCGTCGAGTGCGGCGACCCGGCCCGCTGCCTGGCCGGCGTGGACCGGATCTGGCTCGTGGTCGCCGGACGCCGGACGGATCCGCTGGCGAAGGTGCCCGGCGCCAAGGGCGAGGCGCTGCGCGACGGCTTCACGGTCCGTCAGGTGTGGCCCCGCCCGGGCCTCACGGTGGCCCTGCTCGCCCGGTGAGGCGGTCGGTGGTGCCTCGGGCCAGTGGTACGACGAGGACCGCCTCGGTGCCGCCGGCTGTCCCGTTGCGCAGTTCGATGGTGCCGCGCAGTTCGCCGGTGACCAACGCCCGGACGATCTGGAGACCGAGGTTGCCGCCGCGGTCGGCGTCGAACTGCCCGGGCAGGCCGCGGCCGTTGTCGGCGACCGAGACGTGCAACTGCTTGCGGAGCCGGTGCACCGAGACGACCACTTCGGGTCGCGGCGTGTCCGCCGGGGTGGGGATGGTTTCCTCGTCGACAGGTGGGAAGCCGTGTTCCACGGCGTTGAGCAGCAGCTCGTTGAGGACCATGACGAGCGAGGTGGCGATCTCGGCCGGCAGGATGCCGAAGCTGCCCCGGCGACGCATGCCGACGGTTACCTCGGTGGCGGCCACCTCGGTCGCGGCGCTTGCCACCCGGTCCACGATGCCGTCGAACTCGACCGCCTCGTCGCTCGACAGCGAGAGCGTCTCGTGCACGAGCGCGATCGAGGCGACCCGGCGTACCGACTCCTCGAGCGCGACCCGGGCCTCCGGCATGGACACCCGGCGGGCCTGGAGGCGCAGCAGCGCGGCGACTGTCTGCAGGTTGTTCTTCACCCGGTGGTGGATCTCCCGGATGGTGGCGTCCTTGGTGATCAGGGCGCGGTCGCGGCGGCGTACCTCGGTGATGTCGCGGACCAGCACCAGCGCGCCGATCGGCACGCCGGCGGGCATCAGCGGAAGCGCCCGGGTCAGCATGGTGGCGCCCCGGGCGTCGATCTCCCGCCGGGGTGGGGCCTCGCCGCGCAGCGCGGCGAGCACCGCGTTGCCCGCGTCGGTGCCTTCGAGGGGGTCTCCGGCGAGCCTGCGGTGCAGCTTGGCCAGGTCCTCGCCGACCAGGTGGGAGGCGTAGCCGAGCCGGCGGTACGCGGACTGCGCGTTGGGGCTGGCGTAGGTGACCTTGCCGTTGGCGTCGAGCCGCACCAGGCCGTCGCCGACCCGGGGCGCCGAGGTGGTCTCGCCCGGGTGCCGGGGCGGTGGGAAGGTGCCGTCGGCGATCATCTGGGCCAGGTCGTCGGCGGTGGTGAGGTAGTTCAGTTCGAGCTGGCTCGGGGTGCGCGCGGTGGAGAGGTTGGTGTCCCGTCCGACCACGGCGATGACCTCGCCGTGCTCCCCGTCCCCGGTGCGCAGCCGCACCGGGATGGCCTCGTGCCGGGCCGGTACGTCGCCGTACCAGACCGGGTCGCCCTCCCGCCAGATCCGGCCCTGCCGGTGCGCGACCTCCAGGTGCGCCACCTCGGGACCGCCGACGATGCGGCCTACCTGGTCGTCCAGGTAGGCGGTCGGGGCGGTGGTCGGGCGGACCTGGGCGACGCAGAGGAACGTGCCGTCGCCGTCCACCGGCACCCAGAGCAGCAGGTCGGCGAAGGACAGGTCGGAGAGGAGCTGCCAGTCACCGGCGACCCGGTGGAGGTGGTCGATGTCGGCCGGCCGGAGCGCGGTGTGCTCCTCGGCGAGGTCACGGAGGGTGGACACGCCCCACAGCGTGCCACGCCTGGCTCACATCGTCGCCGTGACCTTCTTCAAACCACGTGGCGCGTCCGGGTTCTCGCCACGGGCCAGGGCCAGCGCCAGGGCCAGTCGTTGCAGCGGCAGGATGTCGAGCAGCGGCGCGTACCGCTCGTCGACCTCCGGCACCGCCATCCGGGTGCCGCCGACGTCTGCGGAGCCGACCACCACCACGTCGGCCCGGCGTTCGCCGAGCCGGGGCAGCACCTCGCGCATCGACGTGCCGCCGGGGCCGGAGCCGACCACGGCGAGCACCGGCACGTCCGGGTCGGTCATGGCGAGCGGGCCGTGCAGCAGGTCGGCGCCGGAGAAGGCGAGCGCCGGCAGGTAGGACGTCTCCATCAGCTTCAGCGCCGCTTCCCGGGCCGTCGGGTACGCGTAGCCCCGGCCGGTGGTGACGAGCTGGGCGGCGAACCGGTAGCGCGGGGCGAGCCGGGCCGGGGTGTCGTCGGCGAGCGTCCGCGCGGCCAGCTCGGGCAGGCGGGCCAGCGCGTCCCGCTCCGGCGCGGGCAGCACGCCGCCGCCGGCGCGTACCCCCTCGACAAGCATGAGCAGCGCGAGCAGCTCGGCGGTGTAGGTCTTGGTGGCGGCGACCGCCCGCTCGTGGCCGGCGGCCACGTCGACGCTCAGCTCGGCGGTTTCCACGAGCGGCGAGTCGGGGTTGTTGGTGACCGCCAGGGTGAGCGCGCCGGAGGCCCGGGCCACCCGGAGCACCTCGGTCAGGTCGGGTGAGCCGCCGCTCTGGCTGACGCCGACGACAAGCGCGTCGGAGAGGTCGGGGCGGGCGCCGAAGACGGTGATCGCGCTGGGTGAGGCCAGCCCGGCGGGGAGGCCGAGGCGGATCTCGGTGAGGTAGGCCGCGTAGAGCGCGGCGTGGTCGGAGGTGCCCCGGGCGGTGAAGACCACGTGGCGGGGTCGCCGCTCCGCGACGACGGCCGCTACCTGGGCGATCGCGGTGGCGTGCGCGGTGGAGAGCAGGCGCTCGTAGCCGGCCGGCTGCTCGTCGATGTCGGCGGCCATCCCGGCCCCTGGTCGCGTCACCACGCACCCCCTTCTGCGCGATTGCCGCGCGTTCGATGCTCAGTCTTGCACGTTTGGGCCGGAATCAACAATGCAACGAGCAGCAGTGCGCACCGGATCACCACACGGCGGCAAGATCCCCTAGGCTTGCCCGGCTGACCGACCGACCAGCCCGGCGAGGGAAGGATGACGTGCCCGAGGACGACGCCGCGCTCTCCGCGGAGGAGGAACTCGCGCTGGCCCGGCTGGCGCTGGGCGAGGGCGATCTCCGGCACGCCGCGGACCACGTCGCCGCCGCGCTTGTCCGCTCCCCCACCCTCCCCGAGGCGCACGAGACGCTCGCCCGGCTCGCCGCCGCCAGCGGCGGTGACGTCGAACTCTTCCCGCTCGGCCAGCACGCCTTCGTCGGCGCCGTGGTGGCCCGGGCGCACCTGCTCGCCGCCGCCGGCCGTCCCGCCGAGGGTCTCGACCTGCTGGCCGCCGCCACCGGCTACGCACCTGGTGCGCCATGGGCCGCCGTACCCTGGGTGACCGCCGCCGACCTGCCGGAACGGCTCGATCCGGAGCGCACCGCGCGAATCCTCATGCAGGTCTGCGCCGCCGCGCCCGACCCGGTTCCGCGCCGGCTGCGCGAGCCGCTGCTGCCCTACCTGACGCTGGCCCGCAACGCGATCACCGTGCATCCGGACCACCCGCTCCTGCTGGGCGCGGCGTCCGCGCTGGCCCGGCGCCTCGGCGAGGTCGCCCTCGCGGTCGAGTGGGCCACCCGGGGGGTACGCGCGATGCCCAGCAAACTCGGCGAGGTGTGGCTCGGGTACGCGTACCGCAGCGCCGGCCGGACCGCCGACGCGCTCGCCGCGCTGGAGCGTGCGGTCGCGCTCGACCCCGACGACCTGGCGATCTACGCGGACATCGCCGGCACGCTCGCCGACCACGGCCGGCTCGACGCGGCGCTGGGCTGGATCGACCGGGCGCTGGCGAAGGACCCGACGTTCGACTGCGCCGTGCACACCGCGCACCGGCTGCGCTTCCAGCGCGACGGGAACGTCGACCACCTGGTGGCGCTCGCCGACTTCGTCCGCGACCACCCGGACGACACGCACGAGCACGGCGACCTCGCCGAGTGCTGCCGCGGGCGCCCGTGGCTCGGCCAGGTAACCCCGGCCGACGCGGACCAGTTCCCCGCGCCGCCCCCGAACACCGCCCGCCCGTCGGCGAACGCGGTGCGGCGGCTCCAGCAACTGGCCCACCCGGCCTGGGCGCACCCGCCGGCCGCGTACGACGCCGCGGTCCGACTCGCCACGCTGGACCTGGCCGACCTGCTCGGCCTGCTGGCGTACCCACCGGAGGCGCCGTCCACGGCGCTGGGCCGGGTGCTCGGCGATCAGGACCCCGCGCTCTGGGCGCGCTGCGCGCAGGTCTGGGCCTGTCTCGGCCTGCTGCACCACCGCACCGACGAGCCGTGGGCGGAGTCGACCCGCCGCCGAGTGCTGCGGGACCTGGCCGGGGGCGAGCCGGGGCCGGTGGCCGAGGCGGCACTGTTCGCCCTGGTCACCGCCGCCTGGGTGGACCCGGCCGTACGCGCCGACGTGGCCGATCTCGTGGCCGGGCGGCTCGCCGAGGTGGCGACCGGCCCCGCCCGGCGCACCCCGGAGGCGGTGTCGCTCGCGCACCTGGCCCGGGCCACCCCGGCTCTCGACCCGGCCGCCCGCGCGACGGCCGACGCGCTCGTCGCCGACGCCGGGGCCGGCGCGCTGCGTCGTCTCTGGCGGCGCCTCACCGCCCTGTTCCGCCGCGCCTGAGCGCGCCCCTGGTGGTGTTAAGAAGGGGCCCCGGTACAACGCCAGGCGTTAACCGGGGCCCCTTCCTTACGTCAGACGGGGGCTTTGCCGAGCGCGACCTCGGCCTCGTCCTCCGGGGTGGTGTCGGCGGGTGGGACGTCGTTCGTCGCGCGCAACGGCACCTCCTTGACGAACCAGGCGAGCACCGGGACCGCCACGGTGAAGAAGAGCGCCCAGAGGAAGACGTGCGAGATGGCGTTGGAGAGCGCGCCGAGCACCAGCTCCCGCGTCGCGCCGGTGAGCTGCTTGAGGTTCTCCAGGTCCATCGCGCCGCCCTCGCCGCCGCCCTTGCCGGCGAGCGCCGGACCGGCGGGCGAGTCGGCCAACCGGTTGGCGAAGATGGCGCCGAACAGCGAGACGCCGAACGAGCCGCCGATGGACCGGAAGAAGGTGGTCGCGCCGCTCGCCGCGCCCAGGTCCTTCTGCTCGACGCTGTTCTGCGCGATGAGCATCGAGGTCTGCATGAGGAAGCCCATGCCGACGCCGAGCACGACCATGTAGAGCGAGGACTCGGTCTTGCCGGTGCCGAGGTCGAGTCGGCTGAGCAGCCACATGCCGATGACCATCACCACGCCGCCGATGATCGGGAAGGCCCGGTAGCGCCCGGTCTTCGTGATCGTCCGGCCTACCACGAGCGACACCACGAGCATGCCGAACATCAGCGGGAGCAGGAGCAGGCCGCTGTTGGTGGCCGAGGCGCCCTGCACGGTCTGCTGGTAGAGCGGCAGGAAGTTCATCGCGCCGAACATGGCGAAGCCGAGCAGGAAGCCGATCACCGAGATGAGGGCGAAGTTGCGGTTGGCGAACAGGCCCAGCGGCAGGATCGGTTCCGGTGCCCGCCGCTCCACGAACGCGAACACGCCCAACGCGGCCACCGCCAGCACGGTCAGGCCGAGGATCTGCGGCGAACCCCAGTCGTACTGCTTGCCGCCCCAGGTGGTGACAAGCACGAGCGCGGTGATGCCGACGGAGAGCAGCGCCGCGCCCAGCCAGTCGATCTTGTGCTCGGTGCGGTACTTCGGCAGGTGCATGGTGGCGGCCAGGAGGAGCAGCGCCACACCGCCGAGGGGCAGGTTCACGTAGAACGCCCAGCGCCAGGAGAGGTTGTCGGTGATGAAGCCGCCGACAAGCGGGCCGGCCACCATGGCGATGGCCATGATGGCGGCGATCATGCCCTGGTAGCGGCCCCGCTCGCGGGGCGGGACCAGGTCCCCGATGATCGCCATGACGCCGACCATCAGGCCGCCCGCGCCGAGGCCCTGGACCGCGCGGAACGCGATCAGCTCGACCATGCCGGTGTCGGCGCCGCCGAAGACACCGGAACCGGACATGCCGCAGAGCGCGGAGCCGATCAGGAAGACGACCACCGAGGTGAGGAAGACCGCCTTGCGGCCGTAGAGGTCGCCCAGCTTGCCCCAGATCGGGGTGGAGACGGTGGTGCCCAGCACGTAGGCGGTGACCACCCAGGTGAAGTGATCGGCGCCGCCGAACTCGAAGACGATGCGCGGCAGCGCGGTGCTGACGATCATGTTATCGAGCATCGCGAGTGTCATCGCGGTCATCAGGCCGAACAGGATGACGCGGACGTTTGGCTTCGCGGTGACCGGGGCTTGTTGACTCATGGGTAGGCTCCCCCGCAGATCGGTGATCGACTTACTTGCCGCCCGGCTAGTTAACTTACTAGCCGCACGGTAAGCTCGACACGGGGACAACGTCAAGCGGATTGGAAGGTGTCGGTCGGGTGAGCGAGAGCACAGGCGGCACGCGCCAGCGCATCCAGGCCGTCGCGCTGGAGCTCTTCACCGAGCAGGGGTACGAGAAGACCTCGCTCCGGGAGATCGCCGAACGCCTCAACGTGACCAAGGCGGCCCTCTACTACCACTTCAAGAGCAAGGACGAGATCGTCAGCAGCTTCGTCGACGACCGGCTGCGCCGGATGGACGAGCTGATCGCCTGGGCCGCCGACCAGCCGGCCACGCTGGAGACCCGGCGCACCCTGATCGCCAGCTACGCGGACACCATGTTCTCCGGCGAACTACCCCGGGTGATGCGGTTCTTCGAACAGAACCAGACCGTGCTGAAGAGCCTCGTCGCCGGCCAGCAGATGCGCGACCGGATGATGCGACTCGCCGGCGAGCTGAGCCGCGGCGACGAGTCCCCGGCCGCCCAGCTACGCGCCTCGCTCACCCTGTTCGCCGTGCACAGCAGTTGGTTCGCGGTGCGCACCCCGGGCATCACCGACGACGAGCGGCGGAAGATCGCCCTCGAGGTGGCCGACGAGTTACTGGCGAAGATCGGCGACGGCGCCTGAGGCGGTGAGGGGCAGGCGCAGGCCGAGCAGGTCGATCCCGGGCATCGGAGCCCAGTCCTTCTCCGGCGCCCGGACGAACCCGAGCCGGTCGTAGAGCCGCCGCGCGCTCGCCGCCATGCCGGCCCGCACGCAGATCACCACCGCCGCGCACCCCAGCTCGACGGCGCGCGCCACGCACGCCTCAGCCAGCGCCGCGCCCGCGCCCCGGCCCTGCGCGGCCGGGTCGACCGCGAGCATCCGGAACTCGGCCTCACCGGGCCCGGCGAGTTCGGCGTACGGGGTTCCCGGCAGCACGAACGTCACCGCGCCGAGCACCGCGCCGGTGGCCTCGTCCACGGCGACCAGCACCTCCCCGGTCCCCGCCCGGCCGGCCACGTCGGCGAGCACCGGAGCGTACCCGGTCTCGCCCTTGAGCTGGCCGTCCCCCTCGTACGCGGCCACCGTCAGGCGGGCCACCGCCGGGAAGTCCGCCGGCTGGGCGCGGCGGACGAGCAGGCCGGTCAACCGATCACCGCGATCAGGTCGCCGTCCTGCACCACGTCACCCTCGTTGACCGCCAACTGCTGCACCACGCCGTCGGACTCGGCGACCACCGGGATCTCCATCTTCATCGACTCCAGGATGACAAGCGTGTCCCCCTCGGACACCGTGTCCCCGGCCGACGCGACGACCTTCCAGACGTTCGCCACCATCTCGGCGCGGATCTCCTCGGCCATCTCCCGGCCCTCCCTCTCCCCGACAATCATGCGAACGGTATCCAATCATGACGCCGGTCACGTCCGATCTCTGACCACCGGCCCGGGACGCGCCCCACCGCACCCGGCGCGGCACCGGCGGCACTAGCATCGTGCGGGTCGGCGCCCGGCGGACCGGGGGCCGTACGCGACATCCGCCGCGCTCACCCGTGGCCGGACCGTGACCAGCACAGGGAGGCAGAGAATGGCGAAGAAGGCCCGGAAGAAGAAGGCCCGGAAGAAGAGCAGCGCCAACCACGGCAAGCGCCCCAACTCCTGATCACCGATCAGCGGCGCCCGGCCCTCCGGGGCCGGACACACCTGTGGCCCGGATCCACACGGACCCGGGCCACAGGTGTCTGATCAGTCGGCCAGCTCGCGGGACTCGGAGGTCTCGAAGACCACCAGCTCGCTCAGCCGCAGCCGCAGCCGCTCACGCAGCTTCTCAGGCGCCGCCTCGTTGCCGCAGCACCGGGCCACGAGCGCCTTGACCTCCTGCTCGATGCCGTACTCGCGCAGGCAGGGCCCGCACTCCTCAAGGTGGTGCCGGATCAGCACCCGGCGCTCCTCGCCGCACTCCAGGTCGAGGTAGAGGTAGACCTCGGCGAGCACTTCGTGGCAGTCCGTCTCGTGCGGTCGTCCACAGCTCACGGTCACACCTCCCGGCTGGCGGCGGCGGTCGAACCCTTCGACGGGGCGGCGCTGAAACCCCGCTCCGCCGCGTACCGCTCCAGCAGCTTCCGCAGGTTGCGTCGGCCCCGGTGCAGGCGGGACATCACGGTGCCGATCGGCGTACCCATGATGTCGGCGACCTCCTTGTAGGAGAAGCCCTCGACGTCGGTCAGGTAGACCGCCAGGCGGAACTCCTCCGGCAACTGCTGGAGGGCCTCCTTGACGTCGCTGTCCGGGAGCCGGTCGAGCGCCTCGGTCTCGGCCGAACGCAGACCGCTTGACGTGTGCGACTCCGCCTCGGCGAGCTGCCAGTCGGTGATCTCGTCCGTCGGCGCCTGGATGGGCTGGCGCTGCCGCTTCCGGTAGGAGTTGATGTAGGTGTTGGTCAGGATCCGGTAGAGCCAGGCCTTCAGGTTGGTGCCCTGCTCGAACTGGTGGAAGGCGGCGTACGCCTTCAGGTAGGTCTCCTGGACCAGGTCCTCGGCATCCGCCGGGTTGCGGGTCATCCGCAGCCCGGCAGCGTAGAGCTGATCGACGAAGGGCATCGCGTCCCGCTCGAAGCGGGCCCTGCGCTCGTCCGTCTTCTCGGTGGTCAACCGCACATCCCCTCGCGTCGGATGCTTTCCCGCCGAGGATACGCGTACCCGCCTGGCGGCAGATTCACTTCCCGAGTGTGTGCCGATGCTCACGGTCGACGCCGACGCCTGCCACTCCGGCGCGTCGAGCAGCCGCCGGAGCTGGCGTTCGTCCCGTTCGTCCCGTTCCCGGCTCCGAGTCTCGGTCGGCACCGGTCACCCCCCTCGCGCTGGCAATGTCGTTCCCAACGGGTGTCAACGCGATAGTCGCCCCCCAACATTCCACCCACGCGGACTCCCGCCAGCGGGTGCAGCGCGTTCGCCAGCGCCGCGATCATGAAGTTGGCCGCACAATCCGTCCGATATGCCCACGCCAACCTCATGATCGACGGAGGATGGGGCCGTTCGGACCAAGATCTCGGGGTCACACCCGCTCCTGGTCCCAGCTCGGCCGCGACCGATGCTGGGACCAGGAAGGGCCTGGGAGGGTGACTCCGATCACGCCCGTGCCGGGCGGCCGGCGCCAACCGGTGCAACGACCGCCCGCCGGAGACGGTCACGCACGCACGGGCAGCCAACCCCGGATCGCCAGCCAGCCGCGCACCACCTCGGCCGTGCCGATCGGATCCCTGCGCAGGTCGTGCCGCTCCCCCGGCCGGACCATCACCTCGACGCCGGGCGC
Organism: Micromonospora marincola; assembly: GCF_056150385.1. NCBI lineage: Bacteria > Bacillati > Actinomycetota > Actinomycetes > Micromonosporales > Micromonosporaceae > Micromonospora > Micromonospora marincola. The sequence continues at coordinate 237,800 of NZ_JAXCFT010000006.1, read as the reverse complement.
GGGATCGGGCACGCCGAACGGGTCCCGGTCGCCGTTGACCACAAGCGTGGGCAGGCCGGTGCCCAGCTCGTCGGCCCGGGACCGTTCCGGCCGCCCGGGCGGGTGCAGCGGGAACGCCAGCGCCACCACACCGGCCGCCCCGACGATGCCCGCGGTGCGGCAGGCCACCCGGGCGCCACTGGACCGGCCGCCCACCACCCAGTGGCGGGTGTGCGGCAGGCGACGGCGCAGCTCGGCAAGCACCGCCGTCCACGCCTCGTCGAGGTGCCCGGCCGGCGCGGGCGCGCGGCGGCCGGCGACCCGGTACGGCTGGGTCACCAGCGCCACCCCGGCCCCGGCGGCACGAACCACGTCGCGGACCGCCACGAGATCCGGCGCGTCCACGTCGCCGCCCGCGCCGTGACCCAGCACGAGCACGGTGCCGCCGGTCGCCGTCGGTGGGTCGAGCCGGACGCGCGCCGGCCCCCGTGGCGTGTCGATCTCGTCGTCGTGCCGCACCGGCCCATTCTGCGCACGGCGGCCCGCCCGGCGACGGCCGGGCGCGGAACACCGGCGTCGGGCCGGGCTCAGCTCAGCGGCACCAGCGTGAGCAGACGGTCGCGCACCGGCGGACCGGGTTCATCGACCGCGTCCGGATCCGGCTGCACCTCACTGCGCCAGGCGACGAGCATGGCTCGCCGCTCACGCGGTGTGGTGCCGCCCCAGACGCCGTGGCAGTCGCCCACCTCCAGAGCCCAGGCCAGGCAGGAGCCTTGGACGTCGCAGGTGCGGCAGAGCGCCACCGCCGCGTCCGCCGGTTCGTTTGGCGCCGGAAAGAACGTCTCCGGATCGACGCTCTGGCAGGTTCCCCTGGTGCGCCACGCCTCGTCCTGTCGCCGTTCGCGCAAGGCTCGCAGCAGCCGCGGATCGCGCCGCGCCGCTGCCACCTCGTGCGGGCGGGGCATGCGTGCCCGTGTCATTACACCCACCTCCCCCGTGGGGCCGGCGAAGATCTTCCTAAAAGATCGATGGATGTCATTCGCCCCGTGCGAACGGACGCCCATCACCGGCGCTGTGTTCTATCGCACTCGCGCACGCCGAGACAAGAGCCTCCGGCAAACATGACTGAACGTCCGGGCGACTTTTCAGGCGCAACCCCGGCAAATCAGCACTCGACAATGTGCTGAACGTGATCAGAACAACGTCGGTTCCCGGTCCGCCTCCACAGCCGCCGGGACGATCCGGGCGATCAACTCCGGGCCGTCGTTGCGGACGTCGCCGACCGCCGGTGAGACCGGCCGGATCTCCAGCGCGGCGAGCTGCCCGGCGTCCGGCGGGACGAGCAGCGCGGCGGGCTCGTCGGTCGGATCGAGCCAGGAGGCCCAGCGGTCCCGCGGCAGCAGCAGCGGCATCCGGTCGTGCACCTCGGCCAGCTCGCCGAGCGCCGCGGTGGTCAGCACACTGAACGTGAGCCGGGGCGTTCCCGCCGCCTCCCAGAGCGACCAGATGCCCGCGAAGGCCAGCACCGAGCCGTCCCGCGGGGTCATGAAGTAGGGCTGCCGGCCACCGTCCGGACGGCGGACCCACTCGTACCACCCGTCGGCCGGGACCAGGCAGCGGCGACGGGCGAAGCACGGTGCGTACGCCCGACTGGTGGCGACCGTCTCGGCCCGCGCGTTGATCATCCGGGCGGCGCCGGCGGCGCTGCGGGACCAGGGCGGGAGCAGCCCCCAACGGCCGAGCGAGAGCAGTCGGTGCCCCTCCGGCGCGAGCCGGACCAGCGGCGCGGAATCGGTCGGGGCGACGTTGAAGTCGGGCTCGACCTCGCCGGTGGAGTCGGTCGACTCGAACAGCGCGCTCAGGTCGCCCGCGTTCCTGGTCGTCGCGTACCTCCCGCACATGGCGCCCACGCTAGCCCCAGCGGGCCGTTTCGGCTGTCCCGCCCACCGGGAGCAGGCCCGGAGGGCGGCCCGACGGGGCCGCCGGCTTGGCAGAATGTGAGCGTGGGGAATCTGACCGCTACCCGTCCGCCACAGCCGTGGACCGCGCCGACCGCGAGCGACCCGGTCGCCGCGACGCTGCGCCTGCCCGGCTCCAAGTCGATGACCGCCCGGGCCCTGGTGCTCGCCGCGCTGGCCGGCGGGCCGTCGACGCTCGACCGGCCGCTGCGCGCCCGGGACACCGAGCTGATGGCCGGCGGCCTGCGTGAGCTGGGTTCGCACATGTCGATCTCCGACGACGACCGCTGGCTGGTCCGGCCGCACCCGCTCGTCGGCCCGGCGCACGTCGACGTCGGCCTGGCCGGCACCGTGATGCGCTTCCTGCCCCCGGTGGCCGGGCTCGCCGCCGGCCGGGTCACGTTCGACGGCGACCCGCACGCCCGCACCCGCCCGCTCGGCCCGCTGATCGGCGCGCTGCGCGCCCTCGGCGTCCGGGTCGACGCCCCGCCGGCCGGCAGCCTGCCGCTCGTCGTCCTCGGCGCCGGCCGGGTGACAGGTGGCGAGGTCGTGATCGACGCCTCGGCGTCCAGCCAACTGGTGTCCGGGCTGCTGCTTGCCGCACCCCGCTTCGACCGGGGCGTGGTGGTCCGGCACGAGGGGCCACCGGTGCCGTCCGCGCCGCACGTGCGGATGACCGTGCAGATGCTGCGCGCCGCCGGGGCCGCCGTGGACGACGCCACGCCCGACGTCTGGGTGGTCGAGCCGGGCCCGCTCACCGGGCGCGGCTGGGACATCGAGCCCGACCTCTCCGGCGCCGCGCCGTTCTTCGCCGCCGCGCTTGTCACCGGCGGTGAGGTCACCCTCCAGGGCTGGCCGCACAGCAGCCTCCAGCCGGTCGAGCGGCTGCGCGAGCTGCTGCACCGGATGGGCGGCGAGGTGACGCTCGGCACCGACGGGCTGCGGGTGCGGGGCACCGGCGCGATGCGCGGGGTGGACGCCGACCTGTCCGACGTCGGCGAGCTGACCCCGGTGCTGACCGCGCTCGCCCTGCTTGCCGACACCCCGTCCCGGCTGACCGGCATCGGTCACATCCGGGGCCACGAGACCGACCGGGTCACCGCGCTGGCCAAGGAGTTCACCGCGCTGGGCGCCGACATCACCGAGACCCGCGACGGCCTGGAGATCCGGCCCCGCCCGCTGCGCGGCGGCACCTTCCGGACGTACGCCGACCACCGGATGGCGCACGCCGCGGCGGTGGCCGGGCTGGTCGTCCCCGGCATCGAGGTCGACGACGTGACGTGCACCTCGAAGACCATGCCGGAGTTCCCGGCACTATGGTCGGGCATGGTGACCGGCAAGAACTGACAGCGGGGGGACGTCCTGACGACCAGGCGGCGGGAGTACGACGAGGACGACGTCCGGGTCCGTCCCGGCAGATCGTCGCGGCCCCGCACCCGCACCCGGCCCCGGCACGCCGACGCGGTCGACGGGTTCGTGATCGCGGTCGACCGGGGGCGCTACACCTGCGTCCGCCCCGAGGCCGGCCCCGACGACCCGGTCGTCACCGCCATGCGCGCCCGCGAGCTGGGCCGCAAGTCGGTGGTGGTGGGCGATCGGGTGGGGCTTGTCGGTGACGTCTCCGGCGCACCTGGCGCGCTGGCCCGCATCGTGCGCATCGCCGAGCGCACCTCCGTGCTGCGGCGCACCGCCGACGACGACGACACCACCGCCGAGGGGCGGCTGGAGCGGGTGGTGGTGGCAAACGCCGACCAACTGGTGATCGTCAGCGCGCTCGCCGACCCGCCGCCGCGCACCGGGTTCATCGACCGCTGCCTGGTGGCCGCGTACGACGCCGACATCGAGCCGCTGCTCTGCCTCACCAAGGCCGACCTGGGCGGCCCGGAGGCGGTGCTCGGCTACTACACCGAACTGGAGCTGCCGTACGTGCTGATCCGCCCGGGCGCCGACCTGGCCGGGTTGCGCACGCTGCTCGCCGGCCGGGTCTCGGTGTTGGTGGGCCACTCCGGCGTGGGCAAGTCGACGCTCGTCAACCGGCTCGTGCCGGCGGCGGAACGGGCCGTCGGCACGGTAAGCGCGATCGGCCGGGGCCGGCACACCTCGACGAGCGCGGTGGCGCTGCGCCTGCCGCCCGACCCGAGCGCCGGTGGCGATCCGGGCTGGATCGTCGACACCCCCGGCATCCGCAGCTTCGGGCTGGCACACGTCTCCGCGGAGAGCCTGCTGCACGGTTTTTCCGACCTGGTCGAGGCGACCGTGGACTGCCCGCCCAACTGCCCGCACACCGCCGACGAGGCGGACTGCGCGCTCGACGCCTGGGTGGCCGCCGGCAAGGCCGACCCGCGCCGGCTCGCCTCGTACCGGCGGTTGCTCGCCTCCCGCAGCGGCGAGGGCGACGCGCGCGAGCCCGAGCGCAACCCCGGCGACCCGCTCGCCGGGTCCTGACCGGCGGACGGGCGGCCACCCGCCGGGGCCTGCCGCGTGGGCGGCGCTAGCGTGTGGACCATGACCGGGTACGCCGACGACCTCGCCCTCGCCCATGTGCTCGCCGACGCCGCCGACGCCGTCTCCACGGCCCGGTTCCGCGCCCTCGACCTGCGGGTCGAGTCGAAGCCGGACCTGACCCCGGTCTCCGACGCGGACACCGCCGTGGAGCGGGAGATCCGCGCCCTGCTCGCCACCCACCGCCCCACCGACGGCCTGCTCGGCGAGGAGTACGGGGAGCAGCCGGCCGCCGGTCCGGACGGGCGGCGCTGGGTGGTCGACCCGATCGACGGGACGAAGAACTTCGTCCGGGGCGTACCCGTCTGGGCCACGCTTGTCGCGCTGCTGGAGCAGGACCGGCCGGTGCTCGGCCTGGTCTCCGCGCCGGCGCTGGGCCGGCGCTGGTGGGGCGCGCGCGGCGCGGGCGCGTTCGCCGGCACCGGTCCGGCGGACGGCGCGCCGATCCGGGTCTCCGGCGTCACGGCGCTTGCCGACGCCAGCGTCTGCTACTCCTCGCTCACCGGTTGGGAACAGGCCGGCCGCTTGGACGCGATGCTCCAGCTCATGCGGGACAGCTGGCGGAACCGGGCGTACGGCGACTTCTACGGCTACATGCTGTTGGCCGAGGGGGCGCTTGACGTGATGGTGGAGCCGGAGCTGTCGCTGTGGGACATCGCCGCGCTGGTGCCGATCGTCGTCGAGGCGGGTGGCCGGTTCACCGACCTGGCCGGGCGACCCGCGCCGGCCGGCGTCGACTCCGCCGACATCAGCGCGGTGGCGAGCAACGGCCGACTGCACGACGACATCCTGGGCCGGCTGGGCCGGCCGGCCGAGCGCTGACCCGGCCCGAGCCTTATCCTCGCGAGGTGGTCTCCTCCGGTTGGTGTTTCCTCGCGGCGATGATCGTCGCGTATGGCTTCGCCAACCTCCTCCAGTCGGTCGCCGCCGCGCGGACCACCGTGCACCACACGTTCGACCCGGGGCTGCTGCTGCGGCTGGCCGGTCACCGGACGTACCTGATCGGCCTGGGCTGCCAGGTGGTCGGGTTCGTGTTCGCCTTCCTGGCCCGCCGGGACCTGCCGCTGTTCCTGGTCCAGGCCAGCGTGGCGGCCGGGCTGGGGGTGACCGCAGTGCTCGGTGTGGTGGTGCTCAAGTGGCGTCTGCCGGCCGCCGAGGTGGTGCTGCTGGTGCTGCTGTTCGGCGGGATCACCGCGCTTGTGCTGTCCGCCGAGCCGGCGCAATCCCGGCAACTCGGCACCGCCGGGCTGGTCGGCCTGGTGGCGGCGCTCGGCGTGATCGCCGGGTCGGGCTTCTTCGCGGCCCGGCTGCACGGCGCGCTCGGGTCGGTGGTGCTGGGCTCCCTTGCCGGGATGGCGTTCTCCGCCGCCGCGGTGGCCGCCCGCCCGCTCGCCTCCGCCGACTCGACCGAGGCGTTCCTCCGGGATCCCCTGCTCTACCTGCTGATCGTCCACTCGGTGGTCGGCCAGTTGCTGCTCGGCCTGGCGATGCAACGCGGGTCGACCACGGCGGCGGTGGCGGCGATGGACGCGGCCGGCGCGGTGCCCGCGGCGATCGTCGGGTTGCTGCTGCTCAACGACAAGATCTGGCCCGGGCGGGAGTGGCTGGCCGGGCTCGGCTTCCTGGTCACCCTCGCGGCCGTGGTGGGCCTGACCCGGTACGCCGAGCCGCAGCACCACCACGCGACCGTCCGGAGCCGGGAGCCGGCGAGGGTCGGTGCCGGGGTGCTGCCGGCTCAGGCCGCTTCGAGCGGCCCGCGTTCGGAGACGGTCACCTCGACCCCGACCGGAGGCGTCGTCGGGTCCGCCGGGATGGCCGGCCGGCGACGCCCGATCACCCGCTCGTAGAGTCGCTCCAGCGCCGCTGCCGTCCGTTCCCAGCTGTAGCTGCACCGCACCCGGTCCACCGCCGCGTGCCCGTACGCGAACCGGCCGGCGTTGTCGGTGAGCATCCGGCGCAGGGTGACGCCGAGGGTGCGCACGTCGCCCGGCGGCACCAGCTTGCCGGTCACCTCGTCGACGACGGCGTCCGCGATGCCGCCCATGGCGTAGCCGACCACAGGCACGCCGCAGGCCATCGCCTCAAGTGACACCCGCCCGGCGGACGAGTAGTGCGGGGTGCAGGCCACCACGTCCGCGGAGCGGTACCAGGTGGCCATCTGGTCGTGCGGGACCGCGCCGACGAGTTGGATCCGCTCCGCCACGCCGGCCCGCTCGGCCAGCTCACGCAGCCGGCGCGCCTCCGCGTGCCGGGCCAGCCGCTCGGCCGGCGGACCACCGGCGATCACCAGTTCCGCGTCCCCGACGAGCCGCATCGCCCGGATCAGGTCGTCCTGGCCGTGCCCGGGCGCGAGCCCGCCCACGGAGAGGATCCGGGGTCGCTGGTCCCGTGGGGCCGCTTCGCCGTCGGGGTGGAACTGCCCGGTGTCCACGCCCGTCGGCACCATCGCCACCGCGGTGCGTTGCAGGCCCATCCGGGTCAGCTCGTCGACCTCGTCGTTGCACTGGGCGACCGCGACGTCGACCGCCCGGGTCAGCGCCCGTTCGAGCGGGATCCGCTGGCCCGGCCCGGTGTAGCCACGGCCGAGGTGGCGGAGCTGCTCGACGCCGAGCGAGTGGAAGGTCTGCACCACCGGGATGTTCGTGGCGCGGACCGCCTGGGCGGCGGCCAGCCCGCCGACCCAGTAGTGGCCGTGCACCACCTCGGGCGCCCAGTCGCCGGACCACTCGTCGGCCAGCCACCTGCCGAACTCGGCGACGTACGGCACCAGCTCGGCGGTGGGCAGCGGATCGGGCGGTCCGACCGGAACCCGATCCAGGCGGTAGCCGTCGAGTTCCGCCAGGGCCGGCTGGACGGCCGCGTCCCGGCGTTCGTACACCCGGACCTCATGGCCCCGGGCGGCGAGTTCAGCCGCCACGCGCGCAATGTGCTCCTGAGTCCCGACGATGGGACCATCGGTGGACGAGCCGGCGTGCGCGCATACAAGGCCGACGCGCATGGTGCACCTCCATGCGTTGCTCGGTAGCTGGTTCTCCCGGTAGAGCGTCCCATTAACCCGGCGCTGATGGCCCCAAACCTGGCAGATCAGCAGGGTGGCGAGCGTCCCATGGGCGGGACACCGGTTCGGACCGAACCCGATCAGCGCGGGAGTCGTCGGCATGACCGGCCGGCTCCGGGGTACCGCCTGGGAATGGCGCTCACCCGAGATCTCGCCGACGCCACGGTCGTCATCACCGGCGCTTCCAGCGGCATCGGCGCGGCCACCGCGTACGCCCTGGCCGGTCGGGGGGCGGCAGTGGTGCTGGCCGCCCGGACCGAGGCGGCGCTCGACCGCGTCGCCGCGCACTGCCGGGAACTCGGCGGGCAGGCCCTCGTGGTGCCCACCGACATGACCGATCCGGACGCGGTGGACCGGCTGGCGGCGCGTGCGGCGACCGAGTACGGACATCTCGACGCCTGGATCAACAACGCGGCGGTGGGCACCGTCGGGCTGTTCGACGAGATCCCGGTGGCCGAGTTCCGGCGGGTGGTCGAGGTGAACCTGCTCGGCACCGTGCACGGGACACGGGCCGCGCTGCCCTGGCTCGTGGCGGCCGGCGGCGGGGTGCTGATCAACAACGCTTCCGTGCTGGCCGAGGTGGCGATGCCGTACCAGTCGGCGTACAACGCCACCAAGCACGCCATCCGCGGACTGTCCGACACGGTCCGGCAGGAACTGCGGGTGACCGGCCGCGGGAACGTCTCGCTCTGCACCGTGCTGCCGGCAAGCATCGACACGCCGTTCTTCCGGCACGCCGCGAACCACACCGGGCGGGAACTGACCCCGCCTCCGCCGGTCTACCCGCCGGAGATGGTGGCCGAGACGATGGTCCGGCTGCTGCGCCGGCCGCGCCGGGAGGCGTACGCGGGCGGCGCGGCCCGGCTGATGGGGCTCCAGTGGCGGCTGGCCCCGGCGCTTGCCGAGCGGGCGCTCGGCTGGTACACCGCGCGCACCCAGTTCGGCCCCGGCGTACGCCTGGACGCCACCGGCAACGTCTTCACCCCGGACGGGGAGGGGATGCGGACCGACGGCTGGTCCGGCCGGCGCGGCCAGTTGCTGCGGTTGTCGGCGGCCTTCGGGCTGGCCGCCGGCACCGCGGCCGGCACCGTCGCGGCGTTCAGCCGACGTTCCCGGTCCGGTCGCCCGTGAGTCCCGTCGAGCGGACCGATGCGCGTCCGGGGGCCGGCGTGCACAATGGGACGATCATGTCGACGGACGCGCGTTGCCTGGTGGAGACCGACGATTCCGCGACGGTCCGGCTGACCGGTGTGCTCGACCGGGCCGGGGTCGGGGCCGTACGCGGCGCGCTGCTCGCCCGGCTCTGGCAGCGGCCGGGCCCGGTGCGGGTCGACCTGTCCGGGCTGCGGATCCCCGACCCGGCCGCCCGCGACGTGCTCGACGAGGTCCTTCTCGCGGTCGCCGACTGGCCGGCCGCCGAACTGCGGCTCGACCCGGCCGACGCACCGTCACCCGCGCCGGCCGACCGGCTCGACGCCGACCTGCTCGACGCCGACCTGCCCCCGGTGGCCGAGTCCGCCCGCGAGGCCCGGTCGCTCGTCGCCGACGGGTGCCTCCGGTGGGGCCTGCCGGAGCTGGCCGAGCCGGGCTGCATCGCGGTCACCGAAATGGTCAACAACGTGGTCGCGCACGCGGCGACCCCGATGACGCTCCGGCTGGCGCCGCGCGACGACGCCCTGCACATGGCCGTCCGGGACCATGCCGGCGGGCGGCCCGCGTACGCCGGGCCGGCCCCGGTCGACTCCGTCGGCGGTCGGGGGTTGCTGCTCATCGACACGGTGGCCCGGCGCTGGGGCAGCACCCCGCTGCCCGACGGCAAGGTGGTGTGGTGCGTGCTGTACGCCGAGGACGAGGCCGCGTTCCGCAACTGAGGTGCGGTTTCGCCCTGTTGCTCCCGATCCACCCGGGCGTTCGCGGTTAACGCGGTCAACGCAGTGGGTAGTTCACCCCCATGCGCGACGACGAGTTCCCCACCCCCGTGTCCGACCCCGAGGCGGAGGGCCTGCCCGACACCGCCGACGACGACTCCACCGCCAACGACGACGTGCTGACCGGGCGCGAGGCGGACGGCCCGGAGCCGGCCCAGATCCCCGGCGACCGCACGCCGGTCGCCGTGGACCGGTTCGGCACCACGGCCGAGGAGCAGCTCGACGGCGAGTCGCTCGACGACAAGCTCGACCGCGAGCGGTACGAGCGTCCCGCCGACGACCCGCTCGCCGGCCCGGTCGACCCGGCGATCGCCGCCGAGGCGGACAGCGAGGAGGCCGCCGCGCAGGCCCAGCTCGACGCGGACGTGATCGACCCGGGCCCGGTCTCCGACCCGAACTCACCGGTCTCGATCTACGACCACGGTCAGCTCGGCACGGTCGCCGACCACGAGGTGGGCCGGCTGGTCGAGCCGGACGAGGGCGCGCACACCGACCTGGAGACCGACAACGTCGCCCACGACGCCGGCGCCGCCGGGGGCGGGGCGACCGCCGAGGAACTGGCGGTGCACGAGACCCAGCCCCCGCCGGCGCACTGAGTCACTCGTCCAGACCCCGCTCGATGGCGTACCGGGTCAGCTCGACCCGGTTGTGCAGTTGGAGCTTGCCCAGGGTGTTCTGCACGTGGTTCTGCACGGTCCGGTGGGACAGCCGGAGCCGCTCGGCGATCTGCTTGTAGGACAGCCCCTTGGCGACCAGACGCAGCACCTCGGTCTCCCGTTCGGTGAGCCGGGGTGCGTCGTCGTTCGGGGCCGGCGGCGCGGCGGCCAGCCGGCGGTATTCGCCGAGCACCAGGCCGGCCAGTCCGGGGGTGAACACCGGCTCACCTGCCGCGGTGCGGCGGATCGCGTCGAGGAACTCGGCCGGGGCGGCCGACTTGACCAGATAGCCGGTCGCGCCGGCCTTGACCGCGTCCAGCACGCTCTGCGGCTCGCCGCTGGCCGAGAGCATCAGCACCCGCACCTCGGGCAGCGCCGCGCGCAGCCCCCGGACCACCTCGACCCCGGAGACGTCCGGCAGTTGCAGGTCGAGCACGACCAGGTCGGGACGGACCGCCGCGGCCACCCGGACCGCCTGCCGCCCCTCGCCGCTCGTCGCCACCACCTGGAGGCCGGCCTCGGTCAGGTCGCGGGCCACCCCCTCCCGCCACATCGGGTGGTCGTCGACCACCATCACCCGGATGCTCACCGCCGCCGGCTCCTCGGCACGGTCAGCTCGATCTCGGTCCCGGCGCCGAGTGCGGAGACGATCCGGACGTCGCCGCCCAGATCCGTCACCCGACCACGGATGGACTGGGCCACCCCGAGCCGGCCCTGCGCCGCGGCCTCCGCCAGCCGTCCGTCCGGAATACCGGGCCCCTCGTCGCGTACCGAGACGGTCACCGTCTCCTCCTCGTCCTCGATCAGCACCCAGGCCCGCCCACCGGCGTGCCGGGTCACGTTGTCAAGCGCCGCGCCGACCGCCGCGGCCAGTTCCCCGGCGGCCCGCGCGGGCAGCGGCACCGGGGTGGCCGGCGCGGCCACCTGGACCTGGCCCGAGGCGTACCGGTCGAGCAGGTCGCGCAGGTCCCGGTCGTCCCCGGCCCGCTCCGGCGCCGCGCCCGCCCGGCCGATCAACGACCGCAGCGCGGCCTCCTGCTCGCCGGCCAGCCGGGCCAGCTCGGCCGCCTCGCCGTCCAGGTCGGCGCCGCGCCGCCGGACCAGCGCCAGCACCTGGAGCACCGAGTCGTGGATGTCCCGGGCCAGCCGTTCCCGCTCGCGGGTGGCCGCCTCCAGCTCCACCGCCCGCTGCAACCGGGCCTCCGCCTCGACCGCGAGCCGGGCCACGTGCCCGACCACCACGCCGGCTAGCAGCAGGAGGATCGCCCCGGTGAACGCGGACGGGTTGATCGGATCCCTGGTGGCCAGGTCGGCGCCGCCGAGCACGAGCGCGGCCACCGTGCCCCACCGCCGCCCGCCGGCGACCGCCCACGCCAGCACCGGCCCGGCGAGCCAGGCCGAGGTCAGGACCGGCACGCCGGCGGCGAGCGCCGGCCGGCCGACCACCCACGGCGTGGCCAGGATGATCGCCAGCACCACGAGGAGGTCGGCCAGGAGCAGCGGCGGACGCCGCCCGGCCGGGCGGCGGTAGCCGGCCGTCGTCACGCCGCTCCAGGCCAGCATGCCGAGCAGGACTCCACCGGCCGCCACCGGGTGCGCGTACTGGCCGCCGTCGCGCAGCACGAGCACCCCGACGTACGCCAGGGAGGCGAACCGGAACACCGCGAGGGAGCGCCAGAGCGGGCCTTCCAGGCCGGAGGACGACGGCATGGCCGTCACCCTGCCACAGCCGGTCACCGGGGGGCCTCCGGGAGCGGTCCGATAAACCCTGACGTACGGTGGAAAAGCCGCGAAGTCGTCGGGAACCATCGTCGGGACGGGTCATGACAAACGCAGAACTCCCCGCACCGCGTACGGTTGTGCCCATCGAAACCTCCCTCCTGATCGCCGAGGCCTTCGACCAGGCCCAGGTGACCGAGCTTCGGCACTCGGTCACCTCCTGCGCGCGTGCCGTGGGTCTCGCCGGCCAGCGGCTCGACGACTTCGTGCTTGCGGTCAACGAGCTGATCACCAACGCCGTCCGGCACGGCGGCGGGCAGGGCCGGCTCCGGCTCTGGCTCCGGACCGGCCAACTGGTCTGCGAGGTGGCCGACCACGGCTCCGGGATCAGCGAACAACGGCTGCGCGACCGCGACCGGCCGGCCCCGGAGACCGCCGGCGGTTGGGGCCTCTGGCTGGCCCGGGAGCTGAGCGACACCATGGAGGTCGAGACCGGCGACGCCGGCACGGTGGTCCGGATCACCGCGACGTTGACCAGCCGACAGCCCGCCGCCGGCCCGCTCGACGGCTGACACCCCGCTCCCCGGCGGGCCGCCCGACCCTCACCCGAAGAGCGCGCTCACCGACTCGCCGTTGTGGATCCGCCGCATCGCCTCGGCCAGAGCCGGCGCCACCGAGAGCACCTCCAGCTTCGGCACCCGCTTCTCCGCCGGGATCGGCACGGTGTTGGTGCAGACGATCTCCAGAACGCCGTCCTGCGCGCTCAGCCGCTCCAGCGCGCCGCTGGAGAAGAGCCCGTGCGTGCAGGCCAGCCGGATCGAGCGGACCCGCCGCCCACGCAGGTGCGAGATCAGCTCGACCACCGTGCTGCCCTTCGCGATCTCGTCGTCAAGCACGATCACGTCCCGGTCCGCCACGTCCCCGATGATCGTGCTGATCTGCACCCGGTCGTCGCTGAACCGCTGCTTCGCGCCGGCCGCCACAGGCGTGCCGAGCATCCGGGCGAACGCCGCGGCCTCCTTCGCGTTGCCCAGGTCCGGCGAGACCACCACCGCGTTCCCCAGGTCGTACCCGCGGAAGTGCGCGGCCAGCTCGCGCAGCGCGTGCAGGTGGTCCACCGGGACGCTGAAGAAGCCGTGCACCTGCGGCGAGTGCAGCGTCATGGCCAGCACCCGGTGCGCTCCGGCCGAGGTGAGCAGGTCGGCGACGAGCCGCCCGCCGATGGAGATGCGCGGCGCGTCCTTCTTGTCCGACCGGGCGTACGCATAGTGCGGCAGCACCACGGTGATCCGGCCGGCCGACGCGCCCCGGGCCGCGTCGATCATGAGCAGCAGCTCGACCAGGTGCTCCTGCACCGGCGGCACCAGCGGCTGGATGAGGAAGACGTCCCGCTCCCGGCAGTTCGCCTGCAACTGCACCTCAAGGCAGTCGTTGGCGAACCGGGACACCCGCACCGGGTGCAGCGGTACGGCGAGGTGGGCGCAGATCTCGGCGGCGAGGTCGGGGTGGGCGGTCCCGCTGAACACGGCAATGTCACGCACGTCTGGTGATCGTACGGGCCGGTCGGTGGGAGGCGTGGGACGCTCCCGGCGGGTACGGTGCGTGCGTGACCGGAGAGTTCGTCGCCGCCATCGACCAGGGCACCACCTCCTCACGGTGCATCGTCTTCGACCGGGCCGGCGAGATCGTCGCCGTGGCCCAGCGCGAACACCGGCAGATCTTCCCGCGACCCGGCTGGGTCGAGCACGACGCGGAGGAGATCTGGGCATGCGTCGAGCACGTGGTGCGGGAGGCGCTTGCGACCGCCGACATCGGCCCCGAGCACCTGGCCGCGGTGGGCATCACCAACCAGCGGGAGACCACAGTGGTCTGGGACCGGGCCACCGGCCGCCCGGTCGCCAACGCGATCGTATGGCAGGACACCCGCACCGGTCCGCTGCTGCGCGAGCTGGCCGAGGCGCACGACGCCGACCGGCTGCGGGCCCGCACCGGCCTGACCCTGGCCACCTACTTCGCCGGGCCGAAGCTGCGCTGGCTGCTCGACCACGTCGACGGGCTACGCGAGCGGGCCGAGCGGGGCGAGGTGCTGTTCGGGACGATGGACAGCTGGATCATCTGGAAGCTGACCGGGCGGCACGTCACAGACGTGACGAACGCCAGCCGCACCCTGCTGATGGACCTGGAAACCCTCGACTGGGCGCCGGAGCTGCTGGACGCGCTGCGGATCCCGGCCGCGATGCTGCCGGAGATCCGCTGCTCGGCCGAGGTCTACGGCACCGCCGAGGGCGTGCTCGCCGGGGTGCCGGTGGCAAGCGCGCTCGGCGACCAGCAGGCCGCGCTGTTCGGGCAGACCTGCTTCCAGCCCGGCGAGGCCAAGTGCACCTACGGCACCGGCAGCTTCCTGCTGCTCAACACCGGGGCCAGCCCGGTGCCGTCACGGCACGGCCTGCTCACCACCGTGGCCTACCGGATCGAGGGCCAGCCCGCCACGTACGCGCTTGAGGGCGCGATCGCGGTGACGGGCTCGCTCGTGCAGTGGCTCCGCGACAACCTCGGCCTGATCTCCACCGCCGCGCAGGTCGAGGAGCTGGCCCGCACGGTCGACGACAACGGCGGCTGCTACGTGGTGCCGGCCTTCTCCGGCCTGTTCGCGCCGCACTGGCGCAGCGACGCCCGGGGAGTGATCGCCGGCCTGACCGGCTATGTCACCAAGGGCCACCTGGCCCGGGCGGTGCTTGAGGCGTCCGCCTTCCAGACCCGCGAGGTGGTCGACGCGATGAACGCCGACTCCGACGTCGCGTTGCGCCGGCTGCGGGTGGACGGCGGGATGACAGCCAACGCGCTGCTGATGCAGTTCCTCGCCGACGTGCTCGACGTGCCAGTGGTGCGGTCGCGGATCACCGAGACCACCTGTCTCGGCGCCGCCTACGCGGCCGGCCTGGCCGTCGGCCTCTGGCCGGACCTGGCCACGCTGCGGGAGAAGTGGCGGTCCGACGCGCAGTGGGAGCCGGCGATGGACCCGGCGCACCGGCAGCGCGAGGTGCGCCAGTGGCACAAGGCCGTGCAGCGCACCCTGGACTGGGAGGACTAGGTCCGGGACGGGCGGCCTCGCCCGGGTGACGGTGGTCCGCCACCGGCCCGCACCTGCCGACCTGCCGGTGGGTGTGCCGCACGGCGGTGGATGCCGTGGAGCGTTCAGCGCCCTCGGCGCGTGTAGGCACGCAACGACAGCGGGACGAAGATCACCAGTAGCGTGAGCGCCCAGAGCAGGACCGCGGTCGACGGATGCTCAAGTGGCCAGGCCACGTTCCCGACCGGGGTGCCCGGGTTGCCGAACAGTTCCCGTGACGCGGCGGTGAGCGCGCTCACCGGGTTCCAGTCAGCCAGGAAGCGGAGCCATCCCGGCATGCCGTCGGTAGGGACGAACGCGTTCGACAGCATCGTGAACGGCAGGCCCAGCGGCACCAGTGAGTCGGCGACCTGGTCGTTCTTGACCGCCAGGCCCACATACACGCCCACCCAGCTCAGCGCGTACCGCAATACGATCATCAGCAGGAATGCGTTAACCGTGGGAACCAGGCCGCGGTGCGGCTGCCAGCCCACTGCCAGTCCCGCGACCACCATGATGCCCAGCATGAGCAGGCCGATCAGCAGGTCCGCGCCGGTCTGCCCGAACGGCACCGCCAGGCGTGCCATCGGCATGGAGCGGAATCGGTCCATCACACCGCGAGCGGCGTCGGTGGCCATCCGCGTCGTGACGCCCAACCACGCGGAGAAGGTCACCATCGCGAACAGGCCGGGCATCAGGTACTCGCGGTAGTTGCCACCGTTCGGCACCTGGATCGCGCTACCGAAGACGAACCCGAACAGCACCACCATGATGATCGGGAAGACCAGTGCGGCGACGATCTGCCCCGGTTCCTGCCGCAGCCGACCTACCTCGCGGCCGACCAGGGTCAGCCCGTCGGTGAACGTCCAGCGGAGACGACCCATCGGCGAGGTGAGGGTGGTCATCGGACGGCCTCCTTGCGATCGGTGAGGCGCAGGAAAACCTCGTCGAGGGTGGGGCGGCGCACGCTCACGTCGGCGGCGACGATTCCGGCCTGGTCGAGGTCGCGCACGATGTCGGCGAGGCGAGGGCCGGTGGCGGGCAGGGCAACGCTGAGCCGGTCGGCCTCGGTCGGCGTGACTTCGGCACCGGTCAGCTTGCTCAGGACGGTCTCCGCCACAGGCAGGGTGGCGGGGTCCTCGATGGTGACATCGAGGCGGTCCCCGATCGTGGCCTTCAGCTCGTCGGGCGTGCCGGTGGCGATCACCCGCCCGTGGTCGACGACGGCGATGTCGTCGGCCAGGTGGTCGGCTTCGTCCAGATACTGCGTGGTGAGCAGCACGGTGGTGCCGTCGGCCACCAACTCGCGGATGCTTGCCCAGATTTCGCCGCGGCTGCGCGGGTCCAGGCCGGTGGTGGGCTCGTCCAGGAAGAGCACCTTGGGGCGCAGGATGAGGCTGGTGATCAGGTCGAGCCGACGGCGCATGCCGCCGGAGTAGCCGGCGACCGGGCGGTCGGCGGCGTCCATCAGGCTGAAGCGGTCGAGCAGTTCGTCGGCCCGCTGGTGCGCCGCGCGGCGGGACAGGTGGTAAAGACGCCCGAACATACGCAGGTTGCTGCGACCGGTGAGCTTCTCGTCCACGGCGGCGTACTGGCCCGCGAGCCCGATCCGCGCGCGTACTTTGCCGGCCTCGCGGACGACGTCGTATCCGGCGACACGGGCTTGCCCGGCATCGGGATCCGACAAGGTCGCGAGGATACGCACTGCGGTTGTCTTCCCGGCCCCGTTCGGGCCGAGCACGCCGCAGACCGTGCCCTCCGGGACGGCCAAGTCCAGCCCTTGTAACGCATGCGTGCCGCCGAAGGACTTGTGCAGCCCTTCGGCGACCACGATCGGTTCCGCCACGATCCCCCCACTGAGTACGCCGTACGCGGTCATGGCGGTAGCGTAAGGTACTGGGTACGGCGTACGCAACCGGGAGGGTGACACGGTGACTGGCACCGAGTACGTGAACATCTGGATGCGCCCCGAACGCCCGGCCTACGGGCCCAAGCCGGCGTACAGCCGCGCGCAGATCACCGAAACGGCGATCCGGATCTCCGACGCCGAAGGACTGGAGGCCGCCACCATGCGGCGGGTCGCCGCCGAGATCGGCGCCGGCGCGATGTCCCTCTATCGATACGTCCCCAGCCGAGACGACCTGATCGAGCTCATGGCCGATCGAGTGATGGGCGAGATCGAGGTCACGGACCTGCCCTCAGGCGACTGGCGGACGGACCTGACGCGCTATGCAGACGGGCTGCGGGCCATGTGGCTGAGGCACCCGTGGATCGCCACCGTGCAGCGGTCACTGCCCAGCTTCGGCCCGAACCAGCTGCTCCTGATCGAACGGCTGATGGGAATCCTCGACGCCCACGTCTCCATCGACGAGAACCTCGCCCTCA
Source organism: Micromonospora marincola (assembly GCF_056150385.1). Taxonomy (NCBI): domain Bacteria; kingdom Bacillati; phylum Actinomycetota; class Actinomycetes; order Micromonosporales; family Micromonosporaceae; genus Micromonospora; species Micromonospora marincola. The sequence goes on along the minus strand of NZ_JAXCFT010000006.1, from coordinate 220,506 downwards.
TAGCCATGCTGAACAGCTACATCGAAGGCATGGTCCGCGAGGAGATCAGGTCAGCCAGAGAACTCCATCGCAGCGGGCTCAGCGAATCGGAGTGGATGGCGCGGAGCTACCCGTACGTCGACCAACTGGTGAAAAGTGGGAAGTACCCGATCTTCACCAAGATCGTTATGCAGGCACGCCAGCCGCACCTGAGCCGCGACGATCAGTTCCGGCACGGACTCCAACGCGTTCTTGCCTGCATCGCCACGGCCCTCCCGTCGAACGACCGAGTCCCCGAAGGCGCCTGAGAAGTTCCTGATCCACCAGACACGTGGCTCAGGCCGGGGTGAGCAGGCAGAACTCGTTGCCCTCGGGATCGGTCAGGACCGTCCACGGGACATTGGTGCCGCCCAGGTCGGCGTCGGTGGCGCCGAGCGCCCGGAGCCGGGCCGCCTCGGCCGTCATGTCGCCGCCCGGGTAGGGGCGGACGTCGAGGTGCACCCGGTTCCAACCCGTCTTCGGGTCGGGGCTGCGGACGAACTCCAGGTAGGGGCCGACACCCTGGACGGAACGCAGTGAGGCGTGCTGGTCGGTCACCTCGTGCACGGCCCAGTCCGTCGCCTCGCCCCAGAAGCGGGCCATCTCCCGCGGGTCCGCGCAGTCGACCACGACCGCGGCGATCGGCCCGGTTTCCCGGTAGATCGGACGGGGTTCCAGCACGCAGAACTCGTTGCCCTCCGGGTCGGCCAGCACCGTCCACGGAACGTCACCCTGGCCGATGTCGACGGGTGTCGCGCCCAACTCCGTCAGCCGCGCGACCAGCTCTGCCTGATGGTCCGCCGACGAGGTGGCCAGGTCGACGTGCACGCGGTTCTTCACCGTCTTGGGTTCCGACGAGACGACCAGGTCGAGGCAGACGGCGACCGGGTCGGGGTAGACAAAGTCCTCCGGTTCGAGGTTGGTCACGCCCGGCTCCTCGCTGGAGATGCCCCAGCCGAGCGCCTTCGCCCAGAATCCGCCCAGCGCGGCGTCGTCCCGGGCCTTCATGTTGATCTGCACGAGCCTCGTCGCCATACCGGCGAGACTAGACGACCTTGACCTGCGTGACGAAGGCCCGCCAGGCGGCCGGGGCGAAGCCGAGGGTGCCGCCGGCGCGGTCCTTGGAGTCGCGCACCAGCACCCGGCCGGGCAGGTTGTCGGCGACCTCGACGCAGGTGTTGCCGCCGTTGCCGGACCGGCTCGACACGCGCCACCGGGGGGTGGGGACAGTGTTCACAGCTCGCTCACCAGCTTTCCGATCAGCTCGACGGACACGCCGGCGGGCAGTGCCTCGCTGAGCAGCGTGTCCCACATCGTCCTCATGATAGAGACGGCGTCCGGCCGGTCGACGACGTGACCGAAGACGCCGTCCACATAGGCCACCTCGTCGCCGTCGGGAAGCATGGCCAGCACGAAGCCGCCGGTCAGGCCCGGGTGCGCGCCCACCCCGTCGGGCACCACGTAGAGCCGGATGTGCGCCAGCGCGGCCAGCTCGACCAGCCGCTTGTCCAGCAGGTACGGGCAGATGGCGGTGACGCGGTCAGTTCCAGCGGTTGCCGGTGAGCTTCTCGTACACCTCGACGTAGCGGGCGCGGGTCGCCTCGACCACGTCGGCGGGCACCTCCGGCGCCGGCGGGCGCTTGTCCCAGCCGCTCTCGACGGCCCAGTCCCGCACGTACTGCTTGTCGAAGGAGAACTGGGCCCGACCGGGCTGGTAGGACTCGGCCGGCCAGAACCGGGACGAGTCGGAGGTGAGAAGCTCGTCGGCGAGGACAAGCGTGCCGTCCGGCGCCCAGCCCAGCTCCAGCTTGGTGTCGGCGATCAGGAGTCCCCGGTCGGCGGCGATCTCCGCGCCGCGCCGGTAGACGTCGATGGTGATCTGTCGCAGCCGCTCCGCGGTCTCCGGCCCGACCTTGTCGACCACCTGGTCGTAGGTGATCGGCTCGTCGTGCTCGCCCCTCGGCGCCTTGGTCGACGGGGTGAAGATCGGCTCGGGCAGGATCGACGCCTCCGCCAGGCCCCGGGGCAGCGGCACGCCGCAGACCGAGCCGGCGCGTTCGTACTCGGCGAGGCCGCTGCCGGTCAGGTAGCCCCGGGCGACGCACTCGATCGGCACCATCTCCAGCCGCCGGCACCGGATCGCCCGCCCGGCGAACTCCGCCGGCACGTCGGTGGCGGAGACGACGTGGTTCGGCACCAGGTCCGACAGTTGCTCGAACCACCACAGCGAGAGGGCGGTGAGCAGGCGGCCCTTGTCCGGGATCGGGGTCGGCAGCACCACGTCGTAGATGGAGACGCGGTCGGAGGCGACAAGGATCAGGTCCGCGCCGTCGGCGTAGACGTCCCGGACCTTGCCCGAGTGCAGAAGTTCCACGGCGCTAAGTACACCATGACGGGGCGGGCCGTCCGGCACGCCCACCGGCCGTCCGCCCGGCGTTGACACCCCCCGCCGGGGCCGGTGGAATGATCGGTCCACCCACCTTCGGAGAGAACGTGCGCGCTCAGCGGCCCGTACCCCGCACCGGTCTTGACCGACGGCGGTTCCTCGGCGCGTGCGCCGGCCTGCCGCTGCTGGCCGGCGGGCTGACCGGCGGCCTGACCGCGTGCAGCCCGCAGGAGGGGGCCACGGCCGACGACGGTCCGGTCGAGCTGTCGGTGTTCTGGTGGGGCGGCAACCGGCGGGCCCAGGCCACCGAGCAGGCGCTGCGCCTCTACACCCAGCAGAACCCGCGGGTCGGCTTCCGGATCACCTGGCAGGGGCTGGCCGGCTACTACGACCGGCTCGCCACCCAGGCCACCGGCGGCAACGTGCCGGACCTGTTCCAGATCGACGACACCCTGCTCACCGAGTACGACCGCCGGGACATCCTGCTTGACCTCAGCCGCTACGCCGCCGACGGCCGGCTCGACCTGCGCGGCCTGCCGGAGCAGTTGGCCCGCTACGCGCGGGTGGACGAGCGGACCGTGGCGGTGCCCGCCGCGCAGACGAGCGCGGCGCTCGTCTTCAACCGGGCCCTGCTGCGCCGGTTGGGCCAGCCCGAGCCGCGCACCGGCATGTCCTGGAAGGAGTACGCCCGCTGGGCCGCCCGCGTCACCCGGGCCTCCGGCAGCCGGGTGGCCGGCACCATGGACCCCTCCGGCGACTACCGGGCGCTCTGGCTCTGGCTACGCGGTCAGGGCCGCGAGCTGTACCGGGCACGACAGCTCGGGTTCAGCTCGGCCGAGCTGCTCGAATGGTTCGAGTTCTGGGAGGTCGCCCGCTTCGACCGGGCCACCCCAAGCGCCGCCCTGGTCGAGCAGGCGGACAGCGGCGAGTTGGCCCGCCAACTCGTGGTCACCGGGCACGCCGCGGCGTCCTTCGCCTGGTCACACCAGTTCCCGGAGTTGCAACGCCTTACCAAGGAGGAGCTGGGCGCCGTCGCCTTCCCCGGCACGCCCGCCGCCCAGTGGCCGCGGGCGTCGATGTACTGGGCCGGCTTCCACGGCACCCGTCACCCGGGCATCGTGGTGGACGTGCTCACCTTCCTGACCACGAACGTGGCGGCCGGTCGGGTCCTCGGCGTCGAACGCGGGCTGAACCCGAGCGCGCAGGTCCGCGCGTCAGTCGTCGACGGCGTGACCGACCGGGCGGAGAAGCGGGTGGCGGCCCTGGGCGCGGAGCTGGACGGGCTGGCCGGTCCGGCGCCCGCGCCGCCGCCCAGGGGACACGCCGCGGTGCGGGGCCTGCTGATCGATGCGGCCGAGAGCATCCGCGCCAAGCGGGCCGGCGTCCGCGGCGCGACCTCCCGCTTCATGGCCCAGGCGAACGCCGCCCTGGCCGGCGGGTAAGGCGGGGCCCCCGTTTAACGCATTCGGTAGAGGCGGGGGCCCCGCTTAACACCTGGCGCGGCGGTGCAGCGCGTCAGCGCGGCGGGCGGTTGCGCCGGCCCCGGGTGAGAAGCAGCACCAGCAGCACGATCCCGCCGACCACCACCAGGCAGCAAAGCAACCCGAGGACGCCGAAGCCGCCGCGGGAGCGCCGGCGCGCGGCCTCCACCACGACCTCGCCGGTGCCTGTCGACGCCCAGGCCGCGACCGGCACGAAGACCGAGAGCACGACCGTCCCGATGACCGCGCTCAGGCGGCCCCACCATCTGTTCCATCCAGCCATGCCCCCCATCCTCGCCGAGGCACGCAACCACGGCACAAGGACAGGGCGGAAGGATCGGATACGGCGAAGGCCCCGGAGTTTCCTCCGGGGCCTTCGGCGATCACGTAGCGGGGACAGGATTTGAACCTGCGACCTCTGGGTTATGAGCCCAGCGAGCTACCGAGCTGCTCCACCCCGCGTCGCCTCGCAAAGCCTATCGCATCCCGGTCGCGGAGATCAGCCGGGTCCCCGATCCCACCGATCCGGCGAGGAGAGGAAACGGCGAAGGGCCCCGGAGCGAACTCCGGGGCCCTTCGTCACGAGTAGCGGGGACAGGATTTGAACCTGCGACCTCTGGGTTATGAGCCCAGCGAGCTACCGAGCTGCTCCACCCCGCGTCGGCTCGTTAACCGTAGCGCACCGGCCCGGCGAGGCGCAAAACGGGGTGTCGGCCGGCGTCAGCCGCTCGGTGACACCGACGGCGAGGGGGATGCCGGCGCTGACGGCGAGGCGCTGCCCGAGGGCGCGGCGGACCCCTTAGCCGCCGCCTGGGCCTGCTGGAACGCCGTCATCGCCTCGTCCAGCGCCTTCAACGCCCGCCCGTACCGCTCGAAGTCGCCGGACGCCTGCGCGGCCTTGACCTCGGCGATGGCGGTCTGCACCTTGCCGGCCGCGTCGGCCAGCTCGCCGGTGAGCGGCGGCGGGGTGTTGTTGTTGCCGCCGGACGGTGGCGGGTTGTTGTTGTCGTCGCTCGGCGGCGGGGTGCCCGATCCGGCGCGCTTGCCCTGCTCGACCAACTGTTTGATGCCGTCGCTGAGGTTGTTGGCGAGCACCACGTACGAACCGCCGTCACCGTAGGAGAGCAGCACCTTCTGCAACAGCGGGTACGCGTCCTGGCTGCTGCTCTTCACATAGATCGGCTCGACGTAGAGCATCCCGTCGGCGAACGGCAGCGACAGCAGGTTGCCGTACTGCACCTGGGCCTGGTTGGAGGAGAGCAGGTTGAGCTGTTGCCGGATGTCACCGTTGTTCGTCATCTGCTGGTGCACCTGGGTCGGCCCGGAGATCCGGGTCTGGTCCGGCAACTCCAGCACCTCCAGGCGCGGCTGCCCGTCCACGTACGAGCCGGAGAGCAGCGCGGCGAGGTTCTGCCGCCCGTTCGGGGTGACCGCGGACGTCAGTTGGAAACGTGGCCCCTCCTGCCCCGGGAACTGGGTGAACAGGTAGTAGGGAGGCTGCCGCTGCCCACTGTCCGGCGCGTCCGGCACATTCGGCACCTGCCAGAAGTCCTGCCCGGAGTAGAAGTCACCGGGGTCGGTGACGTGGAACTTGGTGAGCAGGTTGCGCTGCACTTTGAACAGGTCGGCCGGGTAGCGGAAGTGCTCGGCCAGCTCCGCCGGGATGTCGCCCTTGGGCAGCACGAGGTCGCCACCGAACGCCTTGTTCCACGCCTTCAGCACCGGGTCGGTGTCGTCGTACGAGTAGAGCTTGACCGTGCCGTCGTACGCGTCGACGGTGGCCTTCACCGAGTTGCGGATGTAGTTGACGTTCTCCCGGGCGAGCTGGAACGTGCCCCGGCCGGTCAACTCGTCGGCGGTCTCCGCCTGGAGGTTGACCCGCTCGGCGTACGGGTAGGTGGCCGCCGTGGTGTAGCCGTCGACGATCCACAGGACGCGACCGTTCACCACGGCCGGGTACGGGTCGCCGTCGAGGGTGAGGAACGGCGCGACCTTCTCCACCCGGTCGCGCGGGTTACGCACGTAGAGCAGCTTGGAGTTCTCGTTGACCGCCTCGGAGAGCAGGAAGTTGGGCTCCTGCTCCTTGATCGAGTAGAGCAGTCGCCGGGGGAACGAGCCGATCTTGACGCCGCCCTCACCGGAGTAGGTGTAGTACTGCTCGCCACCGGTCTGGGTGGGGCGGTCGAACTCGACGTTGCGGTCGCCGTTCTGCCCGACGATCGCGTAGTCGTCGGCTTCCATCCGCTCGCCGTAGTAGATGCGCGGCTGCTGGGCCGGGATCTCCTCGGTCGGCGAGGAGCACGCCTCCTGCGCCTTCTCACCGAGGAAGCCGGAGACGAAGTACGGCTGGCCGCCGCAGACCACCTGGTTGGCCGGCGCGGCGACCAGGCCGTACCCGTGGGTGTAGACGGTGTGCCGGTTGATCCAGTTGCTCTGCTGGTCGGTCAGCTCGCCGTAGTTGATCTCACGGACGCCGACCACGTAGTCGGAGGTCTTCTCCTTGACCGAGTATCTGTCGATGTCAAGCTTCGAGCCGAAGTCGTAGAAGCCCCGGACCTGCTGCAACTGGGTGTAGGTCTCGGAGACCAACTGCGGGTCCAGCAGCCGGACGTTCGGCACCACCGAGGTGTCGGTGGCGAGGCTGGCGGGTGGCACGAGGTTGCTCGCCGCGTACCCGGTGGTCTTCGTGCCTTCGAGACTGAACGCGGACCTGGTCGCGGCGATGCTGCGTTCGATGTACCGCGCCTCCTTGTCCCGGGCGCTCGGCTTCACCTCGAACGTCTGCACGGCCCACGGGTAGATGCCGCCGATCGCCACCGCGGAGACGCCGAGCAGGGCCAGCGAGATGCCGGGCCACACCAGGTTCCGCATCACCGCGTTGGAGAACACGATGATCGCGAGTGCCACCAGGATGGAGATCCAGGCCAGGATCTCCTTCGCCGGGAGCAGCGCGTTCACGTCGGCGTAGCCGGCGCCGTAGAGCTTGGTGCCCTCGTTGTACTCAAGCAGCATCGCGCGCCGGTCCAGCACGTAGGCGATGGCCTTGAGCAGCACGAAAACGGCGACAAGCGAACTCAGGTGGGCGCGGGCGGCGTTCGTCATCCGGTCGCCGACGCCCTGGAGACGCACCCCGCCGAAGACGTAGTGCACGGCAAGCGCGCCGAGCAGGGCCAGCACCACCGCGGTGAAGCCGACGCCGAGCACGTAACGCCAGAACGGGAGCTGGAAGACGTAGAAGCCGACGTCGACGCCGAACTCGGGGTCCTTGACGCCGAAGTCGCCGCCGTTGCGGAACAGCAGCCACTGGCTCCATCGGGTCTGCGCGGACAGGCCGGCGAAGAGCCCGACGACGGCGGAGACCAGGGCGATCCAGGTGCCGAGCCGGGGGCTCAGCAGCATCCGGTAGCGCTCCAGGGTGGCCTGCTCGGCCGAGTGCGGGCGCATCCGGGGTCGCACCCGGTAGGCCAGCCAGAGGTTACCGGCGATGACCAGCGCCATGACGACGCCGACCACCAGGAACAACAGCAGCCGGGTGGCGAGCACACCGGTGAAGACCTGGGTGTAGCGAACCTCGTCGAACCACAGCCAGTCGGTCCAGGCGTTGACTCCCCACCCGAGCAGGGTGAACAACACGAACACCCCGATCAGGACCCCGATGGTGACGCGCCCGCGCCGGCTCATCCTCGGCAGGGGACTGCTACGCATGACCACTATTGGCTCCGCACGTTTGATGTGATCGGCTCCGACCAGGCACCCCAGAGTACGGGGTGTTCCTGAACACGTCGGGTCAAGGTCACGTCACGATCGCCCGGTGGGGATGACCGGTCCCGCTCAGCAGCGCGTCGGCTGCCCTCCGGCGCGGAGCGTCTCCAGCGCCGTGAGCGCGTCGTCGAGCGTCGCCACCCTCAGCAACGGCAGATCCGGCTGCGGGTTCCGCACCGCCTCGGCGCAGTTGTCCGCGGGCACCAGGAAGACCTTCGCCCCGGCCTCCTTGGCGCCGACCAGCTTCTGCGCGATGCCGCCGATCGGCCCGACCTGCCCCTCGTCGTCGATGGTGCCGGTGCCGGCGATGACCTTCCCGCCGGTCAGGTCCGCCGGTTCCAGCTTGTCGATGATGCCGAGGGTGAACATCAGCCCGGCGCTCGGCCCGCCGATGTCACCGAGGTCGATCTTCAGCGTGAACGGGTGCGGCTGCTGCTGGTCGATCTCGACGCCGATGCGCGGCCGTCCGTCCTGCTCCCGGCTGGTCACCGTGGCCGTGCCCGGAGTGCCGCCCCGGGCGTAGCCGATCTTCAGCGCGGTGCCGGCCGGCTTCGCCCGGATCAGCTCGGTGAGCTTGGCCGCGCTCGTCACGGGCGTGCCGTCGACCGAGGTGAGCACATCGTCGGGCCGGAACACGTCCACCGACGGCCCGCCCGGGGTGACGGTCTTGACCCGTACCCGGATCGGATAGCCCAACTCGCGCAGGGCCGCCGTCTCGGCGCTTGTCTGCGAGTTCTGGAAGTCCTCCGCGTTGCGCTGCTCGACCTCCTCCTGCGACTCCCCCGGCGGGTAGACAAGCTCCCGCGGCACCACCGCCTCGTCCGAGGAGAACCAGCCGGCCAGCGCCGACCGGAGCCGGACGGTGGGCTGCACCCCGACCGTGGTGAGCCGGAGCTGCCCGGCGGAGGTGGACGTCGCGCGACCGGTGACCTGGATGACCTCCTTGCCGTTCTCACTGCCGAGCGTGTTGACGGTCGGGCCGGGGCCGAGCACCACGTACGGCAGGGGCACGCTCAGCACACCGACGCTGAGCAGGGCGGTGAGCAGTGCACCGAGCAGGACGGTCAGGCCGCGACGTCTCATGGGCCAAGAGCGTACCGATCCGTCCCGCGCCGTCCGGCACGGTGACCGCGACTTCGCCCTCAGCGCAACGCCGACGGGCACGACCTGCGGCGCAGCCCGCGTACCGTAGAGGTCGTGCCTGATATTCCGTTCGGCTTCGCGCTCCCGGGTGGGCAACCACCAGACCCCAACGATCCCGCGCAGATGCAGCAGTTCATGTCGCAGTTGCAGCACCTGCTGTCCGCGCCGGGCAGCGGACCGGTCAACTGGGACCTCGCCCGGCAGGTCGCCGCGAGTCAGCTCGCCGCCGCCGGCGACCCGGCGGTCTCGCCGTTCGAACGCAACGCGGTGGAGGATGCGCTGCGAATCGCCGACCTCTGGTTGGAGCCGGCGACCTCGTGGCCCTCCGGCATCCGCTCGTCGGTGGCCTGGAACCGCAATGAGTGGATCTTCAAGACACTCGACGTGTGGCGCAAGCTCTGCGACCCGGTGGCCAGCCGGATGGTCGGCGCGATGGGCGACCTGGTGCCGCCGGAGGCACGGGCCCAACTCGGCCCGATGCAGTCGATGGTCGCCACGCTCGGCGGCGCGCTCTTCGGCGGCCAGCTCGGCCAGGCCCTCGGCTCACTCGCTGCCGAGGTGCTCTCCGCGGGCGACATCGGCCTGCCGCTCGGTCCCGCCGGCACCGCCGCGCTCATCCCGGCCAACATCAAGGCGTACGGCGAGGGCCTGGTGCTGCCGGAGGACGAGGTACGCCTCTACGTGGCCCTGCGCGAGGCCGCCCACCAGCGACTCTTCCAGCACGTGCCGTGGCTGCGCGGGCACGTGCTGACGGCGGTGGAGAACTACGCCGCCGGCATCCGGGTCAACCGGGAGGCGATCGAGGAGGCGATGGGCCGGGTCGACCCCACCGACCCGGAGTCGATGCAGGCGATCGCCCTGGAGGGCATCTTCACCCCCGAGGACACCCCGGCCCAGAAGGCCTCGCTGGCCCGGCTGGAGACGGTCCTCGCCCTGGTCGAGGGCTGGGTGTGCCACGTGGTGGACAGCGCCGCCGGTGACCGCCTGCCGAACGTCGTACGCCTCGGCGAGGCGTTCCGCCGCCGCCGGGCCGCGGGTGGCCCGGCCGAGCAGACGTTCGCCGCCCTGGTCGGCCTCGAACTGCGACCGCGCCGGCTGCGGGAGGCGACGGTGCTCTGGGCGGCGCTTACCGAGCAACGCGGCATCGCCGGCCGGGACGCGATCTGGGGCCACCCCGACCTGCTCCCCTCCGACGACGACTTCGCCGACCCGCAGGGTTTCGCGACCACCGGCAGCGACCTGGACGATGAGCTGGCGAGCTTCGACTTCTCGGCGCCGGGCGCGCCGGAGGAGCCGACCCCCGGCGAGGACGACGACAAGTCCTGACTTCGGGCACCGGTCGGGCCCGCACGGATCTCCGTGCGGGCCCGACCGCCGTTCCGTCCACTGCCGCCATTCACCGCCGGGCCTTCGGGCGAGATCCTCGGCGGACGCGGTTGCGCACCCGCCCGACGCCAAGGGCCGGTACGACCTGCGGCTGCTGGTGAGCCGGCCGGGCGTGGACGTGCCTGCGGTCGAGCTTGCTCGACCCAGCGGCCGGCGCGGAGCTGGTCGCCGCCCGCCTGACGCCCCGCCGATCTTGGACTTGTGGCACCTCCGATACCGGCATGGATCCGACATACCCTGGCACCACAAGTCCAAGATCGACGCCCACCGGCCGAGATCTCCCAGCGGGGGTGGGCAGACCGGGCAGACCGGGGGATCGGTGGGCAGCCTCGACAGGCAAGTGGCGGGCAGCCCCGGAGTGCGGTCAGGCCGGGCGAGCGGTCAGGCCGGGCGAGCGGTCAGGCCGGGCGGCCGGAGAGCAGCGCCCGGGTCGCGTCCCAGCCCTCGAAGGCCGGGTCGAGGGCACCGAGGTCGGCCGGGCCGCGTAGTCGGCGCCAACCGGTGGTGACCGCCACGTCCCCCGGCCGGGGCGCCGCGGCGCGCACCTCGGCGGGCGCGGCCGTATCGAGATCCAGCACCGGAACCCACGCCGGCAGGGGCAGCCGCGCGGCCACCCCGAGCAGGCCCGGCCCGCTCCCCTCCACCGGGGCGACCGCCACCGGTCGGCTGGACAGCGGCCGGAGCAGCTTGCCGAGCGTCAGTCCGGGCACGTCCGGTGCGTCGGCGGCGACCACGGCCGCCTGGTCGTAGGCGGTGAGCGTCGCGAAGACGGCGTTCGGGGTGGGCTCGGGCACCTCGTACACGGCGGTGCCCGGCCACACCACCGCGTCGGCCAGCCAGCGGTCCGCCGGGGTGACCGCCACCGCGGTCTCCACCTCGTTCAGCGTGGCCAGCAGGTCCACCACGTCCTCGGCGAGGGCGGTCCGCCACCGCGCCGGCTCGATCCCCGGCGGCGCCCAGCCCACCGGTCCGAGCAACGCCACCACCACACGTCGAACCATCCGCCGACCCTAGCCCCTTCTCCCCACCGACCCACCCACACGACCCACCCACACGACCCCACCCACACGACCCCCACCCACACGACCCCACCCGCGTCGATCATGAAGTTGGCCGCGACAAATCGGGCGGACCACGCCGCCAACTTCATGATCGACGCGGCAGGTGACCAGCACGGGCGCATGGAGGGGGTGAGGAGGGTGGGGGTGGGGGTGCGGTGGGGGTGGGGGTGGGGGTGGGGGTGGGTCTCAGGGGATGCCGGCGGTGGCGGCCACGCCCTCCAGGTAGCCGCGCGCCCGCTCGGCCCGGGGGTAGCGGGCGACCAGGGCCCAGAACCGCGCGTTGTGGCTGGGAACGATCAGGTGCGCCAGCTCGTGGAGGAGGACGTAGTCGATCACCCAGTCGGGCATGTCCTGGATCCGGTGGGAGATCCGGATGGTGCGGTCGGCCGGGGTGCAGGAGCCCCAGCGGCCGTTCTGGTTGGTCACCCAGCGGACGCTCGCCGGCTCGGCGGTCGACCCGTGTTCCGACAGGTAGAGCCCGATCAGCCGGGCCGCCCGGGCCAGCAGCTCGGCGTCCGAGCGGGCGAACCGGCCCTCGCGGGCGGCCAGCCGGGCAAGCATCCGGTCGACCCACTCGCTCTCCTCGGCCCGGGAGAACTGGTCGGGGATGAGGACGACGACACGTTCCCCGTCCCGGTACGCGGACACCGTGCGTCGCCGGCGCTGGCTGCGCCGCACCTCGACGACGGGCTTCCGCGTCCCGGCCATTACCGGCTCGCGCAGCCTCGGTTGACTGTCACGAGGGAAAGGTAATGCGTACTGACCAGGGCTCCGCAAGAGTCAACACGACGACACGCGCCCGAAAAATGATAGTTGGCGACTAAGAGTCCCGAAAAATTTCTTTGCGACGGTAGTTGACCATCACCTGTCCGCCGCCCCTCACGTTAAGTGATCTACGACGGGCCGCTCGCGGAGGGGCCGCGCGAAGGGGATCTGAGCGCATTTACCCGGCGTGTCCCCGCGAAACTGGCTTATCAGACGTTACTCGGCATGCACACTCTCGTCGTCGACTTGCTCACAGAGTCGGCGTGCAGCTGACATGGAACCCCCCAGACCTGGGTAGGGTCCGCCAACCAGCGGTCAGGAGACTGATCGCGGAGAACCCCCCGGCGCCGGTGCCGCTCGTGGCCCGCCGCAGGGAGACCCGCCGGGGACACCTCCGGCGGACGAGACGAGGAGGCTACCGTGGCCGACCAGGCCCAGACCTACAACGGTTACTGCGTCAAGTGCAAGGAGAAGCGGGACTTCGAGGGGCACGTGGAGGTTTCGAAGACCGGCATGAACATGGCCAAGGGCAAGTGCCCGGTGTGCGGCACAACAGTGAACCGCATCCTGGGTAAGGCCAAGGTCTGACCCGTCCGGGTTCGACCGGGGGAGGAGTGGCCTCGGCCACCCTCCCCCGGTCGCACATCCGACACGGTTACCGACGGGTTGTGGAAAACCCGCGAAATCCTGTGGACAACGCTGGCCAAGGCGCGCCGCGCCTGTGGACAACGAATGACGGAGCGCTCGGACACGGTCACCATTCGTGGCGTGACCCCTCCCACCCCGCTCCCCCGCCCCACGCTCCTGCCCGGCCTGACCCGCCTCTGGCGTGACCGGCACACCCTTCAGCTCGGCCTGGAACCCGGCCCGGCGGTGCTGGTCGAGGTTTCCACGCCGGGCGCCACCCACCTGCTCGACCTGCTCGACGGCACCCGCAGCGAGCGCGCCGTGCTGGCCGCTGCCACCGCCGCCCGGGTGCCACCGGACGAGGCCCGAGCCCTGCTCGACGCGCTCCGGGCCGCCGGTCTGGTCGTACCGGGGCACACGCTGCTCCCCCGCGACCTCGCCGGGCCGCCCCGGGCCCGGCTGGCCGCGGAGGCGGACGCCCTGGCCCTGGCCGCACCCGACCTGCCCGGCACGCCGGCCCGGCTGCTACGCCGTCGCCGGGCCGCCCGGGTGCTGCTCACCGGCTCGGGCCGGCTCGGTGCCGCGGTCGCCGTCGCGCTGGCCCAGGCCGGGGTCGGGCACGTCGTACCCGACCTGTCCGGCCCGGTCCGCGCCGGCGACCTGGTCGGGACCGGCCTGCCCGGCGCGGAGCTGGGCCGGCCACTGGCCCCGGCGGTACGCGAGACGCTGGGCCGGTGCGCGCCCGGCACGGTCACCGGCCCGCTCCGGGCGGCCCGGCCCCACCTGGTGGTGCAGCTCGGTGTGAGCCGGCCGGCTGAGGCGCTCGCCCTCGGCCACGCCCTCCGCCGGCAGCCCCACCTCCTGCTCGACGTGCGTGGCGGCGTACCCGTGATCGGGCCGCTGGTCCGCCCGCCCGCCGGCCCCTGCCTGCGCTGCCTCGACCTGCACCGCGGCGACCGGGACCCGGACTGGCCGGCGCTCGCCGCGCAACTCGCGGCCGACCACGGCGAGCCGGCCTGTGCGACCACCACCCGGCTCGCCGCGACGGCGTTCGCGACGGCCGAGGCGCTGACCCAGCTCGACGGCGGCACACCGGAGACGCTCGGCGTCGCGGTGGAGGTCCGCGGCGCCGGGCGCCTCCGGCACCGCCGGTGGTCCCCGCATCCCTCCTGCGGCTGCTGCGGGCGTCGCCCGATCCGGTCGGCCCCGGCCGCTCCCGGCCGCACGGCAGCAGCGGGCCCCTCGCGTCGGTAACAATGGTCGGGTGACCGACATCCCGCGGCGGGCCGTGTCCCGCACCGCCAAACTCGCCGCCCTGCCGCTCGGGTTCGCCGGTCGAACCGTCCTCGGCATGGGCAAGCGGGTCACCGGGCTCGCGTCCGACGTCATTTCCGCCGAGATCCAGCAGCGCACGGCCGAGCAGTTGTTCAGCGTCCTCGGGCAGCTCAAGGGCGGGGCGATGAAGTTCGGCCAGGCCCTGTCGGTGTTCGAGGCGGCGCTGCCCGAGGAGGTCGCCGCGCCCTACCGGCAGGCGCTCACCAAGCTCCAGGAGGCCGCCCCGCCGCTGCCCGCCGCGACCGTGCACAAGGTGCTCGCCGAGCAGCTCGGGCCGGACTGGCGGGACCGGTTCGTCTCCTTCGACGACGTCCCGGCCGCCGCGGCCAGCATCGGCCAGGTGCACCGCGCGATCTGGCGCGACCCGGGCTACGGGCCGGGCGGCGGCCCGCTGCACCGGGACGTGGCCGTCAAGATCCAATATCCGGGCGCCGGTGACGCCCTGCTCGCCGACCTCAAGCAGCTCTCCCGGCTGGGCGGCATGTTCCGGGCCATCCAGCCGGGCCTGGACGTCAAGCCGCTCCTGGCCGAGCTGCGCGAGCGGATCACCGAGGAGCTGGACTACGAGTTGGAGGCCGAGTCGCAGCGGGCCTTCGCCGCCGCGTACGCCGACGACCCGGACATTTTCATCCCGGCGGTGCTCGACGCCGCGCCCCGGGTGCTGATCACCGAATGGGTCGAGGGCATTCCGCTCTCCCAGATCATCCGGGAGGGCACCGAGGAGCAGCGCGACCGGGCCGGGCAGTTGATGGCCGAGCTGCACCTGTCCGCGCCGGAGCGGGTCGGGCTGCTGCACGCCGACCCGCATCCGGGCAATTTCCGGCTGCTGCCGGACGGCCGGCTCGGTGTGATCGACTTCGGCGCGGTGGCCCGGCTCCCGGAGGGCACGCCCGAGCCGATCGGCCGGATCGCCGCGCTCGCGCTGCGCGGGGACGCCGACGGGGTGGTGGACGGCCTGCGTGGCGAGGGTTTCGTCAGCCAGTCCGAGCCGATCGACGCCCCGGCGGTGCTCGACTTCCTCCGCCCGATGCTGGAACCGATCGCGGCCGACGAGTTCCGTTTCACCCGGGCCTGGCTGCGCGCCGAGGCGGCCCGGCTGGCCAGCCCCCGCTCCGCCGCCTACCAGCTCAGCCGCCAGCTCAACCTGCCGCCGTCCTACCTGATGATCCACCGGGTGACGCTTGGTTCGATCGGGGTGCTCTGCCAGTTGGAGGCGAAGGCGTCCTACCGGGAGATCCTGGAGCGCTGGCTGCCCGGCTTCGCCCCGGTGGCCTGAGGGCAGAGGTACGCCGAAGGGGCGGTGACCATCCGGTCACCGCCCCTTCCTCAGGTGTCGATCTAGAGAACGCCCAGGTCGCGGGCCGACTGGCTGCGGCCCCGCATGGCGACGGTACGGGCGGAACGGGTTGCCTCAGTGCTCGTGTTGGTGCGACCGGCCTGAGGCCGGGGCATTCGAGCCCGGGACAACGCTTCGTGGAGTAGTTGCATCTCGGTTCCATTCGGCAGGTGCAGCATTGGCTTTTTCTCTCTGCTCGGCCGGTGGAGGGACACCGGCATCGGTCGGCTTCGGAACGTAGGTGTGTCAGGCTGCCAGTCGGACGGCGCTGCGTGACTCGGACAGCCCACTGGCCGCCAGTCGCGCCTCCGCCTCGACCCGGAGCTGGGCGTCACGGGCGACGTCCTCCTTACGCGGGCGGCCACGGGGCCGCTTACGCGGGACGACCGCGCCACGCTCGAAGATCTCGCCGCCCCAGACGCCCCAGGGCTCGGCCCGCTCCACCGCCCCGGCCAGGCACTCGACGCGCAGCGGGCAGTCCCCGCAGAGCGACTTGGCCAGCTCGAGCTCGGCGGGCGAGTCGGAGAACCACAGGTCGGGGTCGAACTTCCGGCAGGGCAGGTTCGCCTCCACCTCGACGCTCACGTCGAGTGGGGCCAACGCGAGACTCATCCTCCGGTCACCTCTCTCTCACTTCGATCTCGTGGATCGCATTTCCGACTTCGGCACTACGGCGGTGCACAAAAAACTGAGGCCGCGGATCCCGGTGAGCGGGTTCCGCGGCCTCGAGGTGAGCCGGTGGTCTGATGGATCAGACCGGTCTACCTCGAGGTGGAACGCCGCGGACATCGGTGCGCTTCTTGACGCCGACGCCCATGCCCGTGAAGCCACTGGTCCCCTCGACTCCACGCGGCGGTGCAACGGTCAGGTTCAGCTCGGCCTGAACCTGGGCCTGGTGCACCTGCGGAGCCGACGGTCGAGCGGCAAGGGCCACCCGAACGGACGACAGCGGAACGTCGGCAGCTGGCATCGCCGCCGGACGCTCATACGTGTAAATCTCCATTGGTGCCACCTCCCTGACCTTCCTCGTGCCGACCGTGGACTCATCCCCCGTGAGCAGCCAGAACAGCGCCGCTCCTGAGGTGTGTCCTGAGGCTATTCCTCGCCCTCGGGCGAGGGCAAACGATTTACGGCTAGTTTTCAGAAGTTTTCTGTGGGCAGACGTCGTCCACCGTCGCGCCGGCCACCAGAGCCAGCACCGTATCGCCGTAAAGCCCCACTTTCCGGGGCCCGATCCCGGCGATCGCGACCAGTTCCTCGGTGCGTGCCGGCTTCCGCTCCGCAAGCGCGGTGAGCGTGGCGTCGGTGAAGACCACGTACGCCGGCACCCGCTGCGCGCCGGCCACCCGCTGCCGCCACCCCAACAGCCGCTCGTACAGCTCCTCGTCCAGGTCCGACGGGCAGGTCGGGCAGCGGCCCAGTTTGCGGTCCGCGCCGGCCAGCAGGGTGGCGCCGCAGATCCGGCAGGACACCACCTGCGGTCGCCGCCGCCGCTCCGCCCGCCGGGCCGGGCCCGCGCCGCCGGCCCGCTCGCCACCGCCCGCGCGGTCCAGTTGGGGCAGGAAGCGGGACGGCCGCCGGGCCCGACCGCCGGGCGAGCGGGCCGCCGCGTACGACAGCCACAGCCACTCCCTCGCCCGGGTGATCCCGACGTAGAGCAGCCGCCGTTCCTCCTCGACCTGCGCGGGCGTCTTCGCGTACGTGGTGGGCAGCGTGCCCTCGGCCAGCCCGACCAGGAACACCGCGTCCCACTCCAGGCCCTTGGCCGAGTGCAGCGACGCGAGCGTCACCCCCTCCACGGTGGGCACGTGCTGCTGGGCGGCCCGCCGGGCCAGCTCCTCGGTGAAGTCGGCGAGCGTCACCTGCCGCTCGACCGAGGCGGCCTCCCCGATCGGCACCACAGGCGGGGTCGCGGCGTACTCCTCGGCGAGCTGGACCAGCGCGGCGAGCGCCTCCCAGCGTTCGCGCGCGGCGCCGCCGGCCGGGGGCGCGTCCGGCGCCCAGCCGACCGCGGCGAGCCCCTCCACCACGGCCGCCGGCAGCGGCGTCTCCCCGGGGACGGATCGGGTGGCGGCACGGAGCGCGATCATCGCCTGGCGCACCTCGGGTCGCTCGAAGAACCGCTCCGCGCCCTGGAGCACGTAGGGCACCTCGGCCTCGGTAAGCGCCTTCTCGTACGCCTCGGACTGCGCGTTCGTGCGGAACAGCACCGCGATCTCCCGCGCCGGGGTGCCGCCGGCCACGAGCGCCCGGCAGCGGGCGGCGACGGCGTTGGCCTCGGCCGGCTCGTCGGTGAAGATGCGCAACTCCGGCTCCGGGCCGGGGCGGCGCTGGCCGTGCAGCTCCAGCCGCAGCCGCGCCTCGGCGCCCCGGGCCGCCGAGATCACCGCGTTGGCCAGACCCACCACCTGCGGGGTGGAGCGGTAGTCGCGGACCAGTCGGACCACTGTCGCGCCGCGGTGGTGGCGCGGGAAGTCGACCAGGTACGACGAGGTCGCGCCGGTGAACGAGTAGATGGTCTGACTGGCGTCGCCGACCACGGTGAGGTCGTCCCGGCCACCGAGCCATACGTCGAGCAGCCGCTGCTGGAGCGGGTTGACGTCCTGGTACTCGTCGACGACGAAGTGCCGGTACTGGTTGCGCACCTGCTCGGCCACGTCCGGGTGCTCCTCGATGCCCCAGACCGCGGCGCGCAGCATGTCCTCGAAGTCGATCACCCCGTTGCCGCGTTTGAGCCGCTCGTACGCGGTGAACACCTCGGCCACCCGGGCCGGCTCGTACGGTGTCTCGCGCAGCGCCTTCGCCGCGGCCACCGTGTATTCGTCCGGCTCGACCAGGGAGGACTTGGCCCACTCGATCTCGGCGGCGAGGTCCCGGGCGGCGGCCCGGTCGGTGCGCAGGCCCACCTTGGCGGCGGCCAGGGTGACCACCCGCACCTTGCTGTCCAGCAGCTCCGGCATGGCCCGCCCGGCCAGCAGCCGGGGGGCGAAGTAGCGGACCTGCCGCAGCGCCGCCGCGTGGAAGGTGCGCGCCTGCACACTCTGCACCCCGAGCACGGAGAGGCGGCTTCGCATCTCGGCCGCGGCACGGGCGGTGAACGTGACCGCCAGCACGTGTCGGGCGGCGATGTCGCCGGTAAGCGCCCGGTACGCGATCCGCGAGGTCACCGCCCGGGTCTTGCCGGTGCCGGCGCCGGCCAGGATGCAGACCGGGCCGGCCGGGGCGGTCACCGCCGACCGCTGCTCCGGATCCAGCCCGGTCAGCACCCGTTCCGCCGCTGAGTGAACCCCCACAGCAGGGAATCATCCCAGCCCCGTCCGATGTTGCAGGGGTTAGCCTGGCCTGAACGGGCCGGGCGTGAGCCACCCTTGGAGGACCTGACCATGTTGACGATGTATTCCACCCCGTGGTGCGGCTACTGCCACCGGCTGAAGTCGCAGCTCGACCGGGAGGGCATCGCGTACGAGGTGGTCGACATCGAGCAGGACACCACGGCCGCCGAGTTCGTGATGGGTGTCAACGGCGGCAACCAGACCGTGCCGACGCTGCGCTTCGCTGACGGCAGCGCCCTGACCAACCCCTCGATCAACCAGGTCAAGCAGCACCTCGCCGCGCTTCCCGGCTGAGCTGACCGCACCCGCCGAACGGCCGTACCCCTCGGGGTGCGGCCGTTCGTCGTCGCCTCAGCGCGCGCGGCGCCGCTGGGCGGCGGCGAGCATCTCGTCGTCGAGCGGCCGGCGGGGGCCCGGGACGCGGGCCGGGCCGGCGCCCGGCGGGGTGAGCCCACGGCCCCGCCAGAGATACAGGCCGGCGGCCATGGTGACCATCCCCACCAGCGCGAACAGCAGCCGGTAGTCGAAGACGCCCACGAGCAGCGCGCCGACGCCGATGGACACCGCCTGCGGCCCGCTGACAAGCGCCTTCGACGCGGCGGTCACCCGGCCCAGGAGGCCCGGCGGCGTCCGCCGCTGGACGAGCGTGTGCAACCCCACCATGGTCAGCGGCAGCGAGACGCCGGCCAGCAGCAGCGCCACCACCCCGAGCCAGAGCCGGGGGTACGCCAGCGCCAGCGCGGCCGGGCCGAAGAACGTCACCCCGGCGGCCAGCGTGCCGAGTTCGCCCAGGCGGCGGACCACGGCGGCCGAGAACAAACCACCGATCAGGCCACCGATCCCCTGCACCATGACCAGCACGGCGACGAACGCGGCGTCGCGGCGTAGACCCTGGTCGACGTACGCGAAGATCAGCGACTCGGTGAAGCCCATCACCAGCGAGCCGAGCCCGTACCCGACGAGCGCCCGGCGCAGCGCCGCCTCGCGGGCCAGGTGGCGCAGCCCGGCGCCCAGCCCGGTCGTCAGGTGGCGCCCGGACCCCGACGGCACGCCCTCGTCCACCCTGAGCAGCCCGATCACCGCCGCGGCGGCCAGGAAGCCACCCATGGCCAGCGCCGCCAGCAGCCAGCCACCGACGGCGGCGTAGATGCCGGCCCCGGCGAGCGGCCCGATCAGCCGCAGCCCCTGCCGGACGGTCTGCAGCGCCCCGTTCGCGTCGCCGAGCAGGTCGGGCGGGACCAACTGCCGGATCAGCCCGTTGAGCACTGCGGCCACCGTGATCGAGGACAGGCCGTAGAGACCCGCGACCACGTAGATCACCCACACGTCGTTCCGGTCCCGCACGGTGAGCAGCGGGCTGAGCAGCACGGCGGCGGTCAGGTTGGCGGCGACGAAGAAGGGCTTGCGGCGATGGCGGTCGACCACCCAGCCCACGAGCGGGGCGAGCGCCATCGGCGCGAGGACGGCGAAGAAGGTCGCCCCGGCCATGCCGTCCGAGCCGGTCAGGTCCTTCACCCAGACGGCCGGCGCGAGCAGCAGGATGGACTCCGCCGCCATGCTCGCCACCATCGCGGTGAAGAGCAGGCGGAAGTCGGGGCGGCGCAGGACGGTGCGCATCGGTTCCCTCCGGCAGGGTTGCGCCCGCGGGCGCGTCGGGGGCGGGCGCTGGTGAAGGCGCTCTCCACAGTCCTCTTTTTGTCACGTGACACGCCCTCGCCGGACCCACCGACACCGGTCGCGCCGTCCATACTGGCCGTGGGGGGCGAATTCCATACAGTTACCGTCGTGTCTTGCGGCGGTCGACGGGAAAGAGGACGCCGTGCCTCCTGCCTCACCAGGCCCGATTCTGCGCCGTCGCCGACTCGGCAACGAGCTGCGTCGGCTCCGTGAACACGCCGGCCTCACAGGCGACCAGGTCATCGAGCGGATCGGCTGGGCCTCCGCGTCCAAGCTGTCGCGGTTGGAGAACGGCCGTAGTCGACCCGACCCGGAGGACGTCGAGGCGCTGCTGTCGATCTACGGCGCCGACGGCGAGCTGCGCGCCGAGCTGATCGGGATCACCCACGAGGCCGGCGACATGCGGGGGTGGATGCGCAAGTTCCCGGTGATGACCGAGCAGCAGCGCGCCTTCGCCGAGCTGGAGGCGGGTTGCGCGGAGATCTCCGAGTACAGCCCGGTGCTGGTGCCCGGGCTGTTGCAGACCCCCGGGTACGCGCGGCACCGGATCCTGTCCGCGGCGAAGGTGGCCGAGGAGGCCGGCGACCCGGATCCGGAGGACCCGGAGACCGAGGTGGGCGCCCGCCAGTCCCGCCAGTCGTTGCTGGAGCACGTGACCCGCTACACCGCCGTGCTTGAGGAGACCGCGTTCGGCCGGCGGGCCGGGCCCCCGGAGGTGCTGCGCGAGCAACTCGTCCACCTGTGTGAGCTGGCGCGGTTGCCGAATGTGGAGTTGCGGCTGTTGCTGCGGGACACCCGGGTGGGCGACTGGTACCTTCCGCCGACCGCCTTCTCGGTCTACCGGTTCGCCGATCCCCTCGATCCGGAGACGCTCGCCATCGAAAGTGGGTTCGGTGACGTCATGTCGACCGAGGTAAACACCCTAAATCGCTATAAAGTGGTGTACGAGTGGCTATGCTCGTCGGCACTCTCCGCTTCGGACACCATCTCCTGGTTGATCGAAGCGACGGGACGGCTGACCGGCACGGCAGTCGAGTCCACCGTGGCGTCCGGGCCGGCAACGGCGCCGACCCAACGCCGCCCGGACTCGGGGCGCCTCACGACGGAACGGTGATCCGCCACGGACACCGTCCGGCCCCCGGCGTCACTCGGTCCCATCGGAGCACCTCACCAGGAGCAGGAACACCATGAACGAAATCCGCAACAGCACGACCCCCGGGCAACTCGCCCGCGCCGCCTGGCGCAAGAGCACCCGCAGTCAGACCTCGAACTGCGTGGAGATCGCCCCGCTCGGCACCGGCGCGGCGACCATGGCGCTGCGCGACAGCAAGGACCCGAGCGGGCCGGTCCTGCTGTTCGACCGGGCCGGGTGGCTCGGCTTCATCGCCGGAACGAAGAACGGCCAGTTCGACCTGGACTGATCCGGCGAGTGTCCCGGGGCCGTCGGCGTGATGCCGGCGGCCCCTCGCCTGTCCACCCACGACAACCGTTCTGACCTGGCATCCTCCGAACGGTCGAGCCCGCACGTTTCACTTGCTGGGACGACGTGCGGGCGTACGATGACGCCTGGAGTGACGTGGAAGTTCCACCGCGCATCCGTCCACTTCCGGGGGACACCATGCGGTTCCTGATCGTCCGCACCGAGATCCGAAGCGTCGCCGACGCCGACATCGCCGCCGTCTGGGCGCGCGGAGGCCGACTGCGGGACGAGACAAGCGCGCCGGAACCCCGCCGCCAGGTCGTCCACGCCGAGGACCGGGATGCCGCCCTCCTGCTCGCCCGGGCGCTGTCCGCCGTCGGGGCGGTACGCGCCGGCCGGCACCGGGTCAAGGTGCTGCCCGTCGCGGATCCCGCCCCCGGCCAGCCGTACCGCTGGGACGGCGGATGACCGGCCGCTGACGTGTAAGGAGGGGCCCCCGCTTAACGCCTGCGGTATAGGCGGGGCCCCCGCTTAACGTTGGTCAGCAGTGGCCGTCGAGCCAGCGGTGCACCAGGAACAGGGCGATCGACGACGGCGGCGGCAGGAGCAGGCGGTCCCCACCGTCCAGAGCCACCGGCTCGCCGGCCAGGGCGGCGCCGATCTCCCGCCGGGAGAACCAACGCGCGTGCGCGATCTCGGCCGGGTCGACCTCGATCGGCGCGTCGGCGTCGGCCCGGGCCAGGAAACCGAGCATCAACGAGCCGGGGAACGGCCATGCCTGGCTGGACACGTACCCGATCTCCTCGACCGCGACGCCGACCTCCTCGCGGACCTCGCGCAGCACGGCGGCCTCGGCCGACTCGCCCGGCTCGACGTATCCGGCCAGGCAGGAGTAACGGCGGACGCCGGGGTTGCTCGGCCAGGCCGCGTTGTTCCCCAGCAGGCAGCGGCCCTCCGGACCGTCCACCCCGTCGTGCACCAGCACGATCATGGCCGGGTCGGTACGCGGCCAGGTGCGGCTGCCGCCCGGGTCGAGCCGGGACCAGCCGGCCTCGTCGACCTGGGTCGGCTGGCCGGTGGACGGCGAGTAGCCGTGCCGTAGGTGCCAGTTGAGCAGCGCCAGCGCGGTGGTGAACAGGCCCGCGTCCCGGTCGGTCATCAGGTGGCCGACCTCCCGCAGGTGGGCCCGGCGGGTGTCCGGCAGCACCGGCAGCGGCCCGTCCACCGCGAAGACCGGCACCCCGTCCGGTTCGACACCGAGGAACATCGGCACCGAGCGGGGCACCTCGGGCAGCTCGCCGGCGCCGACCAGGACCAGCTCCGGCGGGGCGGCGTCGCCGCGGACCAGGGCGCGGCCCTGGTCCGCGGAGTCCAGCACCAGCACCCGGGCCTGCTCCCACGCCTCGGCCAGCCACGCCGGGTCGGTACGCCGGTGGGCGGCCCGGTCCAGCGTGGACCGGGCCAGCGGCGGCGCCGGCTCGCCGGTCAGGCTCATGGGGAGGCTTCCGTACGCACCGGAGTGAGCGCCGCAAGCGAGTCGGCCACCCGCGCCGCGTCGCCGAGCACCACGGTGACCGCCCGCGCCGGGGCCAGGTAGCGGGCGGCCACCTCGGCGACGTCGTCCACGGTCGCCGCGGCCAGCCGGGCGGCGTGCTCGGTGAGGAAGTCCAACCGCAGCCCGTTGCCGGCGTACGCGCTTGTCAGCGACGCGAGACCGGCCTGGGTGGACATGCCGAGCTGGAGCGTGCCGAGCGCGTACCGGCGGGCCTGCTCCAGTTCCTCCGGCTTCACCGGGACGGTGGCCAGCCGGCCCAGCTCGTAGGTGGTCTCCAGCAGCGCCGGCGCGGTCACCTCGGTGGCCACCTCGGCGCCGGCGACAAGCACCGAACCGGCCACCGAGTGCTCGACGAGCGAGTGCGGCCCGTACGTGTAGCCCTTGTCCTCGCGGATGTTCTCCACCCAGCGGGAGGAGAAGTAGCCACCGAAGATCAGGTTCGCGAGCTGCAACGCGGCGTGGTCGGGGTGGGTGCGGGGCACCGCGGGCAGCGCGAGACGCAGCGAGGACTGCACCGACCCGGGCCGGTCGACGAGCAGCAGCGGCCCGGGCTCCAGCGGCGGCGCGGGCGGCAGCTCGGCGGTGTGACCGTCGCCCCGCCAGCCGGCGAGCGCCGCCTCGGCCGTGTCGAGCGCCTGCTCCGGGCGGACGTCGCCGACGAGCACCAGCACCGCGCCGGCCGGGTGCACCCGCTCGGCGTGCAACCGGCGCAGCGCGGCCGGGCGGACCGCCCGCACCTGGTCGGCCTCGGGGGTCTGCACCGCGTACGGGTGGCGGCCGTAGACCCGCTTGAGCAGGGCGGTCCGGGCCAGGTGGGAGGGCTGGCTCTGGGCGACCTGGATCCGGTCGACGAGGCGGTCCCGCTCGGTCGCCACCCAGTCGCCCGGGTAGCTGGCGCCGGTGAGCACCTCGGCGAGCAGCTCAAGCATCCGGTCCAGCCCGGTGACCAGGCCCGCGCCGGAGAGCATCAGCCGGTCCGGGTCGAGGCCGGCGGAGAGCCCGCCGCCGACCTTCTGCAACTCGGCGGCGATCTCGGTGGCGGTGTGCGCCTCGGTGCCGGCCAGCATGGTCTGCGCCAGCATCGCCCCCCGGGCCAGGTGGGTCCGGCCGAACGGCATCCAGAGCCGCAGTTCGACAAGGGGTACGGCGGGGCGGCGTACCGCGATCACGGTGAGGCCGTTGCCGAGCGTGCGCTCGGCCTGCTTCGGCACGGTCAGCCGCTTGTTCGGGCCGAGCGCCGGCAGCGGTCGGACGGTGGCGGTGGCGGTCATCGGGCACCTCCGGCCACGACCTCGACTGACGCGCGGCGCTCGGGCCGCAGCGTGGCGGCGGCGGCGCGGACCTGTTCCTCGGTCACGGCGCCGACCAGCCGGGGCAGTTCGTTGAGCAGTTCCGGCTCGCCGCGCTGCTGTTCCAGCACGGCCATCCGCAGTGCCCGGCCCAGCACCGCGTCGGTGTCGCGCAGCAGGTGGGTGGCCATCCGCGCCTGGGTACGGGCCAGCTCGCCCTCGTCCAGCCCGCCGGTGGCCAGCCGGTCCAGCTCCTCGTCGACGGTGCGCAGCACCTTGTCCACGTCGCCGCCGGGCGGCAGGTGGGCCTGGAGCAGCAGCGCGGTGGGGTCGCGTACGTCGAACGGGTCGCCCATGAAGCCGAGGTAGCCGCCCAGGCTGGTGACCGAGCGGTCCCGCTGCACCAGCCGCTCGACCAGCCGGGACGCGTCGCCGTCGGTGAGCACCTCGGCCAGCACGACGTAGGGCAGGTAGCCGGCGAAGTCGGTGACCGGGTCGGGCACCCGCCAGGCGCTCGCCACGGCCGGGAGCGGGGCCAGCGCGTCGGTGTACGTGCTGCGCCGCTCGGTGGTCAGGTCGGGTTCGGTGAAGTCGGGCCGCTCCGGGGCGGGGCGGGCCGGCACGTCGCCGAAGTGCCGTTGGATCAGTGTGGTCGCCTCGGCCACGTCGATGTCGCCGCTGACCGCGAGCACCGCGTTGCCGCTGGCGTAGTAGCGGCGGAAGAAGTCGGCGGCGTCGGCCACCGTCGCCGACTCCAGGTCGTCGAAGGAGCCGTAGCCGTCGTGCGCGTTGGGGAAGGTGTCGAACATCACCGGGGGCAGCGTCAGCCAGGGGAACCCGCCGTACGGCCGGTTGAGCACGTTGACCCGGATCTCCTCCTTGACCACGTCGACCTGGTTGCGGAGGTTCTCCTCGGTCAGCCGGGGGCCGCGCATCCGGTCGGCTTCGAGGAAGAGCGCCCGTTCCAGGGCGTTGCTCGGCAGCGTCTCGAAGTAGTCGGTGTAGTCCAGGTGGGTGGAGCCGTTGAAGGTGCCGCCGGCGCCCTGCACGTGCCGGAAGTGGGCAAGCTTCTCCAGGTTCTCCGAGCCCTGGAACATCAGGTGCTCGAAGAGGTGCGCGAAGCCGGTGCGGCCCTGCGGCTCGGAGCGGATGCCGACGTCGTAGACCACCGCCACCCCGATCACCGGGGCGCTGCGGTCCGGGGTGAGCACCACCCGGAGGCCGTTGTCGAGGTCGAACCGTTCGACCGGGTATTTCGTGGCTGGGATCTTCACTCTCCGCGTCGGCACGCGATCGACACTAGCGCCTCCGTACCGACCGCACCGGTGGTGTGCCCTGGCCGAACGGTGGACAGATGCGGGACAGGTCTTGACGACTGCCACCTCCTGCCCCAGTCTTCCTACCAACTAAATAGGAATACTGCGGATTGGACGATCGATGAGACGGCTTCCCCTGCGCCGCCTGGTCACCCTGGCCACCCTGGCCGCGGTCGGCGCGGCCACGCTCGGCACCACAGCCGCCTGCGGCGGCGACGACAGCGACGGCGCCGGCGACTCCGGCCCGGTGACGCTGCGCCTGGGCTACTTCCCGAACATCACCCACGCGCCGGCCGTGGTCGGCGTGGAGAAGGGGATCTTCAAGGAGAAGCTGGGCGGCGACGTCACGCTTGAGACGAAGACCTTCAACGCCGGCCCGGCCGCCATCGAGGCGGTCTTCTCCGGCGCGCTCGACGCCACGTACATCGGTCCGAACCCGACCGTGAACGCCTTCTCCAAGTCGAAGGGCGAGGCGGTCCGGGTGGTCTCCGGCGCCGCGTCCGGCGGCGTCGCGCTCGTGGTCAAACCCGCCATCACCGCGGTGGAGCAGCTCCGTGGCAAGAAGATCGCCACTCCGCAGCTCGGCAACACCCAGGACGTCGCGCTGCGCTACTGGCTCAAGGAGAAGGGCCTGGAGACCACCAAGGAAGGCGGCGGCGACGTCAAGGTCGTCCCGCAGGAGAACGCGCAGACGATCGAGACGTTCGGCAGCGGCGCCATCGACGGCGCCTGGGTGCCGGAGCCGTTCGTCTCCCGGCTTGTGAACGCCGGTGGCAAGGTGCTCGTCGACGAGCGCGACCTCTGGCCGGACAAGAAGTTCGTCATCACCAACCTGCTTGTCAGCACCAAGTTCCTCAAGGCGCACCCGGACGTGGTGAAGAAGCTGGTGCAGGGGCAGGTCGCGGCGAACGAGTTCGTCAACACCAAGCCGGACGAGGCGCAGCAGGCCATCTCCGAGCACATCGGCAAGATCACCGGCAAGCCGCTCGACATCAAGCTGATCAAGCAGGCCTGGCCGACGCTGGAGTTCACCAACGACCCGATCTCGTCCTCGCTGAAGACCGGCCTGGACCACGCCGTCGCGGTCGGGCTGACCCAGCCGGTCGACCTGAACGGCCTCTACGACCTGACGTTCCTCAACGAGGTGCTGAAGGCCGAGGGCAAGCCCGAGGTCACCCAGCCGTGACGTCGACCACGACGACCCCGCGCAGCGCGACCGGCTCGGTCGCGCTCCGCGGCGTGACAAAGGTGTACGGCCAGGGCGAGCAGGCGGTCCTGGCGCTCGACGGAGTGTCGCTCGATGTCGCCCCGGGCGAGTTCGTCTGCCTGGTCGGCGCGTCCGGCTGCGGCAAGAGCACGCTGCTCAACCTGGTCGCCGGCCTGGACCGGGTCAGCGGCGGCGCGATCGAGCTGGGTGCGGGCGTCAACCCGGGCCTGATGTTCCAGGAGCCGGCGCTGTTCCCGTGGTCGACCGTCGAGGGCAACGTCGAGGTGCCGCTCAAGCTGCGCGGGCTCCCCCGCGACAAGCGCCGGGCGCGGGTGGCCGAGCTGCTGCGCACGGTGCACCTGTCCGAGTTCGGCCGCAAGCGCCCGCACCAGCTCTCCGGCGGCATGCGGCAGCGGGTCGCGCTGGCCCGCACGCTCGCGCTCGACACCCCGGTGCTGCTGATGGACGAGCCGTTCGGCGCGCTCGACGCGATGACGCGGGACATCCTGCACGACGAGCTGG
The DNA here is from genome assembly GCF_056150385.1 of Micromonospora marincola. Lineage (NCBI taxonomy): Bacteria > Bacillati > Actinomycetota > Actinomycetes > Micromonosporales > Micromonosporaceae > Micromonospora > Micromonospora marincola. The sequence continues at coordinate 192,888 of NZ_JAXCFT010000006.1, read as the reverse complement.
AGCGGATCTGGAGCGAGCGCAAGCTCACCGTCCTGTTCGTCACGCACAACGTGCGCGAGGCGGCCCGGCTCGCCGACCGGATCGTGCTGCTCTCCAGCCGGCCCGGCCGGATCATCTACTCCACCCGGGTCGACGTGCCACGGCCCCGGCGGATCGACTCGCCGGAGGTGTCGGCCATCGCCGCCGAGGTCACCGACCGGCTGCGCAAGGAGGTGGGCCGGCATGGCCAGTGACATCCTCGCCGGGTCGACGCGTACCGACGCGGAGATCTCCGGCCTCGACGCGCTGGAGATCGCCGGTCAGGAGAAGGGCCCGTCCCGGCTGCGCCGGCTCTGGTCGGCCACCTGGCCCAAGTTCGCCGCTCTGGCGTTGGCGATCGCGCTCTGGCAGGCAGTCGTCTGGAGCGGCTGGAAGGAACCGTGGGCGCTGCCCGGCCCGGCGGTGGTCTTCGCCGACCTCGGCCACTACCTGGTCAGCTCGGCGCTCTGGGAGGGCCTGGCCACCACCGCCCGCCGGGCGGTCGTCGGGTTCTCCGCCGCGGTCGCGGTCGGCCTGCTGCTCGGCCTCGGGGTGGCCCGGGTCAAGGTGCTCCGCGCCGCGCTCGGCTCGATGATCACCGCGTTGCAGACCATGCCGTCGATCGCCTGGTTCCCGCTTGCGATCCTGCTGTTCCAGCTCAGCGAGCAGGCGATCTTCTTCGTGGTGGTGCTGGGCGCCGCGCCGTCGGTCGCCAACGGCGTCATCCACGGCGTGGACTACGTGCCGCCGCTGCTGGTCCGGGCCGGCCGCAACCTCGGCGCCCGCGGGCTCAACCTCTACCGGTACGTGATCGCGCCGGCCGCGCTGCCCGCCATCGTGGCCGGGCTCAAGCAGGGCTGGGCGTTCGCCTGGCGCAGCCTGATGGCCGGCGAGCTGCTCGTGGTCATCGCCACCCGCACCTCGATCGGCGCGCAGCTCACCTACGCCCGCGAGCTGAGCGAGGCGCCGCGGCTGATGGCCATCATGATCGTCATCCTGGTGGTCGGCCTGCTCGTGGACTCCGCGTTCGGCGCGGCCGACAAGGCGATCCGCCGCCGTTGGGGCGTGCTGGACCAGGCCGGCAACTGACGTCGTGTACATCTCCGCGCGCGCCGACTACGCGCTCCGGGCCATGCTCGCCGTCGCCGACGCCGGCCCCACCGGCGACGGGGGGTCCGGCGGCGGCGAGCTGGTCAAAGCGGCGAGCCTAGCCGACAGCCAGGACATCCCGCTCAGCTTCCTCCAGGGAATCCTGCTGGACCTGCGCCGGGCCGGGCTGCTGCACAGCCACCGCGGCAACGAGGGCGGCTACGCGCTGACCCGGCCACCCGCCGAGATCAGCGTGGGCGACGTGCTGCGCGCGGTGGGTGGCGCCCTCACAAGCGTCCGGGGCATCCCCGCCGACCGGGCCGGCTATCACGGGGTGGCCACCGGGCTGCGGGACGTATGGCTCGCGGTGGACGGGGCGATCGCGCTCGTGGTGGACCAGACCACCCTGGCGGATCTGCTTGCCGACCGCGCGCCGGCGCCCTGAACTCAGCCGCGCCGGACGCCGGGCGGGGCCCGGTGCCGGGGCCCCGCCCGGCCGCTCGCGCCCCCTCGGTGCGTGCGGACGACTACTGTCCGGGGTTGAAGGTGCGGGCCGCGCCCCGGTCCTGCAGGCCGGCCGCGGCCAGATGCCAGGGCCCGAACGCGGCCACCACGGCGAGTGCCACACCGGCACCCGCGACCGCGAGCACCAGCAGCACTTCCCGGGTCCCGCCCGGGCCCGCGTCGCCCGCCATGGTCACCCCTCCCGCGTCCGGCCGGTCCCCCCGACCGGCCCCCGGCGACAAGCATGGTCGCCGGAGCGCCGCCGCAGTGTCGGACAGCCGACCGAAAGTCCGCTGATCCCCGACTCAGCGAGGTGGCCCCGGCCGGTCAGCGCCGGCGCGGGCGGCGGCGCGGGCGGGTCCCGGGGGCCGGGTGCGCGGCGACCGGCGGCGCGATGGTCACAGGCGTCCCGGAGGGCTCCCGCGCCCCGGTCAACCGACCCAGCTCCGCGTCGCCGGGGCGGACCCGGGTGGTCTTCGGGTTGATCCCCGCGGTGGTCATCAGCCGGGCCACGTCGCGGCGCTGCTCCGGCAGGACCAGCGTGACCACGGTGCCCGACTCCCCGGCCCGCGCGGTCCGGCCGCCCCGGTGCAGGTAGTCCTTCGCCTCCGTGGGCGGGTCCGCGTTCACCACCAGGTCGAGCCCGTCCACGTGGATGCCGCGGGCCGCCACGTCGGTGGCCACAAGCGCGGTGACCTGGCCGGTGCGGAACTGCTCCAGGATCCGGGTGCGCTGCGGCTGCGACTTGCCACCGTGCAGCGCGGCGGCGCGTACGCCCTTGGCGAGCAACTGGCGGGCCACCCGGTCGGCGCGGTGCTTGGTGGCGATGAAGACGATGGTCCGGCCCTCCCGGGCGGCGATGTTGGCGAGCGCGGCCGGCTTGTCCTCCGGCTCCAGGTGCAGCACGTGGTGGGTCATCGCGGTGACCGTGGCGGTGCCCGGGTCGACGGAGTGCGTGACCGGGTCGGTCAGGAACCGGCGGACCAGCCGGTCCACGCCGCGGTCCAGGGTGGCCGAGAAGAGCATCCGCTGCCCGCTCGGCGCGACCTGCTCCAGCAGCTTCGTCACCTGCGGCAGGAAGCCCATGTCGGCCATCTGGTCCGCCTCGTCGAGCACGGTGATGGCAACCTGGTCCAGCCGGGCGGAACCCCTGTCGATCAGGTCGTGCAGCCGCCCCGGCGTGGCCACCAGCACCTCGGCGCCGGCCCGCAGCGCGTCCGCCTGCCGGCTCAGCGACAGCCCGCCGACCACAGTGGCGCAGCGCAGCCCGAGCGCGCCGGCGTACGGGGTGAGCGCGGCGGTCACCTGCGCGGCCAGTTCCCGGGTGGGCACCAGCACCAGCGCCAGCGGGCGACCGGGACGGGCCCGGCGGCCGGACGTCCGGTGCAGCAGCGGCAACCCGAACGCGAGCGTCTTGCCCGAGCCGGTCCGCCCGCGCCCGAGCACGTCCCGGCCGGCAAGCGAGTCGGGCAGGGTGGCCGACTGGATCGGGAACGGCGCGGTGATGCCCTGGGCGACCAACTCGGAGACCAGCGCCGGGGCCAGGCCGGTGGCGGCGAAGGTGGGCAGGGTCGTGGTCATGCGGAAAGCCTTCCTCGGAGGCGGCACGTGTCGAGGAAGGGCGCCGACAAGCGGCGCGTCACCGGCATGGCCGGGATCACAAGCACGAACCGAAAAGGGTACGGGCCGACCCGCCTCGGCGCGCCACGTCCCGGTTACGGGAGGGCGGCGCGGCGGGTCGGCCCGTGCACCACGCCCGGCGGGGCGTGGTGGTGGTGCCGGTTGATCCGAAAGATCAGAGCGGGCGGATGTTCTCCGCCTGCGGGCCCTTCTGGCCCTGGGTCACCTCGAACTCGACCCGCTGGTTCTCGTCCAGGCTCCGGTAGCCGGAGGTCTGGATCGCCGAGAAGTGGGCGAAGACGTCAGCGCCGCCATCGTCCGGGGTGATGAAGCCGAAGCCCTTGTCAGCGTTGAACCACTTCACGGTGCCAATTGCCATGTGTTTCGTCTCCTTGACGGAACGGTCGGCCCGCACGTCTTGCGGGCCGGTCTTGTCGCTGCTGGTCGCCCCGCCCGGAGAACTCCGGACACAACAAAGAGCGCCTGGGGCCACAATCCGCCAGGCGCACACAGAGTCTCTGGAAACCAAAACTGCAACCCGGATAACCTACCACGGATCTCGCCGCTTGGGGAGGTCACGCCGAAATTTCCGGCACGGCCGTCACCAACGTGGTCAGCCCCTCGACGTCGAGCAGGTCGGCCGGGCGGACCGTTGCCCCGTCCCGCACGTAGTGGAACGCCGCGCCGACCCGCTCCACCGGCACGCCGGCCAACTCCGCCCAGGCCAGTCGGTAGACCGCCAACTGCACCGCCGCCGCGTCCGCCTCGCGGCCGGTGGGCCGCCGGCCGGTCTTCCAGTCGACCACGTCGTAACGCCCGCCGGGGCGGGCGAAGACGGCGTCCATCCGGCCCCGGACCACCACACCGGCGATCACTGTGGCGAACGGCACCTCCACCTCCACCGGCACCCGGTCCGCCCACTCGCTGGCCAGGAAACGCTCCTGCAACGCGGCCAACGCCTCGTCCGGGGCGGCGCCGTCGTCGGCCGCGCCCGGCAGCTCGTCGACGTCGAGCAGCCGGTCGGCGCCGAAGCGCTGCTCCAACCAGGCGTGGAACGCGGTGCCCCGCCGGGCGTACGGGCTGGGCTCGCTCGGCATCGGCCGGCGCAGCGCACGGGCCAGCGCCTCCGGGTCGCGCCGCAACGCCACCAGTTGGGTCACCGAGAGCTGACCCGGCAACTCCACCTCGACCGCCTCGGCCCGCCGAGCCAGCTCGGCCCGCTCGGCGAGGAGCAGATCGGCCTCCCGCCGCCACCGGGCCACCTCCGGATCCCCCTCGACCGGATCGGACGGACCGGCGGGAACGGCGGTCGGGCCGACGCTGGCCAGCAGGGCAGCCTCGCGCCGGGCCGCGTCCGGGTCGGCGAGATGACGGCGGACCAGCGCCGCCGCCTCGGTCAGCGCCGGCCGGCGACCGCCCAACGGGTCGGCCGGCCACTCGGCGCGCAGCACCGTCTCGGTGGTCGGATTCACCGCGTCCCCGGCCGGCTCCGGCGCCCAGGCGTCTACCACGTGCCCGTCCGCGCCGGACAGGCCGGCGTCGTGCACCTCACGCAGGAACACCGACGGCCCGCGGAACCGCTTCGTCCCCTCCCCCCACCAGTAGCCGGAGCAGAGCAGCAACCGCCGGGGCCGGGTCACCGCCACGTACGCCAGCCGGCGCTCCTCCCGCTCGTCGTGCGCCCGCCAGGCATCGGTGAACTCGGCCAGCGCGCGGGCCACCCCACGCTGGTCCTCCGCCTCCGGCAGGGCCAGCGCCGGCAGCCCGTCGGAGTCGCCGCGCAGCGGGAACGGCAGCACCCCGAGCCCACCCAGCCAGTGGTCCGAGTTGCGGACCGGCCCCGGCCACACGCCCCGGGTCAGCCCGGCCACCGCCACCACGTCCCACTCCAGGCCCTTCGCGGCGTGCGCGGTGAGCACCTGCACGGCGCCCGCCACCACCTCGACCTCGCCGGGCGCCAACCCCCGCTCCTCGTCCTCTGCGGCGGCCAGGTAGGCGAGGAAACCGGCGAGCGTGGCGCCGGGTGTCTCGCCGCTGAACCGGGCCGCGACGTCGCCGAGCGCGTCCAGGTGCGCGCGGGCCAGCCCGGCGTCCCCGGCGCCGTCCCGGCCGGCCCGCACCGCCACCTCGACATCGAGCCCGATGCTCCGCTCGATGTCCGCGATCAGCTCCGGCAGGGACTGGTCCAGCCGGTACCGCAGCAGCGCCAGCTCCATCCCGTACGACCGCAGCCGGGCGAACCCCTCCGCCGAGTACGCCTGCGCCGGCCCGAGGTCGGCCAACGCCTCGACCAGGGTCGCCTCGTCCAGCACGTCCACGACGATCTCCGGCCCGTCGTCCCCGGACAGCTCCCGACGGCCCCGGGCGATGGCCCGGGCCCGCCGGTGCAGCGCGACCAGGTCACGGGGGCCGATCCGCCAGCGCGCGCCGGTGAGCAGCCGCAGCAGCGCCGCCCCGTCCGTCGGGTCGGCGAGCACCCGCAGCGTGCACACCACGTCCCGCACCTCCGGGGTGTCGAGCAGGCCGCCGAGCCCGACCACGTCGACAGGCAGCCCGCGGGCCCGCAGCGCCGCCTCGATCGCCGGGATCTGGCTGCGCAGCCGCACCAGCACCGCCGTGGTGGGGCGGCGGTCGGCCGGGATGTGCTCGGGCAGCGCGCCAGGCGTCCCGGCCGCGCCCCGCCAGGACGCCAGCACGCTGTCCGCGATCCAGTCGGCCTCGTCGGCGTACGTCGGCAGCAGCGCGCAGTGCACCGTGCCGGCGGCCCGGCCGCCCGGGGTGCGGTGCGGGATCGGATCGCGGACGCTGAGCGCGGCGTGCAGCTCGGCCACCCGGGCGCCGGCCGCCCGCAGCGGCACCGAGAGCGCGTTGGCGACGTCGAGGATCTCCGGCCGGTTGCGCCAGCTCGTGGTGAGGCCGAGCACGTCGGCGGGGGTGCCGTCGACACGGGCGAACTCGCCGGGGAACCGGTCGAGCGTGCCGGCGCTGGCCCCGCGCCAGCCGTAGATGGACTGGCAGGGGTCGCCCACGGCGGTGACCGGGTGACCGCCGCCGAACAGCGCGTTGAGCAGCACCACCTGGGCGTGGCTGGTGTCCTGGTACTCGTCGAGCAACACCACCCGGAACCGGTCCCGCTCGATCACGCCGACGCCCGGGTGGTCGCGGGCCACCCGGGCCGCGCGGGCGAGCTGGTCGGCGAAGTCCATCGCCTCGAAGTCGTCCTTCCGCCTGGCGTACGCCCGCACCAGCGGAAGCAGCTTCAGTCGGGTCCGCTGGAGCTGGAGCGCCTTGCGCACGTCGGCGTAGACCCGGCCGGGGCGGGACTGCACCTCGGCGAAGAAACGACCGGTCCAGCCGGCCAGCTCGTCCGGGTCGACCAGGTGCTCGTCCAGCTCACCGGCGAGAGCGAGCACCGCGTCGGTGATTGTGGACGGCATCCGCTCCACCTCCGACATGTCCCCGTCGTAGTTGCGGACCAGCAGGTCGACGAGCTGCCAGCGGGACGCCTCGGTGAGCAGCCGGGTGGTCGGCTCGTAGCCGGCGCGCAACCCGTGCTCGGTGACGATCCGCCCCGCGTACGAGTGGTAGGTGGACACCGTCGGCTCGCCCGCGAACGGGTCCTCGCGCGGGTCCCGGCGCGGCCGGCCCAGTCGGCGGACGAGCTGGTCGAGGCGGGTCCGGACCCGGTGCGCCAGCTCACCGGCGGCCTTGCGGGTGAAGGTGAGCCCGAGGATGTGCTCGGGGCGCACGTACGCGTTGGCGACCAACCAGACCACCCGGGCGGCCATCGTCTCGGTCTTGCCGGAGCCGGCGCCGGCGACCACGAGCAGCGGCTCCACCGGCGCCGCGATGATCGCGGCCTGCTCCCGGGTGGGCGCCGGCAGCCGGAGCAGCCTGGCCAGCTCGACGGGCGTGTAGCGGGGGCCCGCGTCGGCGGCCCGGGGCGTGGGCGTGCCGGTGGCGCCGAACAGCGCCGGCTGGATCGTCATGACTGCTCCGGGGGCGGCTCGACGACCTGCCGGCCCTGGCCGGAGACCGGGCAGCTCGTGCGTACCGGGCAGACCCGGCACTTCGAGTTGGCGACCGCGGCGAAGGTGGAGGCGGCCATCGTGTCGGCGGTGCGGCGGACGAGCGCGGTGGCCCAGCCGGCCTCCGGGCCCTCGCCGGCCGCCGCCTGGGCCTGCTCCCTGGCGTCCCGCGCGCCGGTGCCGAGCTGCACCAGCGCCGCGCCGCCGGACTCCGCGCCGAACTCCGCGAACCCGCCCGCCTCGACCGCCGCCTGATAGGCGCCGAGCTGCGGATGCTCGGCCACCTCCCGCTCGGTGACGGCGGTGGACTTGCCGGTCTTCAGGTCGATCACCACGAGGCGGCCCTCCGCGTCGACCTCCAGCCGGTCGACCCGGCCGGTCAGCTCGACCGGACGGGCCGGGTCGTCCAGGCGCACGGCGAACTCGTGCTCGATGGCGAGCAGCCGACGCGGGTTGCCGGCCAGCCAGCGCAGCAGCTTGTCGACCATCGCCTCGGCGCGCTGCCGCTCCGGGCCGACCATCCACCGGGCGGCCAGCTCGATCGCGTCGAACCGGGCGGCCACATACTCAAGCAGCGCCTCCCGGTCGGCGCTCGCGTCCTCGGCGAGCATCGCGGCGGCGTGCACCAGGTTGCCGACGCCCTGCGCGGCGCTTGCCGGCCCGCTGCCGCCGTGCCGCTCCAGCAGCCAACGCAGGCTGCACCGCAGCGCGCTCTCCATGGCCGACGGGGTGACCCGCACCGGCTCGCCGTCGTCGACGAGCGGCCGGTCGTCGGAGAGACCGCGCAACCCCCACCAGTCGTCCGGGTGCGCGCCGGGCACCCCGGCGGCGGCCAGCCGGGCCAGCTCACCCGCCGCCGCGTGCCGCCGGGTGATCGACGCCGCCGGGTCGGTGATCGCGGTACGCAGCTCCGCCACCAGCGCGGACAGGGTGAGCCCGCGCGGCGGCAGCGTCACCGGGAGCACGCCCGGCGGCCCGTCCTGCGGCTGCTCGTCACCGTGCGGCACCGGCCCGTCCCGGTCCGGGCCGTGCGGGTTCGGGCCGTGCGGGTTCGGGCCGTGCGGGCCGGTCGGGGCGGTGCCGCCGCTGCCGGTGGCCGGCGGGTCACCTGCGGCCAGTTCGTGCAGGAAGCGGCTGGGCTGCTCCTCGTGGTCGTCGCCGCCGACCGCCGCGGAGGCGACGGCGGTGACCAGCAGGCGGCGCCGGGCCCGGCTGACCGCGACGTGGAACAGCCGCCGCTCCTCGTCCAGCAGCGCCGACGTCTGCCCGACCAGGCTGGCCCGCAACCCGGCGCCGTCGGCCCGGCCGGCGAGCACATCGACAAGCCGCTCCGAGCCGAGCAGGCTGCCGCGCAGTCGCAGGTCCGGCCAAACGCCCTCCTGGACCCCGGCGACGGCGACCAGGTCCCACTCCAGGCCCTTGGCCGCGTGCGCGGTGAGCAGGCGTACCGCGTCCCCCCGATCGGCGGCGGCGGCGAGCGTGTCGGCCGGCAACTCCTGGCCGAGCACGTGGTCGAGGAAGACCTCGGTGCGTGCCCCCGGCAACCGGTCGGTGAACCGGGCCGCCGCGTCGAAGAGCACAAGCACGGCGTCCAGGTCCCGGTCGGCGGCCTCGGCCCGCCAGCGCTGGGCCGTCTCGTGCTCGCCGGTGGCCGCCCGCCCCCGGGTGATCGCCCCGGCCCAGCGCTCGGCCAGCCCGCTCTCCCGCCACACCGCCCAGAGCACGTCCTCGACTGTGGCACCTGCCGCACCGGCGGCCTGCCGGGCGGTCGCCAGCAGGTGCGCCACGGCCTGCGCCGGCTCCGCCCACCGCCGCTCGATGGCGGCCAGCTCGGCCGGATCGCGCAGCGCCTCCACAAGCAACTCACCTGAGGGGCGACGGTCGCCGCCGGCAAGCGCGAGCGCCCGCAACCCCTGGCGCAGCCGCCGCTCGGCCAGCGGGTCGGCGCCGCCGAGCGGCGAGTGCAGCAACGCGACCGCCGACTCCTCGTCCAGCCGGTCGGGTTCGAGCGCGCAGCGGAGCAGGAGCAGCAGCGGGGCCACCGCCGGCTGGAGGTGCAGCGGCAGGTCCTCCCCGTGCACCACGGTGGGCACGCCGGCGGTGTGCAGGGCACGCCGCAGCGACGGAAGCTGCCGCCCGGTGGAGCGCACCAGCACCGCCATCCGGGACCAGGGCACCCCGTCGAGCAGGTGGGCCTCCCGCAGGGTGTGGGCCAGCCACGCGGACTCGCTTGTGGCCGAGCGGAAGGTGCGTACCTCGACCGCGCCGGCCGGCGCGTCCGGGAGCGGGCGCAGCCGCCGGTGGGCCGCCGGGCCACGGAGCCGGCGGGCCAGCCGGGCGGTCGCCGCCAGCAACTCCGGCCCGGCCCGGTACGAGGTGGCGAGCGTGACCTGGGCGGCCGGCGCGCCGGAGGCGGTCCGGAACCGGTGCGGGAACGCGCCGACCGCGGCCGGGTCGGCGCCGCGGAAGGCGTACGTGGAGGAGTCCGGGTCGGCGAAGGCGACCAGGGACTTGCCGCCGCCGGCCACCACGGCGAGCAGGTCCACCTGCGCCGGGTCCGTGTCGGCCAACTCGTCGACGTAGACGTGGGTCAGGCGGCGACGCTCGGCGGCGAGCAACCCGGGATCGTCGAGCAGCATGCCGGTGGCGGCCCGCACCAGCTCCGCCGGGTCGTACGCGACCGAGCCCCGGTTGCTCACGTCGCGCAGCGCGAGGACGGCGACGTATTCGCGGAGGAAGCGGGCGGCGGCCGGCCAGTCGGCGCGGCCCAGCTTCTCGCCGAGGCGGGCCAGCTCGACCGGGCCGACGCCCCGCTCGGCGGCCCGCATCAGCAGGTCGCGGAGCTGCTGGGCGAACGCCCGGGTACGCAGCGCGGGGCGCATGTCCACCGGCCAGCCGACCGGATCGTCGTCCGGCTCCTCGCCGACCACGTCGAGCAGCTCGCGGATGATGAGATCCTGCTCGGGGCCGGTGAGCAGCCGCGGTGAGGGTTCACCGCGTTCCGCCGCGGCCCGGCGGAGCAGCCCGAAGGCGTACGCCGTGAACGTGCGGACCAGCGGCTCGCGGACCACGCGGTGCCCGTCCCCGGCGATCCGGGCCTCGATCCGCCGGCGCAGCCCGGTGGCGCCACGCCGGCCGAAGGTCAGCACCAGGACCCGTTCCGGGTCGACGCCCTCGGCCACCCGGGCGGCGACCGCCTCGACGAGCGTGGCGGTCTTCCCGGTGCCGGGCCCGCCCACGACAAGCATCGGCCCGTCGGTGTGCGCGACGACCTCGGCCTGCACCGGATCCGCCCGACGCCCTCCGGCCCCAGTCGGCCCGGCCTCGGCCCCAGTCGCCCCGGCCCCGGCCACGGTCGCCCCGGCCCCGGCCACGGTCGCCCCGGCCCCGGCCACGGTCGGCCCGGCCCCGGCCCCGGCCACGGTCGGCCCGGCCCCGGCTGGTGGGTGCGCGGCATCGCCCGCCGACCCCCCGGATCGCGGCTCCGTCACGGCCGGCCCGTCGGACCGGCCCACCCCCTGCCCCGCCCCGGCCTCGCGGGTGACCCCCGCCCCCGCGCCGCCGGGCCGACGCACCAACCGGTACGCCTGCATCACCGACATCCCACCACGCCGGTACGACACCCGGAAACCGACGCCGCCCCGCACCCCGCCAGCAGGAACGGCCGTCACACGAGAGACCCGGCCGGCTGGCACCGGCGCTCGGCGTCTCTCGACCGCCAGGACACCCTCCCGAGCCACCATTCGGAAGCGCCCCGCCGGAAGGTGCGGAGACACCCATACCGTTCCACTCGCCCGCCGCGCAGGCGATGAGTGGAACGCTATGGGTGTCAAACAGGGCCGCAGACACCCGTGGCGTTCCACTCGCCCCGTCGGCACACGGTGAGTGGAACGGTATGGGTATCAGCGAGGACGGGGACGAGGACGGGGGCGAGGGCGGGGGTGAGGACGGGGGCGGGGCGGGAACGCCTCAGGTGAGGCGGGCGTCGATGAGGTCGAGGGCGGCGGGCACGCTGTCGGCGACCATCACCAGATCGAGCGCGGCCGGTTTGAGGAAGCGCCGGTCGGCCAGGGTGCCGAGCCAGTCGAGCAACGGCTGGTAGAACCCGTCCGCGTCGACAAGCACCATCGGCTTGGTGTGCAGGGCCAGGGTGGCGGTGGTCCAGACCTCGAACAGCTCGTCGAGCGTGCCCAACCCGCCGGGCAGCGTGACGAAGGCGTCCGACTTGTCGACCATCATCGTCTTCCGGCTCGCCATCCCGTCGGTGACAAGCAGTTCGTCGGCGGCCAGGTCGGCCGCCTCCAGGACGACCAGGGGCTGCGGGATGACGCCGATCGTGCGACCCCCGGCGGCCCGTGCGCCGTCCGCCACCGCGCCCATCATGCCGACGCAGCCACCGCCGCTTACCAGCGTGTGCCCGCGTCGGGCCAGTTCGGTGCCGGTTTCGGTGGCGAGCGCCAGCCAGCGGTCGTCGAGGGTACGTGAGGACGCGCAGAACACGCAGACGTTCGCCATGTCAGCGCGAACCCGTCGGGCCCTCGGGGGCGGCCTCGGCGGCGGCCCGTTGGTCGGCGGCCACCCGGGCGACCGCCTCCTCGCGGACCGCCTCCTGTTCGGCGGAGAGCACCGCCTCGGCCTCGACGATGTGCCGGACCGCCTCGTTGACGTCGTCGGTGACGCGGATCAGGTCGAGGTCACCCGGCCCGATCTTGCCCTCGGCGGCCATGGTGTCGCGCAGCCAGTCGAGCAGGCCGCCCCAGTAGTCCGCGCCCATCAGCACGACCGGGAACCGGGTCACCTTGCCGGTCTGCACCAAAGTGAGCGCCTCGAACAGCTCGTCCATGGTGCCGAACCCGCCGGGCAGCACCACGAACGCCTGGGCGTACTTGACGAACATGGTCTTGCGGGCGAAGAAGTAGCGGAAGTCGATGGCGAGGTCGACCCAGTCGTTGAGGCCCTGCTCGAACGGCAACTCGATGCCGAGCCCGACGGAGAGGCCGCGGGCCTCCCCGGCGCCCCGGTTGGCGGCCTCCATCACGCCCGGCCCGCCGCCGGTGATCACCGCGTAGCCAGCCCGGGCCAGGGCGCCGCCCAACTCCTCGGCCAGCCGGCACTCCGGGCTGTCCGGCTTGCTGCGGGCCGAACCGAAGACGCTCACGGCGGGCGGCAGGTCGGCGAGCGTGTCGAACCCCTCGACGAACTCGGACAGGATCCGCAGGGCCCGCCAGGCGTCCTTGGTCTTCCAGTCGCTGCGGCCCCGGGAGTCGAGCAGCCGCTGGTCCGCGGTACTGTTCGGAATCGCACGATTGCGCAGCGTGACCGCGCCGCGGTGCCGCTCCGCACGCGGCAACCCCTGCCCAGCCGGCTTCCTGCTGCTCTCAGTCATGGGGCCACGGTAGTGGAGCACCGGCGGAGCGGCGCGTAGACGGGCCTGCCGGAGAAAATCTTTGCGATCAAGGCAACTAATTCGGTCGCTCGTACGTCTTACTATTCACATACCGGGTATGCCTGGGCGACGCGTCTTCGGGGGAGGAGCAAGCGTTTGATCAGCAACAGCGAGATGATCCGGATCCGCCGGCAGATGCAGCGGCGGATCCACGACGTGGTGGCCGAGCGCCGCCGAGCCCGGATGGCGGAGGCCCACCGCTCCGAGCCGGCCGTCGAGGCCGACGAGGCGGACGCGTCACTGTCCCCGAGCGCCTGACGATCCGGGGCCCGCGACGTCGGCCGTTGGCCCCGGATCGTCGGTACGTCAGGCCGGGGCGAGCCAGCGGTGCAGGGTGGCCGCGCCGTCGCGGATCTTGGCCAGTTCGACGTGCTCGTCCCGGTGGTGGGCCAGGTTCGGATCACCGGGTCCGAAGTTGAGCGCCGGGATGCCCATGGCCGCGAACCGGGCCACGTCCGTCCAGCCCAGCTTGCCGATCGGGGCGGCCCCGACCGCGGTCAGGAACTCCCGCGCCACCGGGTTGTCAAGCCCCGGTGCCGCCCCGGCCGCCGCATCGGTGACCGCCAGGTCGAAGCCGGCGAAGACCTCGCGCAGGTGCGCCTCGGCCGTCACCGGATCGCGGTCCGGGGCGTACCGGTAGTTGATCTCGATCTCGCAGCGGTCCGGGATGACGTTGCCGGCCACCCCGCCGTTGATCCGCACCGCGTTGAGGCCCTCGCGGTAGTCGCAGCCGTCGATGGTCACCCGGCGCGCCTCGTACGCCGCCAGCCGGCGCATCACCTCGCCGGCGCCGTGGATGGCGTTCACCCCGCGCCAGGAGCGGGCCGCGTGGGCCCGCTCGCCGTGCGTGGTGACGACCGCCCGCATGGTGCCCTGGCAGCCCGCCTCGACCACCCCGTACGTGGGCTCCAGCAGCACCGCGAAGTCGGCGCGCAACCACTCGGGGTGGCTCTCCCCCACCAGGGTGAGGCCGTTGTAGCGCGACTCGATCTCCTCGGCCTCGTAGAAGAAGTAGGTGACGTCGTAGCGCGGGTCGGGCAGCGTCACCGCCAGGTGCAGCGCGAACGCCACCCCCGACTTCATGTCGGAGGTGCCGCAGCCGTACATCAGGTCGCCGCGCATGGTCGACGGGAAGTTGTCGTTGAGCGGAACGGTGTCCAGGTGGCCGGCGAGCACCACCCGTTGCGCCCGGCCCAGGTCCGTGCGCGCCATCACGGTGTTCGAGTGCCGGTGGGTGCGCAGGTGCGGTACGCCCCGCAGCACCTCCTCGACGCAGTCGGTGATCGCCTTCTCGTTGAGGGACACCGACTCGATGTCGACCAGGGCGCGGGTAAGCGCCACCGGATCGGCCAGGACCTCGGGGGTCAACGGGTTCTGCATGTCTCGCACGGTACCGTCATCCTCGGTGGGTGCGAGGCACACGTTCCGCGCCCGCAGCCGCCAGCAGCGGCGCACGCCGCCGCCGGAACGAGAGGTGACACCGTGACGTCCGCACCATCCGCCTGGGGCATCGGCCTGGCCACCGTCACCGCCGACGACCAGGTGCTCGACACCTGGTACCCGACCGGCAAGCTGGGCCTCGGCGAGCTGCCCCTGGTGCCCGGGGAGGACCAGGCCGACGTGCTCGACCTGCCGCCGGGCGCGATCGGCGAGCGGGCGCTGCCCGGCCTGCGTACCGTCGAGGTGACCACCGTGATCGGTTCGCTCGACGACCCGATCAAGGACGCCGCGGACGCGTACCTGCGGTTGCACCTGCTCTCCCACCGCCTGGTGCGGCCGAACGAGCTGAACCTCGACGGCGTCTTCGGCAAGCTGGCGAACGTGGCCTGGACCTCGGCCGGTCCGTGCCCGCCGGAGCGGGTGGACGAACTGCGCGTCATCGAGCGGGCCGCCGGCCGCCACCTGGCGGTCTACGGGGTGGACAAGTTCCCCCGGATGACCGACTACGTGGTGCCGGCCGGGGTGCGGATCGCCGACGCGGACCGGGTGCGGCTCGGCGCGCACCTGGCCGCCGGCACCACCGTGATGCACGAGGGCTTCTGCAACTTCAACGCCGGCACGCTCGGCACCTCGATGGTCGAGGGGCGGATCGTGCAGGGCGTGGTGGTCGGGGACGGCTCCGATGTCGGCGCGGGCGCCTCGATCATGGGCACGCTGTCCGGCGGAGGCACCGAGAAGGTGCGGATCGGCGAGCGCAGCCTGGTCGGCGCGAACGCCGGCATCGGCATCTCGCTCGGCGACGACTGCGTGGTGGAGGCCGGCTGCTACGTCACCGCCGGCTCCAAGGTCACCCTGCCGGACGGCCGGGTGGTCAAGGCCCGTGAGCTGTCCGGGGTGGACGGGCTGCTCTTCTGGCGCAACTCGGTGACCGGCGCGCTTGAGGCCAGGCCGCGCACCGGCCGGGGCATCGAGCTGAACGCCGTCCTGCACGCCAACGACTGAGAGTCGACAGGACCGACCCCGTCCGGGCCCGCGACGCGAGGTCGCGGGCCCGGACGGGCGGGACTCACCGCAGGCGGTACGCCTGGATGATCCGCTGGGTCACGGTGTTGCCGGCGTCGTCCCGGGCGGAGGCCCGCAGCGACACGTAGCCGGGGCCGGCCGGGTGCTTGACGGTGGCCGTCCATCCGGCGCCCTGCTTCTTCACGGTCGCCTTCCGCCACGTCTTCCCACCGTCGTAGGAGACGTCGACGGTGAGCGCCGCGACCTTCCCGGCCGGCGCGCCGGGCTGACGCTGCACCGTCACCGGGACGGTGAAGGTCCGGCCGGCCGGCGCGGCGCCGTCCGCCGACAGCGGCGGGGTGAACCGGACCGCCATCGCCGGCAGTCGCGCCGGCTCGTCACCCGGCACCCGCTTGGAGCGGAACGTCCAGCTCGCCGAGACCTCGGTGCTCAGGTCCGTGAAGCTGCGCGTCGCCTCGGTGTCGACCCGGTAGTTCGCGACGCCCGGTGGCACCTCGAACTCGCCGTACCCGGCGCTGGCCACCTCGTCGACCAGCTTGCCGTTGCGGTAGAGCGCGGTGCGTTCGGTGTCGTTGAACGAGAAGCCGGGGTGCCCGGCCGCGTCGCTGTGCGTCGGCAGCGAGACCAGGATGAGGTTCCCGGTGCGGGTGATGCCCTCCTCGGGGAAGCGCGGCTGCGGCGTGAAGGACGGGCCGTACGGCGCGTTGTTCCAGACCTCGGAGTAGGCGTGGCCGGCCTGGTAGCGGGTCGGCCCGGCCACCAGCAACGCCTGCAGGTCCAGCCACCCGCTCTCCGGGTCCGGCTTGCCGAAGTCCTGCTCGAAGTTCCAGCGGGTGCGGTTGGTGCTGAGGTGTTCGATCCGCTTCCCCGGCGCCTGGACCGGCAGGATGACCGCCGAGCCGCCCATGTTGTAGTCGGGCTCCGGGTAGACCACCCGCTCGTTGTTCAGCCCGGTGTAGCCGTCCGCGAACCGGCTGGTGACGGTCGCCAGGTCGGCGGCCTGGTAGTGCCGGACGAACCCGGTGGGGAACCGCCCGGGGAACAGGTCGCTCAACCCGTAGAAGTACGGGCTGCGTTCCGGCGCGTTCGGTTCGGCCCACTGGCTGGCCAGCGAGCCCACGAAGACCTTGTCGGAGACGTTGCGGCCGAGCTGGGCCGAGTAGAGGCCGTCGAACCGGTCCGTCCAGAGCCCGAAGCTGGCGTAGTAGTCACCGAAACCCCAGGCGGCGCTGAAGTCGATCAGCAGCGGGGCCGCGCCGCGCTGCGGCACGGTGGTGCGGACCGGCTTGCCCCGCCGGGCGTCCAGGGTGAGCCGTTGGTTGCCGGTCACCACCAACTCCGGCTGGGTCAGCATGGAGACCTCCGACCAGCCCTCGTCGCCGTCGACGAAGAGCAGGCTCTGCACCCCGTACCGGCCCTTGGGCACCCGGATCGTGGCCTCGCCGTCGCCGAACACGTCCCGGGCGGTGCCGTCGTCGAGCCCGATCAGGGTGGTGTAGTAGTCACCGGTGAGGGCGCCGGCCCGGTTCCGGTGGGTCAGGGTCAGGTCGTAGCTCTCCACCTCACGGTTGACCGCCAGCGGGGTCACCGCGACGGTGTCGCCGGATCGGGCGACAAGCCGGCCGGTCCAGTACCCGTCGACGCCGAGCCGGGTGTCCACCACGACGGTGACCTGCGCGGTGCCGCCGGCCGGGACGGTGAGCCGGGAGGCGCTGAGGGTGAGCATGCCGGCCGGCGCGGACCGCCCGCCCGGGCCGGTGAACTGGGTGCTCAGGTCGAGCGTGAGCGGGGCCGCGCCGTCGTTGCGGTAGGTGACGGTCTTGGTGATCGGCTTGTCGTCGGCGTGCGGCCAGAGCGCGGTGCCGAACGAGACCGAGGTCGGTTCGCTCGTCACCTGCTCGGTGATCGCGTGGGCCAGGTCGACCCGGCCGGCGCCCTGCTGGAACGCGGTCTGGTCGGGGTGCGGCCGGGCCGAGGCCATGAGCGTGGCCTTGTAGCGGCCCGCGTTCCAGCCGGGGTGCTGCTGGGCGATCAGGGCCACCGCGCCGGCCACGTGCGGCGTCGCCATCGAGGTGCCGGAGAGGGAGACGTAGCTGTCCCCGACCGGGTCGCCGATCTGGCCGTGCGCGGCCCGGGCGGCGACGATCTCCACGCCCGGCGCGGTGATGTCCGGCTTGATGGCCCCGTCGCCGACCCGGGGTCCGCGGCTGGAGAACTCGGCCAGTTCGTCGTCCCGGTCGACCGCGCCGACCGCGAGCGCGGCGTCGGCGGTGGCCGGCGAGCCGACCGAGCCGTCGGCGCCGTCGTTGCCGGCGGCGACCACGAAGAGCGTGCCGGTCTGCGCCGTGAGCGTCTCGATCGCCTGCTCCAGCGGGTCGACCTCCGGCGTGTCGTAGCCGCCCAGGCTCAGGTTGACCACGGTGGCGTGCTGCTCGGCGGCGGCCCACTGCATGCCGGCCAGGATCGCCGAGTCGGTGCAGCCGTACTCCTCACAGACCTTTCCGGAGAGCAGCGTGGCGTCCGGGGCCACGCCCCGGTACTTGCCGCCGGAGGCGGCGCCGCTGCCGGCGATGATCGAGGCGACGTGGGTGCCGTGCCCGACGATGTCGTCCGGGTCGGTCTCCTCGCTGAAGTTGCGCGACTCGGCGACCTTGCCGGCCAGGTCGGGGTGGGTGAGGTCGACGCCGGTGTCGAGCACCGCGACCTTCACGCCCTTGCCGGTGTATCCGGCGGCCCAGGCGGCCGGGGCGCCGATCTGCGGCACGCTGTGGTCGAGTGTCAACTGCCGCCGGCCGTCCAGCCAGATCCGGTCGACACCCCCCGCCGTGTCGAGCCGGGCGCCGGAGCGGTCCGCGCCGACCGCGCGCCAGAGCGCGCCGATGTCGGACTTGGTCGCGGCGAGCGCCGCGCCGCCGATGGCCGGCAGGTCGCGGGTCACCCGGGTGCCGGCGAGCGGGGTCGCTGCCCGCCGGGCCACCCCCTGACGGTACGAGACAAGCAGCGGCACGGCGTCGCGGTGCGCGTCGTCGTAGCCGGCCGCGATCAGCCCGGTGACGTCGAACAGCCGCGCGTCGAGCCGGCCGGACCGGACCAGCGCCAGGGCGTCCTGGGGCACCACGCTGAGGCCGTGCCGCTCGCGGCGGACCACGAACTGCATGCCGGCGCGACCGGCGCCGGGGCGTACCGCGGCACGGCCGCCGTCGGCGACGGTGACCCGGTCACCTGTGATGAGGGTGACGGTGGCCGGCCGGCCGGACGTGCCGGTCGGGGCCGGCGTGCCGGTCGGGGTCGCCGGAGCGGCGGCGTGTGCGGGCACGGGCAGGCCGAGCGCCAGGCCCAGGGCGAGGCCGAGCGCGGCCAGCTTTCTGCGATTCCGGGGCAACCTTTTCTCCTCCGTGCGGCGTCTCATCGATGAGGGTCACATCGACGCGGAGTATCAGAATTACATACCGGGTATGCATTCGGAAGTCGCCAATCCGACCGAAACGGTTCCGACCGACCGACCACGCCGGGGATGATCCGTCGATGACCATGAAGGACCGGATGCTGGCCGGCGAGCCGTACATCGCCGACGATCCCGCGATCATCGCCGACCTGGACCACGCCGCCCGGCTCACCGAACGCTTCAACCGCAGCTCCGCCGACGACCCGCAGGGCCGCCTCGCCGCCCTGCGCGACCTGCTCGGCTCGCTCGGCGAGGGCGCCTGGATCCGACCGCCGTTCCACTGCGACTACGGCCACCAGACCCACCTCGGGCCGCGCAGCTTCGTCAACTTCAACGCGGTCTTCCTCGACGTCGCCCGGATCACCATCGGCGCGGACGTCCAGATCGGACCGAACGTGCAACTGCTCACCGCCACGCACCCGGTGGAGCCGGAGGCACGCCGGGCCAAGTGGGAGGCGGCCGAGCCGATCACCATCGGCGACAACGCCTGGCTCGGCGGCGGGGTGATCGTGCTCGCCGGAGTGAGCGTCGGCGACAACACAGTGGTCGGCGCCGGCGCCGTGGTGACCCGCGACCTGCCGGCCAATGTGGTGGCCGTGGGTAACCCCGCCCGCCCGATCAAAACCCTGGCCTAAATGCTTGAGCTGCCGAAACAACCCCTTCAGGGGGATGCGGAATCCGGAAATGGCGAGCACTCTGGGTAGTGGAACGCTCACTCTGGGGAGACCGCGATGGAGCGCGTGCTGGAACTACGGGTGCACGGGGTGTCGAACACCCCGCCGGATCAGCTGCTGGGCCTCACCCCCGGACCAGGTGCCTGCGGTACGCGACCAGAGCTGGTCGCCGGCGGACAGGTCACCGGTTTCTACCGTTCCTCCGCCGCCGACCGGGACGACCCGATCAACGTCGAGGCGTACAGCTGGGGGACGTTGACCTCCGGCGCGCGGACCCGGCGGGACCTCCAGCGCGCCCTCTGGACGCTGCTGCTGCCCTTCGCGCTGGCGAACGTCGCGCTGCACGCCCGGGCCGGCATCCCGGCGGACCCCGACCGGGAACGCTGGGCCAGCCGGTCCGGCATCACCGCCTGGCTCATCCGGCTGTTCTGCCTGAGCCTGACCTGCACCCTGGTGATCGCCGTGACCGGGATCGGGGTGGACCTCGTCGGCTGGCAATGCGTGGGCCCGCAGTGCCTCGGCCGGATCCCCGGCCCGTGGGAGTTCCTCGGCAACTCCTGGTGGCGCGAGGGCACCCGGACGCTCGCCCTCGGGCTGCTGCTGCCACTGCTCGTGCTGGGCGTGATCGGGCTGCTCGCCTGGCGCACCTACCAGTACGAGGCGGAAATGCCGGCCGAACCGCGCGCCCGCCCGGCCGGCCGCGACGACGGCCCGACCGACCCGCCCGAGCCGCTGGAGAACCCGCTCCAGGACCCGACGTTCTGGAACGGCGAGGGCCAGTTGCGCCGGGCCGCGGTGCTGCACCTGTGCACCGGAGCGGTGACCGCCGCCGCCGTACCCGTCACCGCGGTGCTGATCATGGATCCGCCGCGTGGCCTCCGGGCCGCGGTCGCCGCGCCGACCGTGGCGCTGTTCGTCGCCGTGGCGGCGATAGCCGTGGTCGCGGTGGGCCGCCCCTGGCTGAGCCGCCGCCAGGGCGCCACCCCACTGGGCCGGTGGAGCGTCGCGGTGACGGTGCTCACCGGGCTCGGGCTGATCGGCACGTTCGTCCTGCTGCTGCTCCCGGACGGCCCGGCCGGTCGCCCGCTGAGCACGTACCGGCCGCCGGTCGGCTGCGCCACGACCCCGGACCTCGCCGGCTGTCTCAGCGCGCGCCCGCTGCCCGGCTACGAGACCACCCTCGCCTGGCTGGTGACCTACCAGGTGCTGCTGCTCGTCGCCATCGGCGCGGCGAACCGCTCCGGCCGGCGGGCGCTGGCCGGACCGGTGGCCGCCGCCGTGCTGCTGCCGCTCGGCGTGGCCTGGATCGAGCGCGGCCTGCCCGGCCTGCCCACCGCACCGGCCGGACTACGGACCTGGATGCTCGTCGGCCCGGCCATCGCGCTTGCCGTCGCCGGGCTGCTGCTGCCCCGGCTCCGGCCCGCCGTGCCGGCCCAGCCGCTCGGCGCGTACACAGGTCTCGCCTGGCACGGCTGCGCGCCGGCGGTCATCGCCGGCTTCGGCTGGATGATGGCCGTCGCGTACTGCGCCGGGCTGCTCTACTGGGTGAGCGAGCGGCTCGCCGGGCCGGCCGGCGCGAGCCGCGTGACGCCGCCGCTCGCCGTCTTCTGGGCCGGGCTGGCCTGCGTGGTCGGGCTGCTCACGCTGCTCACGCTGCTGGTCCGGGCCGCGGTCCTGCTGCACGGCCTGCGCCGCGCCGAGTACGCCGGGCTGACCTCCGCCAGTGGCCTGTCCGCGCACGACCTGCGGCGGTGCCGCGACGTCAGCACCTACCGGGCGCTGCACCGGCTGGTGGGCGAACACGCGGTCCGGCTGATCGGCGGGTACGCGGCCGGGTCCGCGGTCCTGATCACCCTCTGCTGCGCCGCCACGCTCTCCGGCCACCGGCCCGGCCCGCTCTCCCCCGGCTGGCAGCCCGCGGTCCACTGGGCCGCCGAACTCGGCGACGCCATGCTCGGCTGGCTGCCGGTGGTGACAAGCGCGCTCGGCTGGCTCGTCTACCGCACCGACTCGGTACGCCGCTCGGTCGGCGTGGTCTGGGACGTGTGCACGTTCTGGCCGCGGGCCGCGCACCCGCTCGCCCCGCCCAGCTACGCCGAGCGCGCCGTGCCGGAACTCCAGACCCGGGTGGCCGGACTGCTGGCGCTGCCGCCACACCACCCGGACCGGATGGACGGTGTGATCCTCTCCGGGCACAGCCAGGGCACCGTCATCTGCGCCGCGATGCTGCTGCAACTGCCCCGCCGGTTGCGGCGGCGGACCTGGTTCTTCTCCTACGGCTGCCAGCTCACCCGGCTCTACGGCCGGGTCTTCCCGTCATACTTCGGGCCGGAGCGTCTGCGCACCCTGGCCCGCGCGGTCACCTGGCCCGACGGGCACGTCGCCTGGACGAACTTCTGGCGCGACACCGACCCGCTCGGCTGGCAGGTGAGCGCCGGGCAGCGGGACGTGCCGGTGACCGACCCGGAGGCGCTGCACCCGTCCGGCGGCGAGGTCGCCGACCCGCCGATCCGCAGCCACAGCGGCTATCCGGACGCGGTGGAGTTCACCCGCGAGCGGGCCGTGGTCGCCCGACTGCTGCGCCGCAGCGTGCCGTCACCCCGCCCGGGAGCCGGCTGACCGCCCCTCATCCCTCCGGCGGGTCCGCGAGCCGGACCACCAGGTCGGCGTGCGCGGCCGTGCCGGCGACCAGCCGGGCGTTCCGCTCGTCGCTGCCGAGCGCCCAGGCGCGGGCCTGCTCCGGCGACTTCCCGTACGCCACATGCCTGTCGGTGAGGCGGCGCAACCGCAACTCGGCGTCCAGGTCGAGGAACCAGGCCCGGTGCAGCAGCGAACGCACCTCCTCCCACGGCTCGTCCCGCAGCAGCAGGTAGTTGCCCTCGGTCACCACCAGCCGCACCTCGGGCGGCACCTCGATCGCCCCCGCGACCGGCTCCTCCAGGTCGCGCCGGAACTCCGGCGCCCACACCGAGGTGGGCTCCAACCGCCGCAACCGGCGCAGGATGGCCACGAAGCCGTTGACGTCGAACGTGTCCGGCGCGCCCTTGCGGTCCGCCCGGCCCAGCCGGGCCAGCGCCGAACCGGCCAGGTGGAAACCGTCCATCGGCACCAGCCGGGCGACCGGGCCGATCTCGGCGACGATCCGCTCCGCGAGCGTGGACTTGCCCACGCCCGGCGCGCCGGCGATGCCGAGCAACTGCCGCGGGCCGTCCTCGGCGAGCGCCCGCGCGCGGGCGACAAGCTCGTCGGACGCGAGCACCTGCGTCGGCGGCATCAGCCGAGCACCGGCTCGCTGATGGTGAACCGGGCCTCCACCGCCGCGTGCACCGGCTGCGGCGCCGGATCCAGCTCCAGCTCCGGCGCGGACTCGCCGGACCGGGCGTACGCGGCCTTGGCAAGCATCGGCGGGGCGGCGGTCAGGCCGGTGTCGGACAGCTCCCGCAGCGCGGTGACGCGGGCGCCGAGCGCCTCCGCGTACTCCCGGGCCCGGGCCAGGGCGTCGGCGATCGCGGCGTGCCGCGCCGCCCGGTAGGCCGGACTGTCCGGCCGCAGCGACCACACCGGGCCGGCCACCTCGACCTGCTCGTGGTCGGCCAGGCGGAGCATCAGCTCACCGAGCGCGGTGAAGTCGGTGACCGTGACCGTGGTGCTCACCCTGCCCTGGTAGGCCACCACCCGGTCGCCCGAACGCTTCGTCACCGGCCATACGTTCACCTGACCGGTCTCCCGCCCCTGGACGACCGGCTCGGCCGCGTCGAGCAGCGCCCGCACCGCGGCGGCCCGTTCCGCCAGCCGGGTCAGCGTGGTCTCCCGATCCCGGTCCCGGGCGACCGCGGTCACCGTGAACCGGGCCAGCTCGGGAGCGACCTCCTGGTACGCCTCGCCGCGTACCGCGACCACAGGTGCGTCCGCCATGTCGCTCAGCCTAACGGCGCGACGGCCGGCAGGCGCGCGGTGTATCCGACCGCCCCGCCCGCCACCCGGCATCCGGTGAGGTGGCCCCCCGCCGTGCCGAGTTCCCGCAGGTAGGCCAGCTCACCGGCGTGGTCCGCGCCGGCCGGGAACTCCCGCCGGTGCACGGTGTACCCGCGGTCGCGCAGCGCGGCACGCGCCGCCCGGGCCTCGGCCAGCCGGTCGGCCAGCGCCCCCGCGTCCCCCGCCCGCAGCGCGCCGGTCAGCTCGTCGAGGAAGGCGGTCACCTCGGCCAGCTCCGCGAGCACCCGGTCCCGGTTGCCCAGGAGCATGTTCGCGGTCCGCTCGGGTGGCCCACCGGCGACCCGGGTGCCGTCGGAGAAGCTGCCGGCCGCGAGCGTCAGCACCGCGTTCCGCAACGCCGACCGCCGCACCGTGCCCGCCAACGCGCCGGCGAGCACGTGCGGCACGTGCGAGGCGAGCGCGGCGGCGGCGTCGTGCTCCGGCGCCGACATCGGCACCACCCGGGCGTGGAAGACGTCGACGAGCAACGCGGCGAGCCGCCGGAACGCGGCCAGCCCGGTCGGCCCCGGGCACAGCACCCAGGCCGCGCCGTCGAGCAGCTCCGGGCCGGCCGCGCCCAGCCCGGCCCGGTCGGCCCCGGCCATCGGATGGCCGGGCACGAACCGGTGCCCGAGTCCCTGCGCGGTGGCGGCGACGGTTACCTCCGCCTTGACGCTACCCACGTCCGTGAGCACGCACCTGTCGTCGGTGGCGGCGGCCAAACGGGCCAGCATGGCGGGCAACGTGGGCAACGGGCCGCAGGCGAACACCACATCCCGGCCGGTCACCGCCTCCTCGACGGTGTCGGGAACCGCGATCCCCTGCTCACGCACCTGCCGCCGGGTCTCCGGATCCGGGTCCCAACCGGCGACGTCGAGCCCCGCGTCGCGCAGCCGGAGCAGCACCGAGCCGCCGATCAGCCCGGTACCGACCACCGCCGCGCATGCCAGCCCGTCGGCCTCGCCCACCATCGGTCCACCTCGGCGTCCGCGTCGTCGGCGGAGCCTCGGCGGCCCCGCGGGAAGTCCCGCCGAGGATATCGCCCGACGTCCCACAGAGGCCCGGGTGTAAGGCGGGCCCCTTCTAACGCCTGGTGTCTAGGAGGGGCCCCCTCTTACCGGATCGTCGGCGGACATCGATCTGTCCGGACGGTGGATGTCCGGACGGGACACGCGTCGTAGGGTCCCCCGGCGGCTCGACCGGAACCACCCGGTGGGGCCCTTCGGAACGGGGGAACACAGATGTCCGCGACATACCGGGCGCTCGCCTCGGTGGTCATGTTGATCGGTTTCTACGTCGTCGCGCTGCTCCAACTCGCCGCCGTGATCGCGCTCGGGGCCTGGCTGTTCAGCCACACCACCGGCGTGGTCACCGCCAAGCTGCTGCTGCCGCTCGTGGTCGCGCTGGGCGCGGTCGGCGTCGGCATGTGGAAGGCGATCCGTACAAAGAACGAGCCGGCAAACGGCCTGATCCTGGACGAGCGGGCGGCGCCCCAGCTCTGGGCCACGGTGCGGGAGCTGGCCACGGCGGTCGGCACCCGGCCGCCGGACGAGATCCGGCTGGTGCCGGAGGTGAACGCCGCAGTCGGCGAGCAGAGCCGGCTGCTCGGCCTGGTCGGCGGGCGGCGCACGCTCTACGTCGGGCTACCGCTCCTCCAGGCCATGCGGATCGACCAGCTCCGCTCGGTACTCGCGCACGAGCTGGGGCACTACTCCGGCCGGCACACCCGGCTCGGCGGGGTGGCCTACCGTGGCCGGCTGGCCATCGGGGAGACGATCGAGCGGATCAGCCCGCGCAACCCGATTGGCTTGGTGTTCAAGGGCTACGCGCTGCTCTACGTGATGGTCGACAACGCCGCCTCCCGCCGGCAGGAGCTGGAGGCGGACCGGGCCTCGGTGGCGCTCGCCGGCACCGAGGCGGCCACCTCGGCCCTGCGGACGCTGCCGGCGCTGGACGCGGCCTGGGCGTTCTACACCAGCCGCTACGTCGAGTCGGGCTGGTCAGCCGGGCTGGCCCCGGACGACCTCTTCGGCGGCTTCGCCCACCTGCTCCAGGCCCGCCGCGACGAGATCGACGCGCTGCGGGAGAACACGCCGGAGCGGAAGGCGTCCCGCTGGGACACCCACCCGCCGATCGGCGTACGCGTGGCCGCGATGACGGCCGGTCCCCCGGCCCGAGCCGGGGCGGACGAGCGGCCGGCCTGGACCCTGCTCGCCGACGTGGCCGGTGCCGGCCGCCAGCTCCAGGCGCTCGTGGTCGAGCACGGCTCCCGGCGGCTGCTGCCCTGGCCGGAGTTCGTCGCGGAGTCGGTGGCCGCCGAGGTGCAACGGCGGGCGGACGGCATCTACCGGGCGGCCGGCCGCTTCACCGGCGCCCCCTCGCCGGGCCTGCAGACGGTGTTGGAGCTGGTGCGCGCCGGCCGGCTCGGCGAGTTCGCCGAACGGTTCCTCGACGGCGCCAGCCGCGAGGGGGCGGCGGTCGCGTTCGCCGATCCGATGGAGATTCTGCTTGACGACGCGGCGGTCCGCTCCGGCCGGGCGCGCTGGGAACTCTCCTGGTCCGGCCCGGCCCGGCTGGTCGGACCGCGCGGTGAGCCGTGGGACCTGGCCGACGTGGCCAAGCTGGCGGTCGCCCCGGAGAGCCTCGACGAGGCGCTCGCCCGGCTGGCCGAGATGGGGATCGACGTCGCCGGCGCCACGGTGGTGCAGGTCCGGGCCTCGGCCCGGAACGCCGACCTGATCGGCGGGCTGGCCAATATCAAGATCGACGGTCGGGAGCACGACGTGCTGGTGCTCGACAACGGCCTGGTGCTGATCCCCGACCCGGGCAAGGCCGGCGAGGGCGAGAAGCGGTTGACCGCGCTCGTCGGCGCGGTGCCGGTCGCCGAGCTGGCCGGCCGT
Source organism: Micromonospora marincola (assembly GCF_056150385.1). Lineage (NCBI taxonomy): Bacteria > Bacillati > Actinomycetota > Actinomycetes > Micromonosporales > Micromonosporaceae > Micromonospora > Micromonospora marincola. Next base: position 166,726 of record NZ_JAXCFT010000006.1, on the reverse strand, counting down.
CACTCCTACCTGCCGTACGAGGAGATCACCTCGGTCGAGGTACGGCGGGAGGTGCCGCTGAAGGCCACGCTGACGCTGTTCGACGGCCGCACCGTATCCGTGCAGGAACTGATGTCCAGCGAGTTCCTGGAGAAGCGCAGCCGGGACACGCTGCTGACGGTGTTCCGCCGGATCAACGGCTGAGCCGTCCCTGCCGCCGGCCCGTGTCTCCGGGTCGGCGGCAGGCGGCCACGAAACGACGCGCCGGCCGGCGTTCAGGAACCAGCGAGCCGGCCGGCCACCGCGTCGACGCGCGCGTCGGACTCGGTGAGCGCCACCCGCACGTGCCGGGCGCCGGCCGGGCCGTAGAAGACGCCGGCGGCGACCAGGATCCCCCGCCGCGCCAGCCAGTCGACGGTGTCCCAGCAGTCCTCGTCGCGGGTCAACCAGAGATAGAGCCCGGCCTCGGAGTGCTCGACCGTGAAGCCGGCGCCGGTGAACGCGGCGCGCAGCTTCTCCCGCCGGGCCCGGTAGCGCTCCCGCTGGGCGTCGGCGTGCGCCTGGTCGCCGAGCGCGGCCACCATGGCGGCCTGCACCGGCGCCGGCACGATCATGCCGGCGTGTTTGCGGACCTTGAGCAGCTCGGCGGTCAACGCCGGGTCGCCGGCCACGAACCCGGCCCGGTAGCCGGCCAGGTTGGAGCGCTTGGAGAGCGAGTGCACGGCCAGCACGCCGGCGTACGAGCCGCCGCACACCTGCGGGGCGAGGACCGAGACGGGTTCGGCGTCCCAGCCCAGCGGCAGGTAGCACTCGTCGCTGGCGACCACCGCGCCGCGTTCCCGGGCCCACTCGACCACCTTGCGCAGGTGGGCCGCGGGCAGCACCCGACCGGTCGGGTTGCCGGGCGAGTTGACCCAGACCAGGCGGACCCGGGGATCGGGACCGAGCGCGGTGAGCGAGTCGCTGCGCACCGTGGTCGCGCCGGCCAGCCGCGCCCCGTCCTCGTACGTCGGATAGGCCACGGACGGCACCACGACCACGTCACCGGGGCCGAGCCCGAGCAGCGTGGGCAGCCAGGCCACCATCTCCTTCGAGCCGATGGTGGGCAGCACGCCCAGCCCGTCGACGCAAGCGCCGCAGGCACGCGCCACCCAGGCCGCGATGGCGTCCCGCAGGGCGGGCGTGCCGGCGGTCAGCGGATAACCCGGGGCGTCCGACGCGTCGGCGAGCGCCTGCCGGATGAGCTGTGGCACCGGGTCGACAGGCGTGCCCATGGAGAGGTTGATGAGCCCGTCCGGGTGCGCCGCGGCCGTGGTGGCCGCGGCGTCCAGCGTGTCCCAGGTGAACTCGGGCAGCCGCGCCGAAACCGGCGTGGGCCGGCTCAGTGGCCCTCGCCGCGCGGCGGCTGCGCGGCGACGAAGGTGGCGTCCTTCTCCACCTTGCCGACCTTCGAGGCGCCCCCGGGCGAGCCCAGGTCCTCGAAGAACTCGTAGTTCGCGCCGGTGTAGTCCTTCCACTGCTCCGGCACGTCGTCCTCGTAGAAGATCGCTTCGACCGGGCAGACCGGCTCACAGGCACCACAGTCGACGCACTCGTCGGGGTGGATGTAGAGCATCCGGTTGCCCTCGTAGATGCAGTCGACCGGGCACTCCTCGATGCATGCCTTGTCGAGCACATCCACGCACGGCTCGGCGATGATGTAGGTCACCGGTCTTCTCCTCCGCAAGACTCGTCGCGATCATCCGCAACGCTAAGAGCCTAGTATCTCGCCGGGGAGGGGGTCGATCGTGCTCCGACAGCAGGACGTGGGATACCGAATAGTGGTCCGCCGGATTGTGGGGATTCGCGAGGGCCGGCCGCTGTTCTCGGACGCGCTCGGCGAGCTGGTCGAGCTGAGCGAGACTCACATCACGTTGGCCACCGACGGCGGGCCGCTGCGCGTCCCGGTCGCCGAGGTGCACCGGGCCAGGCGGGTGCCGCCGGCCCGCCGGCCGACCGCCGCCGCCATGATCGCGGTGGAGACGGCCGCCGACGAGGCGTGGCCGGCCCCGGTACGCGGACGGCTCGGTGACTGGCGTCTGCGCTCCGCCGCCGGGTGGACCGGCCGGGCGAACAGCGCGCTGCCGATCGGCGACCCGGACCGCCCGCTGCCCGCGGCGCTTGACGCGGTGCAGCGCTGGTACGCCGACCACGGCCAGCCGGCCCTGGTGAACACGCCGCTGCCGCTGGCCGCCCCGGTCGGCACGGAACTGGACGCGCGCGGCTGGACGTCCCGCCCGCCGGTGCTGGTCCAGACCGTGCCGCTTGCCACCCTGACCACTCCCGCGCCGGAGGCGAGCGCCGCCGACCCGCCGTCCGTGGCGCTTGTCGCCGCGCCCACCGACGACTGGCTGGCGGTCGCCGCCGACCGCAAGGGCGGCCTCCCGGACGCCGCGCGGCACGTGCTCACCGCCGTGGAACGGGTCCGCTTCGCCGAGCTACGGGTCGACGGGCGGCTGCTCGCGGTGGGGCGCGGCACGGTCACCGGCGAGGGCCGGTGGCTCGGCGTGTGCCTGCTTGAGGTGCTGCCGGAGGCCCGCCGGCAGGGGTTCGCCGGCGCCGTCGTCCGTGCCCTGGCCGGCTGGGCCGCCGCCGAGGGCGCGACGCGCGCGTTTCTTCAGGTGGAGCAGCGCAACGTCGGCGCCGTCGCGCTCTACCACCGGCTCGGCTTCACCACCCACCACACCTACCTGACCCGGGTGGCGCCCTGACGTCAGCGGCGGACGACCTTGCGGGGCCGCGACTGCCTCAGCTCGGCGTACCGCTTGAGCTGGCGGGAGCGGAAGTCCCGGCCGAGCGCGGTCAGGGTCAGGTAGCCGATCAGCACACCGGCGGCGGTGGCCGCCAGGTAGAGCCAGATCTGGGCGAAGAAGAGGCCGGCGCCGCCGCCGAACGGGTTCTCGCCGACGAGCAGCGGGCCGACGAGGACGGTGAGCGCCAGCGCCGTGACCACCGCGACGGCCAGGTCACCGGCCCAGTGCCCCACCGGCCGGTCGGCGCCCCACCGGAACGCGACACCGGCCAGGATCAGGCCGATCGCCAGGAACATCACGAGCGAGACCCGGCCGGCGGCGGTGTCGTCGTCCGGAAAGGCGAATTTGATGACCAGCCGGGCCACCACGTTCACCACGAACAACCCGGCCGCCAACACGCCGACCGCACGCCACCGCTCACCCATCGCACGCCTCCCGCCGTACCGCCCGCCGCTGCGGGCCTCTGGCGGAATGTCTACCACCGTCACCTGTGCGGCGTCAGCACCTCAGCCCTGCGCGGGTGGCGGCGCCACCAGGTGCCGGAAGCCGAGCACCGCGAACGTGACCGCGCCGGTCACGATCAGCGCGAGACCGAGCACGTTGTCGCCGGCCAGGGCCAGGTCACCCTCGGTGGTCCGGAACCCGCCCACGACGATCACCAGGAACCACGGCAGCGCGGCAAGCGCCACCGCCCACCGGCTGCCGGTCGAGGAGTGCGCGAACCAGCCCAGCAGCGCCGTCGACGCCGCCACCGCGGCGATCCCGGCGACCGCCAGCCCGATGCCGACAAGCGCCTGGGCGCCGCCGGAGCGGCCCTGCACCGTCTCCCAGGCCCAGGTCGCGAAGATCAGGTCGAGCAGCGCGACAAGCGCGCCGGCCCAGACCGCCACCACGCCGCCGACCACCCGCAACACGCCGTCGAGCGTCCGCTCCGCCCGGTTCGGCGGTGCGGGCGGCTGCGGCTCGGGAAGGACCGACACGGGTACGGCGGGCGACGTCACCGGAGACCGGCCGCCGCGACCGGGGAACGGTCCGGCCCGTGCAGGGGCACCCCGGCGAAGAGGTCGTCCTCCCAGCCGTACGGGCCGGCGCCGGGCCCCTTCCCGCCGACCGCGAGCGTGAAGTATTCGACGCCCATGAACTCGGCGCCGAAGTTGCCGGCGATGGAGTACAGCCAGGAGTTGGCCGGGATCTGGGTGGCGTGCGCGCGCATCGCCGCCTCCTTCGCGGCGTGCTGCTCGGTGGCGTCGATCCGCGCCGCGATCTGCGCGTCAGGCGTGCCGAACGGCAGCTCCGACACGTCTTCGATGCCGGCGAACGGGTTGTCCGACGACTCGGTGAACGCCTCCAGGCCGGCGTCGAGCACGCTGCGCGGCATGGCCGTCCAGTAGACCTTCGCCGGGGCGACCCCCTCGGCCGCGGCCAGCTCCACCCCGCGCATCGCCACCCGGTGCGCCTGGATGTGGTCGGGGTGGCCGTAGAAGCCGTTCGGGTCGTACGTGATCACGACCTGGGGGCGGACCTCGCGGATGACCTCCAGCAGGTGCCCGGCGGCGGTGTCCAGGTCGGCCCGCCAGAACGCCCGCGGGTGCTCGTTCGTGGCCATCCCCATCATGCCGGAGTCGCGGTAGCGGCCCGCGCCGCCGAGGAACCGGTGGTCGGTGACGCCGAGCGCGGCGCAGGCCGCGTCCAACTCCGCGATCCGGTAGCCGCCGAGCTGGTCGGACTCGGCCGCGGCCAGCCGCGCCAACTCCGGCACGTGGATCTCGCCCTCCTCGCCGAGCGTGCAGGTCACAAGCGTCACGTGGGCGCCGGCGGCGGCGTAGTGCGCCATCGTCGCGCCGGTCCCGATCGACTCGTCGTCGGGATGCGCGTGGACCAGCAGGAGGCGTCGGTCGGGCAGCGTCGTCACGCCCGTCACTCTAACCGGCGGTCCTGCCGCCCCGACGGTGATGCGTCCGCCCAGGTCTGTCACATCACGCCCGGTGCCCGCCTACGATCTGCAGGCGTGGACTTTCCCGAGCTGGCCGCCCGTACCCGTCGGTTCAGCCACGGGGCGCCGCGCGCCGTCACCGTCGCCGGGGACGGCTCCCGGGTGCTCTTCCTGCGTTCCGCGGGGCCGGAGGACCCGGCCGACGCGCTCTGGCTGCTCGACGTCGACACCGGCGAGGAGCGCCTGGTCGCGGACCCGGCGGTGCTGCTGGGCACCGACGCCGAGCCGACCCGGATGGCGCCGGGCGAGCGGGCGCTGCGCGAACGGCTGCGGCTCAGCGCCGGCGGCATCGGCTCGTACGCGCTCGACGCGACCGGCCGGGTGGCCGTGTTCGCGCTTGCCGGGAGGCTGTTCCGGGCCGACCTCGGGCACGGCGACGTGGTCGAGGTGGCCACCGTCGGGCCGGTGATCGACCCCCGTCCCGATCCGACCGGCGAGCGGCTGGCCTACGTCACCGACACCGCCGAGGGCGTCCGCCGGGGTCAGCTCCGGGTGGTCGAACCGGACGGTACGGACAACCTGCTCGCCGGCGAGGACAGCGGCGTGACCTGGGGGCTGGCCGAGCACATCGCGGCCGAGGAGTTCCACAGGTACCGGGGCTACTGGTGGGCCCCGGACGGGCGCATGGTGCTGGCCGCCCGGGTCGACGAGTCCCGCCTGCCCCGCTGGTACCTGCACGACCCGGCGGACCCGGCGAGCCCGCCGACGTCGCTTGCGTACCCCCGGGCGGGTGGCCCGAACGCGGAGGTCAGCCTGCACCTGCTCGACCTCGACGACGGCTGGGTCGACGTGCACTGGGACCGGGAGACCTACCCCTATCTGAGCGCGGTGGAGTGGGCGGACGGCGGGCCGCTGATCACGGTGCTGCGCCGCTCGCAGCAGCACGGCCTGGTGCTCGCGGTGGACCCGCGCACCGGCGAGACGCAGGTGCACGCCGAGTTGGCCGACCCGCGCTGGGTGGAGCCGATCCCGGGCACGCCGGCGCACCTGCCCGACGGGCGGGTGCTCGTCGGTGGCGAACTGGCCCACGACGGGTACGACGCCCGCTGCCTGTTCGCCGACGGCACGCTGCTCACCCCGCCCTCCCTGTACGTGCGGCGGGTGGTCGGACGGCTGCCGGGCGGCCCGAACACGGCCGCCGACCTGCTCGTCGAGGCGAGCGAGGGCGAGCCGAGCCAGCGTCACCTCTACCGGGTGCGGACCGCCATCGGTGGCGGGATGGACGCCCGCCGGATGGGCAGCGACCCGGGCTGGCACACCGCCGCGATCGGCGGCTCCACGCTCGCGGTGGGTGTCGCGTCGCTTGAGCACGCCGGGGTCCGCTGGCGGATCTGGCACGGCGACCGTGAGGTGGGCGAGTTGCGCTCGCTTGCCGCCGTCCCGTCGTACGCCCCCCGGCCGACGCTGGTGCGGGTGACCGACAGGCGGCTCCCGAGCGCCGTGCTCTACCCCGCCGAGCACGTCAAGGGCACCCGGCTGCCGGTGCTCGTGGACATCTACGGCGGCCCGGGGCACCAGGAGGTCGTCGCCGCGCGGGGCGCCTGGCTGGAACGGCAGTGGTGGGCCGATCAGGGCTTCGCCGTGGTGACCGTCGACAACCGGGGTACGCCTGGTATCGCGCCCTCGTTCGAGAAGGCGATCCACCGCCGGGTGGCGGACGTGATCCTGGCCGACCAGGTGGACGCGCTTACCGCGCTCGCCGGCAAGCACCCCGACCTGGACCTGGACCGGGTGGCGGTGCGCGGATGGTCGTTCGGCGGCTGGCTCGCCGGCCTGGCGGTGCTGCGCCACCCGGAGCTGTTCAAGTGCGCGATCGTGGGCGCGCCGGTCACCGACTGGGCGTGGTACGACACCGCGTACAGCGAGCGTTACCTGGGCCTGCCGGAGGACGGCATGGACGTGTACGCCCACCACTCGCTCGTCGAGTTGGCCGCCGAACCGTTCGGCGACCCGGCCGAGGCCCGGCCCATGCTGCTGGTGCACGGCCTGGTCGACGACAACGTGCTTGCCGCGCACACGCTGCGGCTCTCCGCCGCGCTGCTGTCCACCGGCCGCCCGCACGCGGTGCTGCCGCTGACCGGCGCGAGCCACCTGACGGCGGGCGGCGTCGCCGAGCGTCTCCTCCCCCTGGAGCTGGATTTCCTCCTCCGCCACCTGTAAGGCGGGGGCCCCGCTTAACGCATTCGGTATAGGCGGGGGCCCCTATTAACACTCGAAGTGGGTGCGGGTGTGGGTGACCGTCAGGTGTGGGGGCCAGCCGAGGAATCGACCGTGGAGCACCACCGGATCGGGCGGGTTGGGATGCAGCCGGGTCAGATCCTCGGCCGCCTCGTTCAGCAATCCCGCCATCTCCAACGCCAGGGGTGGGCGCAGGCGGTGCGGATCCAGATCGGCCAGGACTCCGAGCGGTCGTCCTCAGATGAGTGAGCCCCGGCCGGCATTGGCACCGGTCCGGGGCTCAGCCGTACGAGATCTTGGTACGAAACGGCCCCTCCGGGGGCACTTTCGTACCAAGATCTCCGACGGCGGCTCTACTGCTTCACGTACGCGTTGATGAAGTTCGGGTAACCGAAGACGGAGGAGATGAAGACGCCGCCGGCCTTGGAGCCGTGCACGTTGTACGCCACGTCGACGTAGAGCGGCACCACAGGCGCGAACTCCTTCATGATCCGCTCGTCGAGCTTGCCCCACTCCGGGCCCTGGTCGGCCGGCGGCAGCGCCAGGATGCGGTCCATCTCGGCGTTGATCGCGTCGTCGTTGAAGTAGGACTGGTTGCTGTTGCCCTCGGCCTTGATGGTCCGGCCGTCGTAGAGCACGGGCAGGATCGAGGCGCCGCTCGGCCAGTCCGCGGCCCAGTTACCGATGTAGAGGTCCCACGGGTTGTCCTTCTTCTTGACCTCGTCAAGCTTCGAGTCGTCCGGGATGTTCCGCACGGTGATCTTGAAGCCGGCGCGCTCCAGGTTGCCCTTGAGCTGCACCGCCTCCTGCTGCTCGGTGGTGTTGTCCGCGACGCCGAGGACCAGCTCGGGCGTCTGACCGCCGAGCAGTTCCTTCGCCTTCTCCATGTTGCCGTTGGCGCCCGCCGGGTAGGCGTCGTACGCCTTGTAGCCGATGGTGGACGGCGGCATCAGGGTGGTGATCGGCTGGGCGACGGTCTGCCCGCCGAGGGCCTTGACGATGCCCTCCCGGTCGATCGCGTAGTTGAGCGCCTGGCGGATCTTCAGGTCCTTCACCCGCTGGGTGTTGATCACGAGCTGGTTGGCGCTCGGGGTCGGGGACAGCAGCGTCCGCGACTTCAGCGCCGCGTCACCGGCGACCTTGGCGACGAGCGAGGCGGGCACCGAGTTGAAGGCGATCGCGCCCTGGTCGGCGCCGTTGTCGGCGATCACCCGGTTGTTGGCGGCGTCCGCGGTCGGGCCGAAGCTCCACACGAACTGGTCCGGGTACTGGTGGCGCACCGGGTCGGTCTTCGGGTCCCAGTTCGGGTTGCGGTCCAGGGTGAGCTGGACGCCGACCTGGTTCTTGGCGACCTTGTAGGGGCCGGACGAGAACGGCTTCTGGTCCAGGTTGACGCCGGTGTCCGCCTCCGGCTTCAGCGGCGCGGTGGTGGGCAGCGAGACCGCGAACGGCAGGTCGCAGCGGGGCTTGGCGAACTCGAACCGCAGCGTCTTGTCGTCCGGCGTGGTCAGGCCCGGCGGCAGCGACGTCTTGTTCTTCTTGAAGTCCCACTTGGTGTCGTACTGCGGGGTGTCGGCCAGCCACTCCTGGAGGTACGTCGGGCCGCCGGTGAGGTCCGGGTCGAAGGACCTGGCGATCCCGTACGCGACCTCCTTGGCGGTGATCGGGCTGCCGTCCTCGAACTTCACCCCGTCCTTGATGGTGAATTCCCAGACCTTGCAGTCGTCGTTGACGTTCTTGCCGGGGGTCTCGGCCAGGTCGCCCACCAGGACCAGGCCGCCCTTGCCGTCGTCCTTCCAGGTGGTCAGGTAGCGGGCGAAGAGCGGGTTGGCCATCAGACCGGCGAACGAGTACGTCCGTTGCGGGTCCAGGTGGGAGATGGGGGTTTCCCGGATGATGGTGAAGGTGCCGCCCTTGGCCGCGCCGTCCACCTCCGCCGCCGGGCCCTGCGAATCCTTCGGGTCGGTCGCGATGACGCCGGTCTGCTGCCGGTTGCCGTCGACCTCGGTGCCCTCGCCCGTGTTCTTCGAGCAGGCGCCCAGCCCCACCACGAGTGCGATGGCGCCGCCGACGGCGGCCACTGCGCGTGGTCGTCGCATCTTTTACCTCCAGGAATTGGTTTCGATGGGTTCGTTCAGCCCAGCCGCACCCGCGGGTCGATGACCGCGTAGAGCAGGTCCACCACCACGCTTGCGAGCACCACGAAGACCGCCGCGATCAGCACGGTCGCCATGATGGTCGGCAGGTCACCGGCGCGGACCGCGTCGACGGCGGTCCGGCCCATCCCGTTCAGGCCGAAGGTCGTCTCGGTGATCACGGTCCCGCCCAGCGCTCCGCCGACGTCCAGCCCGGCGATGGTCACCACGGGCGTGATCGCGGCGCGCAGCGCGTGCTTGCCGTAGACCGCGCGTTTGGCCAGGCCCTTGGCCCGCGCGGTGCGGACGAAGTCCTCCGACAGCGTCTCCAGCATCTGGGCCCGGGACAGTCGGGCGTAGATGGCGGAGAAGAGGAAGGCGAGCGCCACCCAGGCCAGCACCAGCCCACTGCCCCATTTCAGCGGATCGTCGAACAGCGACGTGTAGCTGGGCACCGGCAGCAGCCGCAGGTTGTAGACGAAGACGATGAGCAGCACCGCGCCGACGAAGTAGAGCTGGAGGGAGGCGCCGGTCAGGGAGAAGCCGATCGCCGCCCGGTCCAGCCAGCTACCCCGGCGCAGCGCCGAGAGCATGCCCAGGCCGACGCCGAGCAGCAGCCACAGGACGGCCGCCGGGATGACGATGCTCAGCGTCACCGGCAGCACCCGGGCGATGGTGTCCGAGACGGCCTCGTTGGAGACGTACGACCAGCCGAGGCATGGCGCGTCGCACCTGCCGCCCTGGGCGCTGCCCAGGTCCCGGCCGGTGACGATGCCCTTCATGTAACCGGCGTACTGGCTGACCAGCGGGTCGCGCAGGCCCAACTCCTGGCGGACCCGTTCCAGCCGCTCCGGGTTGCAGTTCTTCGGGCACATGCCGGTGACCGGGTCCCGGGGCAGGGCGAAGAACATCAGGAAGCTGAGGACGCTCACCGCGAAGAGGGTGAGCGCGGCCGAGAGTAGCCGGCGGACGAGGAAACGCAGCATGGGTTCGGCCTCCTACCGGGACGACTTCGGGTCGAGCGCGTCGCGCAGCGCGTCGCCGAAGAGGTTGAAGGCGAACACGAGCGCGAAGATCGTGACGCCGGGGAAGAAGACGTACGCCGGGTCGGTCTGGAGGTAGTCGAGGCTGCGGTAGATCATCCGCCCGAAGCTCGGCGTCTCGTCCGTCAGCCCGACGCCGATGAACGACAGCGCCGCCTCGCTCGTGATGTATTGCGGCACCGCGAGCGAGAAGGCGACCAGGATCGGCGCCCAGACGTTCGGCAGCAACTGCCGGAACAGCATGTGTCCCAGTCCGGCGCCGCTGGCCCGGGCCGCCTCCACGAACTCACGCTCGCGCAGCGCGATGATCTGGCCCCGGACCAGGCGGGCGGTGCTGGTCCAGCCGAACAGCGCGAAGATCGCGATGAGCACGCCGATCTGGAAGTACGCCGGCACGGCCTCCCGCTGGCCGTAGAAGCGCAGCGCCACGGTCGGCATCAGCGCCAGCGCGATGATCAGGAAGGGCATGGCCAGGGTCAGGTCGGTGATCCAGTTGATCACCGTGTCCAGCCAGCCACCCAGGTAGCCCGCGAGCGTACCCAGCGTCACGCCGATCACGGCGGTCAGCACGGCGGCGGCGAACGCGATGAACAGCGACGTACGCAGGCCGTGCACCATCCGGACGAAGATGTCCCGGCCCAGGCCGGGTTCCAGCCCGAACCAGTGCTCGCCGGTGACGCCACCGGCGTAGCCGAGCGGCATGCCGTAGCCGTCGAGCCGGCTCTGGAACTGTTCCTTCGGCCCCACCCCGTACAACGCCTCGATCAGCGGGACGGCGAGCGCGACGAGCACGAAGAAGACGAGCAGGGCGCCGCTGACCAGGGCGGTCCGGTCCCGCCGCAGCCGCGCCGCGGCGAGTTGGCCGGGCGAGCGGCCGACGAACTCCCTGGCCCGGCGCTCGTCGCCGGCATCAGGTGACTCGATCTCGGCAAGCGCCACGCCCTCGACCGGGGACAGGCTCATGTCGGCACCTCCACGGATTCGCTCGTCGGGGTGTTCTCCGGGTAGTGGCAGGCGGTGAGTTGACCGCCGCCGTCGCGGGTGACGAGCGCCGGTTCCTCGGCGGCGCAGTGGTCGGTGGCCTTCCAGCAGCGGGTGCGGAAGCGGCAGCCCGAGGGCGGGTCGAGCGGGGTGGGCACGTCGCCGGTGAGGCGGATGCGGCCGGCCGGCCCGAGGGTGGTGACGTCCGGGATGGCCGACAACAACGCCCGGGTGTACGGGTGTTGCGGGCGGGTGTAGATGGCGTCCCGGTCGCCGATCTCGACGATTCTGCCGAGGTACATGACGGCGACGCGGTGACTGAAGTGGCGGATCACGGCCAGGTCGTGGGCGATGAACACGAATGCCAGGTCGAGGTCGCGTTGCAGGTCGCGCAGCAGGTTGATGACCTGCGCCTGGATGGAGACGTCCAACGCGCTGACGGGTTCGTCGGCGACGATCAGTTTCGGCTCCAGGGCCAGCGCCCGGGCGATGCCGATGCGTTGACGTTGGCCGCCGGAGAACTCGTGCGGGTACCTGTTGTAGTGCTCCGGGTTCAACCCGACGAGTTCCAGCAGCTCCCGTACGCGCTTCTTCACCCCGCCGGGCGGGGTGATCCGGTTGACCTGCAACGGCATCGCCACGATCCGCCCGACGGTGTGGCGGGGGTTCAACGACGCGTACGGATCCTGAAAGATGATCTGCAGGTCCTGCCGCAGCGGGCGGAGGTCACGACGGCCGGCGTGGGTGATGTCGCGGCCGGCGAACGTGATGCTGCCGGCGGTGGGTTCCAGCAGCCGCACCAGCATGCGCCCGGTGGTGGTCTTCCCGCATCCCGACTCCCCGACCAGGCCGAGGGTCTCCCCCGGCCGCACGTCGAAGTCCAGCCCGTCGACCGCCCGCACCGCCCCCCTGCCCCGCAGTCCGTCGCGGACGGGGAAGTGTTTGGTCAACCCCCGCACCTGAAGCAGCGGTTCGGTCGCGGCGCTCATCGGGCCACCCCCGTCCGGGCGATCTCGTCGCGGTAGATCCGGGTTCGCTCCTCGTCCGGCAGGTGGCACGCCACCAGATGCCCCGGCTGGCCGGCGTCGCGCAGGTGCGGCACCTCGGCGCGGGACCGGTCGCCGTTGACGTCGGCGTACCGGCACCGCGGGTGGAACGCGCACCCCGACGGCAGATTGATCAGGCTGGGCGGGTTGCCCGCGATGGGCACCAGGTCCGCGTCCGCGTCGCCGTGCAACGACGGCACGCTCGACAGCAACCCCCAGGTGTACGGGTGCTGCGGCGCCCGCAGCACCTGCGCCACGCTGCCCCGCTCCACGGCCCGCCCGCCGTACATGACAAGCACGTCGTCGGCCACCTGCGACACCACACCCAGGTCATGGGTGATCAGGATGATCGCCGAGCGGAACTCCGCCTGGAGGTCGGCGAGGAGGTCCAGGATCTGCGCCTGCACGGTCACGTCCAGCGCCGTGGTCGGCTCGTCGGCGATCAGCAGGTCCGGATCGTTGATCAGGGCCATCGCGATCATGGCTCGCTGCCTCATGCCACCGGAGAACTCGTGCGGATACTGCTCGAACCGCCGCTCGGGCTGCGGAATCCCCACCCGGCCCAGCATGTCCACCGCCCGCGTCCGGGCCTCCCGCCGCCCGGCCTTCGGGTGATGCACCCGGTACGCCTCGGCGATCTGCCTGCCCACCGTGAAGTAGGGGTGCAACGCCGACAGCGGATCCTGGAAGATCATCGCCATGTCCCGGCCCCGCAGCCGCCGTACCTCCTCCTCCGGCAGGCCGACGAGCTGACGCCCACCGACGGAGATCTCCCCGGTGATGGTGGCCCGCTTGGAGTTGTGCAGCCCGAGGACCGCCAACGACGTCACGCTCTTGCCGGAACCGGACTCACCCACGATCCCCAGCGTGCGGCCCCGCTGGACGGCGAACGACACCCCGTCCACGGCCCGGACCACACCGTCCTCGGTGTCGAAGCGCACCCGCAGGTCCGTGACCTGGAGGTATGGCGCTTCACCGGAGCGCTGCTCCGGCACCTCGGGGCGGTCCGGCTTCCCGGACGGCACCGTCTCCGACCTGCTCATGACCGCCTCCCCTTCGGTGATGAAGAGAAACTACAGCAACCCTCTGGAGGCGAAAATAAGCTACATCGAGCGGCCTGTCAGCGGTCAGAGCGTAACGACTGGGTTTCCGACCTGAACAGCCCTCACCTGGGACATTCACCGTCGCAACTGGGGATCACCGCCCCCGTCGTCGCACCCGAGGTGCGACCATGGCCGTGGCGACCACGGGACGATTCCCGCCGGCACGAGGTGGAGGTGACCATGACCGCGGCGGTGTTCGGCCACGACGGCCCATGGAGCGAAGAGGAATACCTCGCCCTCGACGAGACGCGGCAACGCGTCGAACTCTTCGACGGGAGCCTTCACGTGACGCCGGCGCCGACCCCACGACACCAGCGAATCCAACGCAACCTCGGCAACCTGCTGGAAGGCGCGGCGCGGCGCGTGGGCCTGGAACTGTTGGAGACCGTGAACGTCCGGCTCAGGCCGGGCCGGATCCCCATTCCCGATCTGGTCGTCACGGAACCGATCGACTTCGACGAGCCGATGATCGAGGCGCGGGACGTGCGGCTCGTCTGCGAGGTCATCTCGCCCAGCAACGCGGCCACCGACAAGGTGCTCAAGATGCACTACTACGCCGCTGCCGAGATCGAGTGGTACCTGCTCGTCGAGCAGGAGAACGGCACGTTGCACCTCTACCGGCGGCAGGGGCGGCACTACCGGGTGGTGTCGGTGACCAAGCCCGGCGACGTGCTGGAGCTGTCCGAACCCGTCCGGGCCACGATCCGGCCGGAGGATCTCGTCCCCTGACGGATGTCGGTGCGCTCGCCTAGGGTCGGACGCATGGGATTCGATGCGGCCACCGCCGCCGTGCAGTCCGCCCTCGACGCGGGCGCCCGCTACGCGGACGCCCGGGTGATGCACCGCCGCCACGAGTCGATGTCGGCCCGCAACGGCGACGTCGAGGAGCTGACCCAGCACGAGAGCATCGGGCTGGGGGTCCGCGCCCTGGTCGGCTCCGGGTGGGGCTTCAACGCCGTACCCGAGCTGTCCGACGCCACGGCCCGCGACGCCGGCCGTCGCGCCGCGACGGTCGCCGCCGCGAGCGCGCGGGTTCCCGGCCCGCCGATCGACCTGGTGCCGGTCGAGGCCGCGGTGGCGAGTTGGGCCTCGGAGTGCGCGGTCGATCCGCTCGGGGTGCCGCTGTCGACAAAGGGTGACCTGCTCGTCGGCGCCACGGCCACGATGCGGGAGCACGGCGCCGACCTGGCCGAGGGGCTCTACCAGATCTGGGACACCACGAAGTGGTTCGTCTCCAGCGAGGGCCACCGGATCGACCAGCACATCCGGGAGTGCGGCGGCGGCATCTCGGCCACCTCGATCGGCGACGGCGAGACGCAACGCCGGTCCTACCCGAGCTATCGGGGGCAGTACGGCACCACCGGCTGGGAGCTGGTCACCACGCTCGACCTGGGCGCGCACGCCGCCCGGATCGCCGAGGAGTCCCGCGAGCTGCTCACCGCGCCGGAGTGCCCGGCCGGCGAGACCGACCTGATCCTCGGTGGCGAGCAGCTCGCGCTGCAGATCCACGAGTCGGTCGGGCACGCCATCGAGCTGGACCGCATCCTCGGCTGGGAGGCGGCCTTCGCCGGCACCTCCTGGCTCGACCTGACCCGCCTCGGCTCGCTGCGGTACGGCTCCGAGCTGATGAACGTGACGATCGACCCGACCATCCCGGGCGCGCTCGGCAGCTTCGGCTTCGACGACGAGGGCTCCCCGGCGGTCCGGCGGGACGCGGTCCGCGAGGGCCGGTGGGTGGGCGTGCTCGCCGGCCGCGACTCGGCCGCCGTCGCCGGCCTGGATCACGGCGGCAGCGTACGCGCCGACGGCTGGGCCCGGCTGCCGATGGTGCGGATGACGAACGTGGGCCTCGAACCGGGCCCGCACACGCTCGACGAGATCATCGCGGCCACCGACGACGGGGTGCTGATGGACATCAACAGGTCCTGGTCGATCGACGACAAGCGGCTCAACTTCCAGTTCGGCTGCGAGGTCGGCTGGGAGGTGCGCAACGGCCGGCGGGGGCGGATGCTGCGCAACCCGACCTACACCGGCATCGGGCCGGTCTTCTGGCGCTCGATGGACATGCTCTCCTCGGAGAGCGTCGCCTGGGGCACGCCCAACTGCGGCAAGGGGCAGCCCGGCCAGATCGGGCACACCGGTCACCCGGCCGCGCCGGCCCGGTTCCGCGGCGTCCGGGTGGGGGTGCGCGCGTGAGCGAACGCACCGAGCGGAGCGAGGGCCGTGAGGGCACGCCCGGCCAGCACAGCGTGAGCGAGCGGGATCTCGCCGCCCGGGTGGTGGAGCTGGTCCGGCGCGCGGCCGGCCCGGCCGCCGAGGTCGAGGTGCTTGTGACCCGCTCCGAGCTGGCCCTGACCCGCTTCGCCAACTCGTTCATCCACCAGAACATGGCCGAGACCGGCACCGGCGTGCACCTGCGGCTGCACGTCGACGGCCGGACCGCCACGGGCGGCGGCAGCCGGGTCGACCCGGTCGGGCTGGCCAGGCTTGTCGAGCGGACCCGGGCCGCGGTCCGGCTCGCCCCGCTCGACCCGGCCTGGCCGGGGCTCACCGCGCCGGCCCCGACGCCGTCCGGCCCGGCCGTCGACCAGGCCACCGCGTTCGCGTCCCCCGACGACCGGGCCACCCGGGTACGCGCGTTCGTGGACGCGGTCGAGGGGTTGGAGGCGGCCGGCTACTGCCGCACGGCGTACCGGTCCGGGGCGTTCGCCAACTCCGCCGGGCACTCGGCGGTGGGTCAGGCGGCCGAGGCGGCCATCGACGGCATCGCCCGCACCGGCGGCGCGGACGGGGTGGCCCGGCACTGCGCCGACCGCCTCGACGACCTGGACGGGGCCGCGCTCGGCGCCCACGCGGCGGCCAAGGCGCGGGCCGCGACCGATCCGGTCGAGCTGCCGGCGGGGCGTTACGAGGTGGTGCTGGAGCCGGCCGCCGTGGCGGACCTGCTGCAGAACCTCGCCTGGTACGGCTTCAACGGCAAGCGGCACACCGAGGGGCAGTCCTTCGCCGAGCCGGGCACGGCCCAGTTCGATCCGGCGGTGACGCTTGTGGACGACCCGTTGCACGCCTCGACGCTGCCGTTCGACCTGGAGGGCATGCCCCGGCGGGCGTTGCCCCTGGTGGAGGCGGGCACCACCCGGGCCGTGGCGCACGACCGGCGCAGCGGGGCCGAGGCGGGCGCCGGGTCCACCGGGCACGGCATGCCCGGCGGCTCGACGTTCGGCCCGATCGCGCGCAACGTACGCCTGTTGCCGGCGGCGAGCCCGGCCGGCGGGGTCGCGGCCGGGCCGGTGAGCGCCGGGGTGACCGGGGCGGTGGGCGACCCGGACACCGCGGCCCTGGTCGCCGGCGTGCGGCGCGGGTTGCTGGTGAGCGACTTCTGGTACACGCGGGTGCTGGATCCGAAGCAGTTGGTCATCACCGGGCTGACCCGCAACGGCGTGTGGCTGATCGAGGACGGCGTGCCGACCAGGGCGGTGCGCGACTTCCGGTTCACCGAGTCCTACCCGCGTGCGCTGGGGCCGGGTCGGGTGCTCGGCCTGGGCCGGCGTCCGGTCCGCCAGCCGGACCGGGTCGACGGGTCCTGGTCGGAGGCGCCGGCGCTGCGGTTGGCCTCGTGGAACTTCACCGGCGGCGCGTCCGGCTGAACCGGTCGGCTCCGCCAGGTGACCGGTCGGCGCGCCGCGCATCTTGATCATGATTCGGGGCTTTCCAACCAGCGGGACACACGGGACACTGCGTTGCGCGGCCGGGCCGTGAAGATCGGCGTAACGTGTGTCACTTGACCGCGCCGGTTTCGGGGCGTGGTCCCGCGTGTGCGCAGGACGTGACAGTGACGTCAGGGAGATGACTCGAAATGACATCAACGGCAACGAGACCGCGGGGCGCGCGGGCGCGTGCCGCCATCGCGGCGAAGACGTTGCGGACCGACCGCTGGTGGCTCGCGCCACTGATCACCGTCGTCGGGCTCAGCGCCTGGGTCATCTACGCGACCGTCCGGGTCTTCATGCACAAGTGGTACTGGGTCGACCAATACCACTATCTGACGCCGTTCTACTCGCCCTGTGTGACCGAGCGGTGCGTCGAGGGCTCCTCGCACTTCGGCAGCTTCCTGCCCGGCTGGTGGATCATCCCGGACGCGGCGCTGACCCTGCCGTTCCTGCTGCTGTTCCGGCTTACCTGCTACTACTACCGCAAGGCCTACTACCGGTCGTTCTGGCTGTCGCCGCCGGCCTGCGCGGTGCCGGACGGGCACCAGTCCTACGGCGGCGAGACCCGGTTCCCGCTGCTCGGGCAGAACCTGCACCGCTACTTCTTCTACGCCGCCGCGATCATCTCGCTGATCAACACCTGGGACGCGATCTACGCCTTCCACTCGCCCGAGGGCTTCGGCTTCGGCCTGGGCAACATCGTGCTGCTTGTCAACGTGGTGATGCTCTGGGCGTACACGATCTCCTGCCACTCCTGCCGGCACATCATCGGCGGCCGGCTCAAGCACTTCTCCAAGCACCCGGTGCGCTACAAGGCGTGGACCGGGGTGTCGTGGTTGAACGTCCGGCACATGCAGCTCGCCTGGATCACCCTGGGCACCCTGGCGTTCACCGACTTCTACGTGATGGCCGTGGCCGCCGGCTGGTTCAACGACCTGCGGTTCATCAACTGAGAGCCTGGACATGACTGAGACGCGAATCGAACGACACCACTACGACGTCGTCGTGATCGGGGCCGGCGGCGCCGGCCTGCGCGCGGCGATCGAGGCCCGGCTGGCCGGTAAGAAGACCGCGATCATCTCGAAGTCGCTGTTCGGCAAGGCGCACACGGTGATGGCCGAGGGCGGCGCGGCGGCGGCGATGGGCAACGTGAACTCGCGGGACAACTGGCAGGTGCACTTCCGGGACACCATGCGGGGCGGCAAGTTCCTCAACAACTTCCGGATGGCCGAGCTGCACGCCAAGGAGTCGCCGCAGCGGATCTGGGAGCTGGAGACGTACGGCGCGCTGTTCGACCGGACGAAGGACGGCAAGATCTCGCAGCGCAACTTCGGCGGCCACGAATATCCGCGCCTGGCGCACGTGGGCGACCGGACCGGCCTGGAGCTGATCCGCACGCTCCAGCAGAAGATCGTCTCCCTTCAGCAGGAGGACAAGCGCGAGTTCGGCAGCTACGACGCGCGCATCCGGGTCTTCTCCGAGACCACGATCACCGAGCTGCTGCTCGACGGCGACCGCGTCGCCGGGGCGTTCGGCTACTACCGGGAGTCCGGCGAGTTCGTCCTGTTCGAGGCGCCGGCCGTGGTGCTGGCCACCGGTGGTGTCGGCAGGTCCTACAAGGTCACCTCGAACTCCTGGGAATACACGGGTGACGGCCACGCGCTGGCGCTGCGTTCCGGGGCCACGCTCATCAACATGGAGTTCCTCCAGTTCCACCCGACCGGCATGGTGTGGCCGCCCTCGGTGAAGGGCATCCTCGTCACCGAGTCGGTGCGCGGCGACGGCGGCGTACTGAAGAACTCCGACGGCAAGCGGTTCATGTTCGACTACGTCCCGGACGTCTTCCGCAAGCAGTACGCGGAGACGGAGGAGGAGGCGGACCGCTGGTACACCGACCCGGACAACAACAGGCGTCCGCCGGAGCTGCTGCCCCGCGACGAGGTCGCCCGCGCGATCAACAGCGAGGTCAAGGAGGGCCGGGGTACGCCGGCCGGCGGCGTCTACCTGGACATCGCCTCCCGCAAGTCGGCGGAGGAGATCCGCCGCCGGCTGCCCTCGATGTACCACCAGTTCAAGGAGCTGGCCGACGTCGACATCACCAAGGAGCCGATGGAGGTCGGCCCGACCTGCCACTACGTGATGGGTGGCGTCGAGGTGGACCCGGACACCGGCGCCGCGGCGGGCACCGTACGCGGGCTCTTCGCCGCCGGTGAGGTCTCCGGCGGCATGCACGGCTCCAACCGGCTCGGCGGCAACTCCCTGTCCGACCTGCTGGTCTTCGGCAAGCGGGCGGGCGGGCACGCCGCGACGTACGCCGACGGGCTCACCGCGCGCCCGGCGGTGCCGGTGGCGGCGGTGGAGGCCGCGGTGGAGACGGCGCTGGCGCCGTTGCAGCGCGACACCGGCGAGAGCCCCTACCAGCTCCAGCAGGACCTTCAGGTGGTGATGGGGGACCTGGTCGGCATCATCCGGCGGGAGGGCGAGCTGGCCGACGCGCTGGGCCGGCTGGCCGAGCTGCGGGAGCGGGTGGCGAAGGTGAGCGCGGTCGGCGGCCGGCGCTACAACCCGGGCTGGCACCTGGCGCTCGACCTGCGCAACATGCTCGTGGTGTCCGAGTGCACCGCGAAGGCGGCGTTGGAGCGGCAGGAGTCGCGCGGCGGCCACACCCGGGAGGACTACCCGGCGATGGACCCGAGGTGGCGGGCGGTCAACCTGGTCTGCTCGCTTGACGGTGACGCCGTCCGGCTGACCCACAAGCCGCTGCCGAAGATGCGGCCGGAGCTGATCGGGCTCTTCGACCGGGCCGAGCTGTCCAAATATCTGACCGACGAGGAACTCGCCGAGTTCGACGCCCTCACCGAGGAGGCGAGCAACTGATGGGAAGCAAGCGACAGTTCCGCATCTGGCGGGGTGACGAGACCGGCGGCGACCTCAAGGACTACACGGTCGAGGTGAACGAGGGCGAGGTCGTCCTCGACGTGATCCACCGGCTCCAGGCCACCGAGGCGCCGGATCTGGCGTGCCGGTGGAACTGCAAGGCCGGCAAGTGCGGCTCCTGCTCGATGGAGATCAACGGCAAGCCGCGGCTGGGCTGCATGACGCGGATGTCGACGTTCGAGGAGGCGGAGACCGTCACGGTCACCCCGCTGCGCACCTTCCCGGTGATCCGGGACCTGGTCACCGACGTCTCGTTCAACTACGAGAAGGCCCGGGAGACCCCGGCGTTCGCGCCACCGGCGGACGTGGCTCCAGGTGACTACCGGATGCAGCAGATCGACGTCGAGCGCTCGCAGGAGTTCCGCAAGTGCATCGAGTGCTTCCTCTGCCAGAACGTCTGCCACGTGATCCGCGACCACGACGAGAACAAGCAGGCGTTCTCCGGTCCCCGGTTCTTCATCCGCGCCTCCGAGCTGGACATGCACCCGCTCGACGCGCGCACCGACCGCAAGGAGTACGCGCAGTCCGAGATGGGCCTCGGCTTCTGCAACATCACCAAGTGCTGCACCGAGGTCTGCCCCGAGCACATCAAGATCACCGACAACGGGATCATCCCCATGAAGGAACGGGTCGTGGACCGCAGGTACGATCCCCTTGTGTGGCTCGGTAACAAGATCTTCCGGAGGGGTCAGGTGCCTCAGACCAGCGCGACAAGCGGGCATTCGAGCGGCGCGGTGACCGCCGGCGCGGCCCACGGCGGGGTGCACTCGCACGCCGGCGGCTCGCACGACAGCGGCACCGAGCGCCAGGCGCAGCAGGGCGTCAACTGGCAGCGCGAGGTGCCGCACCCGACGGCGCCGGCGGTCGACGCCAGCGGCCGGCTGCCGCTTACCGAGCTGACCTTCGACCGGGCCGCCGCGCCGTCGCCGTTCGGCGACGACGTGGAGTTCCCGCTGCCGGCGGAGCACCTCAACTTCGCCCATCCGCAGCAGGACGAGCCGAAGCACTGAGCAGCGGCACGACGATGACGGGGGCCAGCGGCACACGCCGCCGGCCCCCGTCCCGTTTCCGACCGGCTGTCCGCTTCGGCGGCGGTCCGGGCCGGCGCGGCTCAGGGGACGGCGAGCCCGGCCGGCGCGGCTCAGGACGGGGCGGCGAGCAGGGGGCGCAGCGCGGGCACGATCGGCACGTCGGCCGGGAGCCAGTCGACGCTGTCCAGTTCGGCCGCGGAGAGCCAGCGCAGCTCGGCGTGCTCCAGCGCGGTCGGCTGGTCGCCGTGGAGCAGACGGGCCGCGTAGATCCGCAGGACGGACCGGCCGTGCGCCATCCGCACGTCCCGGCCGACCCGCGCGCCGACCGCGACCCGGACGCCCAACTCCTCGGCACACTCCCGGGCCAGCGCGTCGGTCTCGGTCTCCCCCGGTTCGACCTTGCCACCGGGGAACTCCCACCGGCCGGCCACCTCCGGGGGCGAGGAGCGTTCGCAGGCGAGGACCCGGCCGGCCACGATGATCGCCGCTCCGACGACCACTCTCGGCTCCCGCCGGTCGGCCTGCCCGCCCTCGCTAAACCGTTCGGTCCGCACGGGCCACAAGCGTGCCAGATCAATCGGCGGTTTGGGTAGCTGAGTCGGCCATCAGGCCAGCAGAACACGGAAGTGTGGGCGTGGACACACCATCTGTGCGACGACAGACTAGAGGGCGTCGACTGGGACACGGGATGGCGACGATTTGGCCACAAGCCGGCAACAACGACGCCTGGGAGGTGCGGTGATGCGCGTGCTGTTCAGCAGCCGGGCGAAGCACGACTATCTCAGCGACGCACTCGCCCTGCTGTCCGGGTGGACGCGCGAGGGCGAGCGGATCCGCCGCACGCTGGTCCTCGACGACACCCAGCACGCCGCACTCACCGAGCGGGTCGCAGTGGTGGCCGACGCCCTCCGCCTGCGCCCCGAGATCAGCCGCCGGGCCGACCGCACCCAGATCAGGCTGGGGCACGACGACGGCGAGCCCCTCACCGAGGGTGAGGTTCTGCTGGCGGCGCGCATCGAGGACGCGGTCCGGGCGGTCACCGAGCACTGAGCGCTGGCGCGCCTGCCCTACCGTCGAGGACATGTCTGGTCCGACGTACGACCGCAAGGAACAGTTCCAGCAGATCCAGAGTGGGCTGCTGCCCGGTGAACAGATCATCGCCGTGTACGACGCCGTCGGCACCGGCACCGGCTTCATCGGCCTGACCGACCGGCGGGTGATCATCCAGGACCGCTCCTTCGTCGGCAAGCGGTACGCGATCACCAGCATCCCGTACTCGAAGATCACCAGCGTGAGCGTGGTGAGCAACAAGTCCTGGGGCGGTTCGTTCTTCTCCACCGGCTCGATCGCCGTGCACGTCGGCGCGCACACCTACGAGGTGGAGTTCCGGGGCGCGGACAAGAGCCACCACGTCCACAACGTCATCCTGCACCACATCTCCTGACCGGACGGTCGTGACACAATCGCCGGCATGCGGGGGCTGATCGAACGTTGGCGCGCCTGGCGCGCCACCCACCGGCGGGCCGTCCGCCTGATCCGCCGGCTCCTCCTGGTCGCCGCGGCCGGCGTGGTGCTGCTGGCCGCGGCGACCGCGGCGAGCGTGGCCTGGATCCGCGGCGACGCCCGGGGGCACGTGTTCACCGCCGCCGACGTGCCGGACGCGCCGGTGGCCCTGGTGCTCGGCGCGAAGGTGGAGGCCGACGGCGTCCCGTCACCGTTCCTGGCCGCCCGGCTGGACATCGCCCGCCAGCTCTACGCCGCCGGCAAGGTCAAGGTGGTCCTGGTCTCCGGCGACCACATGAACTGGGACTACGACGAGCCGGACGCCATGCGCCGCTGGCTCGTCGACCGGGGCGTGCCGGCGGAGAAGGTGGTGCTCGACCACGCCGGCTTCGACACCTACGACTCGTGCGTCCGCGCCCGGCGGGTCTTCGGCGTGCGCCGGGCCACAGTGGTCACCCAGTCGTTCCACCTGCCCCGCGCGGTGGCGCTCTGCCGGCACGTCGGCGTCGACGCCAACGGCGTCGGGGACGACACCGTCCGCCGGTTCGCCGGGCAGTGGCGGATCAGCGCCACCCGGGAGTACGGCGCCAGCGTGAAGGCCGCGGCGGACGTGCTCTCCGGCCGGGATCCGGTGCACCTCGGCCGCCGCGAGACCGGGGTGGACGACGCGCTGCGGGCGCGGTAATCCGCTTGTCCACCGGGGACGGTCGCTGGTCTGCTGGCGTCATGTCCGTCTTCGACGATCCCGGCCACTTCGGCCGACTCTGGGCCGCCACCTACGACAACCCTGGCAATCCCGACCCCGCACCGGCGGTCGACTTCCTCGCGCCCCTGGCCGAGGGCGGTCCGGTGCTCGAACTGGCCGTCGGCACCGGCCGGGTGGCCCTGCCCCTGGCCGCCCGA
Source organism: Micromonospora marincola (assembly GCF_056150385.1). NCBI lineage: Bacteria > Bacillati > Actinomycetota > Actinomycetes > Micromonosporales > Micromonosporaceae > Micromonospora > Micromonospora marincola. Next base: position 143,392 of record NZ_JAXCFT010000006.1, on the reverse strand, counting down.
GGGCTGACCGTGGAGGGCGTGGAGGCGTCCCCGGAGATGGTGGCGCGGCTCCGCGCCAAGCCGGGCGGCGAGCAGATGCCGGTCGCCATCGGCGACATGGCCGATGTTCCGGTGTCCGGGCCGTACCGTCTGGTCTTCCTGGTCTTCAACACGCTGTTCAACCTGGTCGACGCGGAGCGCCAGGCGGCGTGCTTCCGCAACGTCGCCCGGGTGCTGGCCCCCGGCGGGGCGTTCGTGATCGAGACGTACGTGCCCGAGCGGGCCGACATCGACCGCGACGAGCAGGTCGAAGTCCGGGAGGTCACCGAGGACTCGGCCACCATCCGGATGCATCAACACGACCGGGCGGCGCAGACGTTCGTGCGTCAGACGATCACGTTCGACGCCGAGGGCGTGCGCCTCTGGCCGTTCGCGATGCGCTACGCCTGGCCGGAGCAGATCGACGAGATGGCGGAGCGGGCCGGGCTCCGCCTCGCCGAGCGGTACGCCGACTGGGACCGGACCCCGTTCGACGCGGACAGCCGGGCGCACATCTCCGTCTACCGCCTCGGATAACGTTCCGCCGATGACAGTGACGATTGCCGCGATGGACGACACGCACGCCGACGCCGTGCTGGAGATCTACCGCCTCGGCATCGACGAGGGCGACGCCACGTTCGAGACCGAGCCGCCGGGCTGGGACCGGTTCACCGCCGGCCGGCTACCCGGCCACCTGTGGGTGGCGCTCGACCCGGCCGGGCGGGTGCTCGGCTGGGTGGCCTGCTCGGCGGTCTCCGACAGGTGCGTCTACGCCGGTGTGGTCGAGCACTCCGTCTACGTGCACCCCGAGGCGCGGGGCCGGGGCGTCGGCCGGATGCTGCTTGACGCGCTCATCGCCTCCACCGAGGCGGCCGGCGTCTGGACCATCCAGTCCGGCGTGTTCCCGGAGAACACCGCGAGCCTGGCCCTGCACGCGGCCCGCGGGTTCCGGGTGGTCGGCACCCGGGAGCGGATCGGCCGTCACCACGGCATCTGGCGGGACGTCACGCTCATCGAACGACGCAGCCCCCGGATCCGCTGACGGCGGACCGGGGGTTACGCGCCGGGTCTAGCGCGACTCGCGGTTGAACAGCCGCCTGGACCAGAGGTAGCCGCCCAGTGCGATGGCGGCGCACCAGCCGAGCGCGATCCAGCCGTCGGGCCCGATCGGCTCGTCCATCAGCAGCCCGCGCAGGCTCTCGATGATCGGGGTGAACGGCTGGTACTCGGCGAACCAGCGCAGGCCGGCCGGCATCGAGTCGGTGGGCACGAACCCGCTGCCGAGGAACGGCAGCAGGATCAGCGGCATGGGCAGGTTGCTCGCCGTCTCCACGCTCTCGCTCACCTGGCCGAGCGCGACGGCCAACCAGACAAGCGCGAACGTCACCGCCGCGAGGAGGCCGACCGCGCCCAGCCAACCGGCCGGACCGGCGGTGGGGCGGAAGCCGACGAGCAACGCCACGCCGATCACCACGGTCAGGCTGACCGCCGCCTGGATCATGCTGCCGAGGACGTGTCCGGTAAGCACCGACACCCGGGCGATGTGCATGGTGCGGAACCGGGCGATGATGCCCTCGGTCATGTCCATGGCGATCGAGATCGCGGTTCCCTGGACCGTGGCCGCCACGGTCATCAGGATGATCGCCGGCGCCACGTAGTTGGCGTACTCGGCGCGCCCGCCGCCGCTGCCCAGCCCGGCCCCCAGCGTGCCGCCGAGCACGTAGACGAAGAGCAGCAGGAAGACCACGGGCATGCCGACGAGCATCACTGTCATCGACGGGTAACGCAGCATGCGCCTGAGGTTGCGGCGCAGCATCGTCGCCGAGTCGCGCAGCGGGTGGAAGCGGAGGTCGGCGAGGGCGGGGGTGCTCATGGCGTGGTCACCTTCCGGTCGGTGAGGGCGAGGAAGACGTCGTCGAGGTCGGGAGTGTGCACGGACATCTCGTCGACCTCGATGCCACAGTCGTCGAGCCGGCCGATCAGGGCTTTCAGCGAGCGCAGGCTGCCGTCGCCGGGCACCCGCAGGGCGAGCGCGTCCGGCTCCCGTGTGGCCCGGTCGAGCACCCGTACCGCCTGGTCGAGACCCTGCGGGTCGGCGAACCGCAACCGGACGTGCCCGCCGGGGATGCGGCGCTTCAACTCCTCGGCCGTGCCCTCGGCGACCACCCGGCCGTGGTCCAGGACCGCGATCCGGTCGGACAGTTCGTCGGCCTCCTCCAGATACTGCGTGGTCAGGAAGATGGTGACGCCGTCGGCCACCAGGTCGCGGACGATCTGCCACATGTCGCGGCGGCTGCGCGGGTCCAGCCCGGTGGTCGGCTCGTCCAGGAAGATCACGCGCGGGCTGCCGACGAGCGTCATCGCCAGATCGAGCCGCCGCAGCATCCCGCCGGAGTAGGTGGACGCCGGTCTGCCGGCCGCGTCGGTCAGGCCGAACCGGTCGAGCAGCCCGGCGACGCGCCGCCGGCCCTCGCCCCGGCTCAGGTGGTGCAGGTCCGCCATCAGGCGCAGGTTCTCCGCGCCGGTGAGCAGCCTGTCGACCGCGGAGAACTGCCCGGTGACGCCGATCGCGGCGCGTACCGCGTCGGGCTCGCGGGCGAGGTCGTGCCCGGCGACCCGGGCCTCGCCGCCGTCGGCGGCGAGCAGCGTGGACAGGATCCGCACCGTCGTGGTCTTGCCCGCGCCGTTCGCGCCGAGCAGCGCGAAGACCGTTCCCTCGGGTACGCGCAGATCGATGCCGTCGAGCACGACGTGGTCGCCGAACGACTTCCGTAATCCGGTGACGGCGATCTGGTTCATGGTCATGGTCGTCCTCCCTCAGGACCGGCGGATGGTGATGTCGCCGTAGGAGGTGCTGCCGCGCACCTCGACGGTCTCCTCGGCGTCGCCGGGCCGGGCGGTGCTCTCCAGCAGGTTGTGCACCTGCCCGAAGCCGGTGTTGACCTCCAGCCAGGCGGCGGTGCCCGCCGCGATGCCGACGTCCAGGTCGCCCATGGCCGTGCCGAGCACGACCGAGCCACGCGCCACCTCGGCGACGCGGATGCCGCCGTTCGAGGTCTTCGCGTCGACGCCGGCGCCGGCACGTGCCACCTCGATGGCGCCGTTGGCGTTGCGCACCCGTACGTCGCCGGTGACCGCGTCGATCGTGGTGTTCCCGTTGGAGTTCTTGACCGCCACGGCGCCATCGACCGGGCCGACCCGGACCGTACCGGAGCCGGTGGAGATCTCCGCGTCGCCGGTGACCCCGTCGACGGCGATGTGGCCGGCGCCGGTGTGCAGGCGCAGCGGCCCGGTCCGCTCCAGCCGGATGTTGCCTGTGGTCTTCACCCGGCTCTCGCCGAGCCGGCCGGTGCTGCTGACGTTGCCCATCAGCAGGTGCGCGGACAGCCGGGAATCGCTCGGCAGTTCGATGGAGACGTCCACCGACCTGCTCTTCTTCGAGAAGTCGAAGCCACTTCGCCTCGGGCCGGTGATCTGGAGCGCGCCGTTGGCGAAGTCGACGCGTACCTGCGCGGCGGCCTGCACATCGGACTCGTCGTCGGCGTTGCTCGGGCGGACCTCCACCACGGTGTCGGCGCGGTCGCCGGCGGCGATGAACACGGACGCGACGCCGAGTTCCATCGTGACGGTGATCGATTCGGGCGTGTCGAAAGTAGGCATGGTTGTCCCCGCATTCCGGGTCGGTGGGTCGTCCCCGCAGGTCAGGGGGACGTGAGAGGTGCGGTGCGGTCTAGTGCACCCAGCCGGTCAGGCGCTGCTGGGCCCGCTTGCCGCCGTGGCGCGGCTCCCGGTCGGCCCGGGGCAGGCCGGCGGCGGCGGCCCGGACCAGCCAGGCGTTGACCGACCGGCCCTCCGCGGCGGCGGCCTCCTCGACCGCGGCCTTGAGCTGCTCGGGCATCCGGACGTTGATCCGGGCGACCGGACCGTCCTCGGCGATCGGCAGGTCGATGTCGGGCGCCGTGCTCTCCTCGGGCGCGGCGTGGAGCGGCTCGGCGGGCGGCGCCGTCACGACGAAGTCCGGATCCCGGCCGCGGAGGCGAAGCTCCACCGAGCCGGGTGCCAGCTCCCGGGTGATCTCGTCGGCGGCGGCCGACAGCGCGTCAAGCAGGGTCATCCGGATCGCCGACTCCAGCGGCCCGGTCAGGCGCTCGACCAGTGCACGCGATTCTTCACCGCCGGCCTCGGCGAGGGCGGCGAACTCCCGCCCGAGGTTGCTCACATACGAGGTCAAGTCCATGGCACTACTGTGGCACACAGCATGGCACCACGGCAAGCCTAGATGGCATCACTTTGGCACGCGGTGACATCGGTGCAAGGAATCGTTGCTGCTCAAACGTCGTCCATTCCGTGGCGTCATCGTGAGGCCACGGCGGCATTCGCCGGTGCCGCAACGCTGGCATTGCCCATCCGGCACGCCGGCAGGATGAGCGCGCAGGCCGGGCCGTTGCCGAGCGCTAGCATGAGGTCATGACTGCGGTGCCCGAGTGGATGCGCCCGCCTCGCCCGGAGGGCTGGTACTCCGAGGACTTGGACCAGCTCACCGAAGCACCGCGTCACACCGAACTCATCGACGGAGCACTCGTCTTCATGATGTCTCCCCAACGGGTCTGGCACGCCCGGATGGTCACCGCGCTGGTGAACGCCCTGACGGAGCAGGCACCGACCGGCGTCGAGGTCGACCGGGAGATCACGATCCGGCTCGACAGATGGAATCGCCCCGAGCCCGATCTACTTGCCACGACGGCGCCCTACGACCCGTCCCGCACCTTCTACACGCCCGAGGAGACGCTCCTGGTCGTGGAGGTGGTCTCGCCCGAGTCGGCGCATCGGGACCGCAGCGTCAAGCTGCGCAAGTACGCGGAAGCGGGTATCGCGAACTACTGGCGGGTCGAGGACGAGGACGGATCACCGGTGGTCCACACCTACGAGATCGACAGTCCCACTCGGTCGTATGCACCGACCGGAATCCATCGACGCGAACTACACACCGCGACGCCGTTTGCGGTCAAGATCGATCTGCTGGGATTGGTGCCCGGCCGCAGTCGCTGAGGGGCGCCGTCGCCGAGCAGGCCATGGCGTCGCCCCTGGAGCGGTGCACCTATCCCGTGCGCCCACAGCGCCACGCGCCCGCCTTCCGATCGGAGGCGGGCGCGCTCGGGCGTGACGATCAGCAACAGGTGGAGGCAGCTCCGCTGGTGGCCGGGGTGCCGCACGCGCTCTCGGTGGCCTTGTCCAACCGGCCCGAGTCGCCCTTGACGGTGTAGACCTCCCACGGCTCGTCGCCGGGGCCGCGTACCCAGACCTTGTCCTGGAGGGCGTAGCAGCACTCGGTGTCGTTCTCCGCAAGGGTGATCAGGCCGGAGTCGGTGAGGCGACTGGTCGCGGCGTTGACCTCGTCGGTGCTCGCCACCTCGACGCCCAGGTGGTCCATGACGGTGGGCTGGTCCCCCTCACCTTCGAGGAGGACGAGCTTCAGGGGCGGGTTCTCGATCGCGAAGTTGGCGTAGCCGGGGCGACGCTTCGCCGGCTCGACGCCGAACAGCTTTGCGTAGAAGGCCACGGAGCCTTCGAGGTCGGACACGCGCAGGGCGAGCTGGACACGGGACATGGGTGCCTCCGAATTAGATGCTTGTCGAAGCAAGACCCACGTTGCACCCTGTTTTGAATTCTGTCAACCTAGAGGCATGTCGAAACAAGACCTGCCGGTGGTGGCCTGCTGCTCCCCGATCGCGGTCCGCCCGATGGATGCCGAGCAGGCGGCGGTGGTCGCGCCGATGTTCAAGGCCCTGGGCGACCCGGTCCGGCTGCGGCTGATGTCGATGATCGCCTCGGTGCCCGAAATGTGCGTCTGCGATCTGACCCCGGCGTTCGACCTGTCCGGGCCGACCATCTCCCACCACCTGAAGGTGCTGCGCGAGGCCGGCCTGGTCGACTCGGAGCGGCGCGGCACGTGGGTGTGGTACCGGGTGAGGCCGGAGGCGTTCCGTCAGCTCGGCGCGCTGCTCGACATCTCCGCCGTCCCCACCACGTGAGCCTCGCCCTGCCCCGGCGGGCATCGGCGGAGTTCGCCGGCACCGCTCTGCTCGTCGCCGCCGTGGTCGGCTCCGGGATCGCCGCCGCCCGGCTCTCCCCCGCCGACATCGGTCTCCAACTGTTGGAGAACGCGATCGCCACCGCCCTGGCACTGGGTGCGCTGATCCTGATCTTCGGGCCGGTGTCCGGGGCACACTTCAACCCGGTCGTCTCCGCCGTCGACTGGCGGCTCGGCCGCCGCGCCGGCACCGGCCTCACCGGCCGGGACCTCGCCGTCTACGCCCTCGCCCAGATCGGGGGCGCCATCGCCGGCGCGGTGCTTGCCGACCTGATGTTCGGTCTGCCGGCCGTCGCCTGGTCGCGCACCGGCCGGACCGGAGGGAATCTGTGGCTGGCCGAAGTGGTCGCCACCACCGGCCTGATCCTCCTGGTCTTCGCCCTCGCCCGATCCGGCCGCACCTCCGCCGCGCCGGCCGCCGTGGGCGCGTGGATCGGGGCCGCCTACTGGTTCACCTCGTCGACGTCGTTCGCCAATCCGGCCGTCACGATCGGCCGAGCCTTCACCGACACCTTCGCCGGCATCGCCCCGGCGTCCGTGCCCGGCTTCGTCGTCGCCCAGCTCGTCGGCGGCCTGGTCGCCACCGCCGCCCTCGCCGCCTGGTACCCGCACGCCGCCGACACGGCTGACGCCGTGGTCGTGCCCCACCTCACCCAGGAGGCCGAAGCTCGATGAGCAGCAAGCCCACTGTCCTGTTCGTCTGCGTCCACAACGCTGGCCGCTCCCAGATGGCCGCCGGCTGGCTGCGCCACCTCGCCGGCGACACCGTCGAGGTCCGCTCCGCCGGCAGCGAGCCGGCCGATCGGATCAACCCTGTCGCCGTCGAGGCCATGCGCGAGGTCGGCATCGACATCACCAACCAGACGCCCGCCAGGCTCACCTGGGATGCGGCCGAAGCCAGCGACGTCATCGTCACCATGGGCTGCGGCGACGCCTGCCCGGTCTTCCCTGGTAAGCGCTACGAGGACTGGACGCTCACCGACCCCGCCGGCCAGCCCCTGGATGTCGTCCGTCAGGTGCGCGACGACATCCGCGCCCGGGTCCAGAAGCTCGTCGACAGCCTCCGCCCGTAGTCCTCGGGGCTGATGTGATCGACCGCCGACCGCAGCCCGGTGACGTCGGAGTGCCGGCTAGGAACTGCTCGCCGCATGGTCGAGCTGGGCGAATGCCTGATCTGCGCTGGCGTACGCCTCGGGTTGCACGTTCGTGCGCTGTCCGCCCGTCGGCCATCTTCTGCCAGTTGGTCCGAGCCAGCACCCGGTAATGTGTCAAGGCGCAGATGCCACAGGACCGGCCGAGGGCTCTTCTACAAATGCCAGGCTTCGAGGGCTACCCACAAGGCACCGCTCAATGCGAGCGGGAGGCCGACTGGCAATCGCATGTTGGTCGGACGAGTCACACCGCGCTACAAGTGCTCGCTGATTAGCAGATAACCACCGCCGAACAGCATTCCCACGCCCGCCAATACCATCACCACTCCAAAAAGCCTGTCGAACATGATGAAAAAGGCCCGACGTCGAGCCAGTCGATCAGCTGTCCATCGGAAGGGGCTCAGCGGGCGGACCGTCTGCATTGACAGCTCGATATGCTTCGTCGCGATGCCGCGATAGTCTCTCGCAAGGGCCACTCCGATCGCGATGAAGAGCACTCCCAACAGCAGCCCGAGCAGAACCCGCCACGTCACGATGCCTCCGCCGAACGAACCCCGGGCAGCCCCACTGATATCGCGAGATTAGACGACGCGCGCAAGCGACCCCGTCCACCACCGCCCCGCCCATCCGTGGAGCGGTGCGTGACCGCTATGAGCAGATCGTCGACGAAATCGCCGAAAGCATTGTCGCCAGCAGGACGAAACAGGCAGACGTTGAAGCGGAACTCGACCGCATTCCGTAACCGTGCAACGTCCCGTGCTCGGCCGACGACGTCGTAGCGAGAGCTCATACCGACACGAGCCGGACACGATCGCCGCAGAGCTTGACCATGTCGTCGATGTCGGAAGTCAACATGACCACGGGGCGATGCTGTCGCAGCGCCGCCTCGGCGACTGCCGCATCAATCGCGTACTTGTGCCCATGCAGGGCGGCATCCATCAGCAGCTTCGACGCCGCCCTTGCTTCCTCGTCGCCAACTGGAATCACTCGCAATCCGGAAAGCACCCAGTTCAGGCGAGTCTTGTTCGTGCGGGCATGGACGACCTCGATGATGGTGAGTGCGCTGATCACGGCCTCCATGCCACGCGAGCGCGCCTCGGCGATCATTGCCACCACCTGCTCGTCGTCGGAGAGCAGCTTCGAGAGCCCTTCGCTGTCGAGGACGAGCGTTCCCTCGTGGATCAGCTTGCGACGGGCCACTCGTTCTCCTCGGCGAACACCTCGTCGAAAACCTGCCGCGCCCGCTGGCGAGCCTTCTCGGAGACCGGCCCCTTACGGCTCTCGTAGTCGGCCAGGTATTCGTCGAGCACTTGGCCGCGCAGCTCCCGCTCGACCGCCTCGGCGATGAACGCGGAGAACTCCCGCTTGCCTACCCGCGCGCGGATCGCCTCGGCCGTCCCCTCGGGCAGCGACAGGCTCACCCGCGTCGCCGGTCCTTCGCCGATGCCGTAGGCCGCTTCACTCATCAACACAGTGTGTCAAACGAGTAGGAAAAATGCCACGACCTGCGCGGCGGACGCCGAACCGGAATCAGACGTTGAAGCGGAACTCGACTACGTCGCCGTCCTGCATGACGTACTCCTTGCCCTCGATCCGGACCTTGCCGGCGGCCTTCGCCGCCGCCATCGATCCGGCCGCGACCAGGTCGTCGTAGGAGACCACCTCGGCCTTGATGAAGCCGCGCTGGAAGTCGCTGTGGATCACCCCGGCGGCCTCCGGCGCGGTCGCCCCGACCGAGACGGTCCAGGCCCGCGCCTCCTTGGGGCCGGCGGTGAGGTACGTCTGGAGCCCGAGCGTCCGGAAGCCCACCCGGACGAGTTGGTCCAGCCCCGGCTCGGACTGCCCGATCGACTCCAGCAGTTCGCGGGCCTCGTCCTCGGGCAGGTCCACCAGCTCCGACTCGATCTTCGCGTCCATGAAGACCGCCTCGGCCGGCGCGACCAGGCCGCGCAGCTCGTCGAGGAACGCGGCATTGCCCAGCTCGGCCTCGTCGACGTTGAAGACGTAGATGAACGGCTTGGTGGTGAGCAGGTGCAGCTCGCGCAGGTGCTCCAGCTCGACCTTTGCGGCGCCGGCGCCCGCGTACAGGGTGACGCCGTTGTCCAAGACCTCGGCGGCCTTCTTCGCGGCCTCGACGGCGGCGGCCCGGTCCTTGCGGAGCTTGGCCTCCTTCTCCAGTCGGGGCAGCGCCTTCTCAAGCGTCTGGAGGTCGGCCAGGATCAGCTCGGTGTTGATCGTCTCGATGTCGTCGGCCGGGGAGACCTTGCCGTCGACGTGCACCACGTTCGGGTCGGAGAAGGCGCGCACCACCTGGCAGATCGCCGAGGCGTCGCGGATGTTGGCCAGGAACGCGTTGCCCCGGCCCTGCCCCTTGGAGGCGCCCCGGACCAGGCCGGCGATATCGACGAACGAGACAGGCGCCGGCAGCACCTTCTGCGAGGAGAAGATCTCGGCGAGCTTGCCCAGCCGCTCGTCGGGGAGCCCGACCACGCCGACGTTCGGCTCGATGGTGGCGAACGGATAGTTCGCGGCGAGCACGTCGTTCTTGGTAAGCGCGTTGAACAGGGTGCTCTTGCCCACGTTGGGCAGGCCGACGATGCCGATGGTGAGACTCACGACGAGCCAGCTTACGCGGTCGGTCGGCCGTCCGGCCCGGTGGGCAGCAGCCGGGGCTCGATCCGGGTCTCCCGCACCGTGCCGTCCTCGGCGCGGACCAGCTCGTACGCGGCCACGTCCGGCCGGTCGGCCACCGCCTCGACCAGCCGGGTGCCCCGGTAGACCAGCCCGACGCCGTCGTCGGTGCAGTGGCTGGTCGGCAGCGTGCCGTCGGCGACCAGCCGGTGCATCAGCGGCCGGCGCTGCTCCTCGCTGTCGTAGTGCACGCCGTTGCCGTACGGCAACCAGGCCAGCCCGTCGGTGAAGGGACGCAGGTCCGGGCCGTAGCTGTCGGTGGCGCCGCCGGTGTGCCAGCAGATCGAGCCGGCGGAGACGCCGCCGAGCACCACACCGGCCTGCCAGCACTCGTGCAGGATCTCCGGCAGGCCGTGTACCCGCCACACCGCGCACAGGTTGGCCACGCTGCCGCCGCCGACCCAGATGATGTCCTGGGCGAGCAGGTGGGCCCGGATGTCCTCGACGTTCGGCATCGGGTAGAGCGCCAGGTGGGACGCGCGGAACCGGGTGCCGGCGAAGGCGCCGTAGAACACGGCGAGGCCGGTGGGCTGGTCGCCGACGGCCTGGCCGAGATAGCAGACCCGGGGCGCGTCGCCGGCCTGCGCCAGCTCGGCCATGTGGTCGAAGAGCTGGCTGGGCCGGGCGTCCCAGGGGCCACGGCGCCGGCTGAAGTAGCCCATGCTGGTCGCGACGATTGTCGGTTCAGAGGCGGGCATGGGGGTCCTTCCGGCCGGCGGCGATGGAGATCATTGTGCCCCGCCCGACGCCGCCCGACCTGACGCCGCCCCGCCCGACGCCGCCTCGGCCGCGGCGAGTAGCGTGCGCAGCAGGTCGGCCAGCCGGTCCCGGTCGGCGGGCGGCAGCGCGTCGAGGATCTGCCGCTGCACCTCCAGCCCGGCCTCGGCCGACTCCTCGACCACCCGGCGGCCGGCGTCGGTGAGGCTGACCCGCAGGGCCCGCCGGTCGACCGGGTCGGGCGCGCGGCGCACCAGCCCGGCCCGCTCCAGCCGGTCGAGCCGGCCGGTCATCCCGCCGGAGGTGAGCATCAGCGCGGCCGTCAGCGCCTTCGGCGCCAGCGTGTACGGCGAGCCGGACCGGCGCAGTGCGGCGAGCACGTCGAACTCGCCGCGGCCGATGCCCCAGCCGGCGTACACCTGCTCCTGGCGGTCGCCGACCAGCCGGGCCAGCCGGTAGATGCGACCGAAGACCGCCATCGGTTCGGGTCGCATGTCGGCCCGCTCCCGGCGCCACTGCTCGACGATCAGGTCGACCTCGTCCACTGCCACGGCTGTCGATTGTGCCGCACCTCGCACTTCCACTTTCACTCGCCACCAAGTAGCTTGACACTAAGATACTTAGTGACGTGGAAAGAGGCCGTGATGACCCGTCGGACCGACATCGCGCTCACCGCGCTCGCGCCCGCGACGTGGGGCACCACCTACCTGGTGACCGCCGAGCTGCTGCCCGCGGACCGACCGCTCTGGGCCGGGACGATCCGTGCCCTGCCGGCCGGCCTCCTGCTGCTGGCCCTGACCCGCCGGCGACCGCACGGCATCTGGTGGGGGCGGGCCGCCCTGCTCGGCGCCCTCAACATCGGCGCGTTCTTCCCGCTGCTCTTCGTCGCCGCCTACCGGCTGCCCGGCGGCACGGCGGCCGTGCTCGGCGCCGCCCAGCCCCTGCTCGTCGTGGCGCTCACCGTCGCCCTGCTCCGCGACCGGCCGGGCCGGCCGGCACTGCTCGCCGCCGTGGCCGCCCCGGCCGGCGTCGCCCTGGTCGTGCTGCGGCCGGGCGCCGGCCTCGACCCGCTCGGCGTCGCCGCCGGCCTCGCCGGCACCGCGGCGATGGCCGCCGGACTGGTGCTCACCCGCCGCTGGGGCCGGCCGGCCGGGGTGGGGACGCTCGCGGCCACAAGCTGGCAGCTCGTCGCCGGCGGCCTGTTGATCGTGCCGGTCGCCGCCGCCGTCGAGGGTGCGCCGCCCGTGCCGGACGGCCCGGCCCTGCTCGGGTACGCGTGGCTCGGGCTGGTCGGCACCGCGCTTGCGTACGCGCTGTGGTTCCGGGGCGCGGCACGGCTGCCGGTGTCCCAGGTGTCGATGCTCGGCGCGCTCAGCCCGTTGACCGCCGCGGCGCTCGGCTGGCTGGTGCTCGGGCAGGCGCTCGGCCCGATCCAACTCGGCGGCTTCGCGGTGGCCGTCGCCGCCATGGTGCTCGGACAACTGCCGGACCGGGCCGGGGCCGGAGCGCGGGCTGGTCAGCCGGCCCGCAGTCGCCGCCGGTCGGCCTGGTGGGTGTCGCCCTCGGGCAGCGCGTCGGGCGGCAGCTCCGCCGCCGCGGCGAGCGGCAGGGTGAACCGGTGGGCGGCGGCGGCCCCGGCCGCGTGCGACCGTTCGAGCAGCCAACGCACCTCATCGACGGTCCAGCCGAGGCCGGACCGGGCGGCGATCTCGCGGACCAGGCGCAGGGCTGCGCGGGTGTCGTCGTCGTAGAAGCGCATGCACCAGTGGTGCGCCCACATGCCGAGCGCGCGCAGCCCGGCCGGGTCGAGCGAGCCGACCAGCCGGCCGCAGGCGGTGTCGGCGAAGGGCCGCCCGGGGTCGTCGGCCCGGTCCCGCTCGATCGCGCCGTAGGCGGCCGGCGCGACCGCCCGCATCCGGTCGTAGAAGCCCTGCACCACCGCGGCGTCGATTCGTGCTCGCCCGGCCACGCTCGCCATGCCCCGCACCTTTTCTTGAGTTGGTGGCGGGACGGTACCGACCACTTACGACACTTTCCCGGTCGAGTCGCCAAGATCCACGCCACCACGCCGAGGTGGCGGTATCCGGGGGCCGGGGACACCGCCACCTCGCCGAGCTGGCGCAACTTCCTCATGCCACGTCCGATTCCCGCCAGCCCAGCGTGTGGCCTGCAAGGCAGTATCGGTGTCATGGAGCTGGACTTCGAGCGGTGCTACCGGGCCGTCGACAGCCGCGACCCGCGGTTCGACGGCTGGTTCTACACCGGCGTGACGTCGACCGGGATCTACTGCCGGCCGTCCTGCCCGGCGATGACACCGAAGCGGCAGAATGTCCGGTTCTTCCCGTCTGCCGCCGCCGCGCAGGGCGCCGGGCTTCGCGCCTGCCGCCGGTGCCGGCCGGACGCCGCGCCGGGCTCCCCGCACTGGGACGTCCGGGCCGACCTGGTCGGTCGCGCGATGCGGCTGATCGCCGACGGCGTGGTCGACCGGGACGGCGTGCCCGGGCTGGCCGTCCGGCTGGGCTACACCGAACGGCACCTGCACCGGATGCTCCGGGCCGAGCTGGGCGCCGGCCCGCTGGCGCTGGCCCGGGCGCAGCGCGCGCAGACCGCCCGGATCCTGGTCGAGACCACCGGCCTCGGCCTGGCCGAGGTGGCGTTCGCCGCCGGCTTCGGCAGCGTGCGGCAGTTCAACGACACGATCCGCGAGGTGTACGGCGCCACCCCGTCCGAGCTGCGGGTCGCCCGGAGCAGCCGACAGCCGGCCGGTGGTGCGGGCGCCATCACGCTTCGCCTGGCCTACCGGCCGCCGCTGCACGCCGGCGCGCTGCTGGACTTCCTCGCGCTGCGCGCGCTAACGGGCGTCGAGGAGGTCCGCGACGGGGCGTACCACCGGGGCCTGCGGCTGCCGCACGGACCCGGCACGGCGGCGCTGACCCCGGCCGACGGGCACGTCGCGGCCACGCTGCGGCTGGCCGACATGCGCGATCTGGCGCCCGCGGTGGCCCGCTGCCGGCGCCTGCTCGACCTGGACGCCGACCCGGTCGCGGTGGACGCCACCCTCGCTGACGACCCGGCCCTGGCCCCGGCGGTCGCCGCCGAGCCCGGTGTCCGGCTCCCGCACACGGTGGACGGCTTCGAGACGGCCGTCCGCGCCGTCACCACCCAGCAGGTGTCGCTCCGGTCGGCCCGGACCACGCTCACCCGCCTGATCGCCGGCGCCCGCCCCGCCGACGGCCCGGTCGCCGACGGGTCGCCGGGCGGTCCGCGGGCGTTCCCCACCCCGGCGGAGGTGCTCGCGGCGCCGGATGAGGCGTTCCGGATGCCGGCGGCCCGGCGGGCGACCATCCGGGCGGTCGCCCGGGCCGTCGCCGACGGCGAGCTGGACCTCGAACCCGGCGGCGACCGCGAGGAGGCGGCCCGGCAGCTCGCCGCGCTGCCCGGCGTCGGGCCGTGGACCGCCGGCTACCTGGCCATGCGCGCACTCGGCGATCCCGACGTCATCCTCGCCACCGACCTGGGCGTCCGCCGCGGCGCCGCCGCGCTCGGCCTGCCCGACGACCCGAAGACCCTGACCGCGTACGCGGACCGCTGGCGCCCCTGGCGGTCGTACGCGACGATCCGACTCTGGAGAGCAGCATGACCACTGTGGACAGCACCGTCGTCGACACCCCCGCCGGGCCGCTGAGCGTGCTCGCCGGCCCCAGCGGGGCGGTACGCGCGGCCGGCTTCACCGCCGACCCGGCGGCCCTGGTGCCGCTGACGCATCCGAGCCTGCGCGGCGACCTGCGGGAGCGGGCCGACCTCGGCCCGGTGACCGCCGCGGTGCGGGCCTACCTCGACGGCGACCTGGCGGCGATCGACGCGATCGAGGTGGAGCAGCGCACCGACGGCCTGTTCCTGACGCACGCCTGGCAGGTGCTGCGCCACGTCAAGCCGGGCGACCCGGTGACCTACACCGGGTTCGCCGCGCTGGCCGGCCGACCGGCCGCGATCCGCGCCGCCGCCGCGGCCTGCGCGCGCAACGCCGCCGCGCTCTTCGTGCCCTGCCACCGGGTGCTGCGCACCGACGGGACACTCGGCGGCTACCGCTGGGGGCTGGACGTGAAAAAGTGGCTTCTCGGGCATGAGGGACGGGTGACGGCTAGCTGACCCCCGAGCGTCACCCCGGCCGCTACCGTCGGCTGGTGCCCGCGCCCAGCGACAGCGATGCCGCGGCGCATCCCGACGCCCGGTCCCAGCCGCTGCGCAACCTCTGGCGGCTGCGGCCCTACCTGCGCCCGTACGCGACGGAGTTCGCCTGGCTGCTCGTCGCGGCGCTGGCCGCGACCGCGGCGAGCCTGGCGGTCCCACTTGTGGTGCAGCGGGTGGTGGACGGGCCGGTGGCCCGGCACGACGAGGCCGGGTTGCTGCGGCTCGGCGGCCTGGCGCTGCTGCTCGGCGTCGCCGAGGCGGTGCTGATCTTCATCCGGCGGTGGACGCAGTCGTCCTCCTCGGTGGGCATGGAGGCGGCCATCCGGGCCGACCTCTACGCGCACCTGCAACGGCTCCCGGCCAGCTTCCACGACCGCTGGCAGTCCGGCCAACTGCTCTCCCGGGTGACGAGCGACCTCTCGGTGATCCGCCGGTTCCTCTCCTTCGGGCTGCTCTTCCTGGTGCTCAACCTGACCACCTACGTCGCCGTGGTGGTGCTGCTGATCCGGCTGCACCCCTGGCTGGGCCTGCTGGTGGCGGCAAGCGCCGTCCCGCTGTTCCTGATCAGCCGGCGGTTCGCCCGGCACTACCACGCCGCCTCCCGCCGCATGCAGGACCAGCAGGGCGACGTGGCGACGCTTGTCGAGGAGACGGCGCAGGGGCTGCGCACCATGCGGGCGTACGGGCGGGGTCCGGAGCTGGCGGCCCGGTTCGCCGTCGGCGCCCGCCGGCTGCACGACACCGGGATCGGCAAGGCCCGGTTGCTGGCCCGTACCTCCGCGCTGTTCGACCTGGTGCCCAACCTGACCCTCGGCGCGGTCCTGGTCGCGGGCGCCGCCGCCGTGGCCGGGGGCGCGCTCACCATCGGGCAACTCGTCGCCTTCGTCAGCCTCCAGCTCATGCTGATCTGGCCGGTGCAGTCCCTCGGCTGGATCATCGCGAACGGGCAGGAGGCCGCCACCGCCGCCGACCGCATCCAGGAGGTCCTCGACACCCGCCCGGCCATCGTGGACGGCCCGCGCGCCCGGACGCTGGACCGGGCGCAGGTGCGCGGCCGGCTCCGCTTCGAGCGGGTGAGCTTCCACTACCCCGGCACGTCCGCCCCGGTCCTGCACGAGCTGGACCTGACCGTCGAGCCGGGCGAGACGCTCGCGCTCGTGGGCGCCACCGGGTGCGGCAAGAGCACGCTGCTCTCACTTGTCCCCCGGCTGCACGAGGTGACCGGCGGGCGGATCACCCTCGACGGGCACGACGTACGTGACCTGCGGCTCGGCTCGCTGCGCCGGCTGGTCGGGGTGGCCTTCGAGGAGCCGACCCTGTTCTCCATGTCGGTGCGGGAAAATCTCACCCTGGGCCGGCCGGACGCCGGCGAGGAGGAGGTCCGGGCCGCGCTGACGCTGGCGCAGGCGGACTTCGCGTACGAGTTGCCGTGGGGGCTGGCCACCCGGATCGGCGAGCAGGGGCTGTCGCTCTCCGGCGGGCAACGGCAGCGGCTGGCGCTGGCCCGGGCCGTCCTCGGCCGGCCCGCCCTGCTGGTCCTCGACGACCCGCTCTCCGCGCTCGACGTGCACACCGAGGCGCTTGTCGAGGCCGCCCTGCGACGGGTGCTGCGGGACACCACCGCGCTGCTCGTGGTGCACCGACCGTCCACGGTGGCGCTCGCCGACCGGGTGGCGCTGCTTGACGGCGGCCGGATCGTCGCCGTCGGCACCCACTCCGAGATGCTGGCCAGGGTGCCCGCCTACCGCGCGGTGCTCTCCGCCGAGCCGGAACGCCGGCCGGGCGGCGTCGGCCTGGTGCGGTCGTGACCGGCCGCGTCCCGCGATCCCGCCGCCGAGACGCCGCCAGGCGCGACACCCCGGTCGACCCGGACGCCGAGCTGGCCCGGTGGCGGGGCCTCGCCACCGACCCGGACGCCGACCGCAGCCGCGCCGAGGACTCGTCCCCCGCGGCGGTGACCCGGCTCCGCGCCCGCAGCCGGCTCCTGCTGCGCGTGCTGTTGCGCCCGCACCGGCGCCCGCTCGGGGTGGCGGTGGCGCTGCTGCTGGCCCAGAACGCCGCCGCGATGACCGGCCCGTACCTGGTCATGCTCGGCATCGACCGGGGCATCGGACCGCTGCGGGCCGGCGATGCGGGCCCGCTTGTCGCGGTCGCCGCCGCGTTCGTCGTCGCCACCGCCGTCGAGTACGCGGCCCGGCGCGCGTTCCTCACCCTCGCCGCCCGGATCGGCCAGGCCGTCCTGCTCGACCTCCGCCGCCGGGTGTACGCGCACTTCCTCCGCCTCGACGTGGGCTTCCACGAGCGCTACACGTCCGGCCGGATGGTGTCCCGGCTGACAAGCGACCTGGAGTCGATCGGTGAACTGGTCGACGGCGGGATCGACCGGCTGGTGATGGCCGTGCTGTCCGTGCTGTCGGTGGCGGGCATCCTGCTCTGGCTGGACCTGCCGCTGGCCGCGGTCACCCTGTTCGCCTTCCCGTTCCTGTTCTGGCTGTCCCGCTGGTTCGCCCGCGCCTCGGCCGGGGCGTACCGGCGTACCCGGGAGGCGGTGGCGCTCGTCATCGTGCACTTCGTCGAGTCGCTGCGCGGGATCCGGGCGGTGCAGGCATACCGCCGAGAGGCCCGCAACCAGCGCATCTTCGACGCGGTGAGCGACGACTACCGGCGGGCCAGCCTCAGCGCGTTCCGGCTGATCGCGATCTACTCGCCGGGAATCCGGCTGATCGGCAACCTCACCGCCGCGACGGTGCTTGCGTACGGCGGATGGCGGGTCCTGGGCGGCCACACCGAGGTCGGCGTACTCGCCGCGTTCCTGCTCTACCTGCGGCGCTTCTTCGAGCCGATGGAGGACTTGAGCCAGTTCTACAACTCGCTCCAGTCGGCGACCGCCGCGCTGGAGAAGCTGGCCGGGGTGCTCGACGAGCGTCCGGCGGTGGCCGAACCGACGCGGCCGGTGCCGCTGCCCGCCGGGCCGCCGCGCGGCGCGGTGGACTTCCGCTCGGTCTCCTTCGGCTACCGTCCGGACACGCCGATCCTCTCCGGCCTGGAGTTGACCGTGCCGGCCGGGCAGACCGTCGCGCTGATCGGGCCCACCGGCGCCGGGAAGTCCACGGTCGCCAAGCTGCTGGCCCGCTTCCACGACCCGGACGCCGGCGCGGTCCGGCTGGACGGGATCGACCTACGCGACCTGGCCGACGCCGAGCTGCGGCGGGCGGTGGTGCTCGTCACCCAGGAAACCCACCTGTTCAGCGGCACCGTCGCGGAGAACATCCGGTTCGGCCGCCCGGACGCCGACGACGCCGCCGTGATCGCCGCCGCCCGGGCCATCGGCGCGCACGAGTTCATCGCCGCGCTGCCCGACGGGTACGCCACCGACGTGCACCGACGCGGCGGCCGGCTCTCCGCCGGGCAGCGGCAGCTTGTCGCGTTCGCGCGGGCGTTCCTGGCCGACCCCCGGGTGCTGATCCTCGACGAGGCCACCTCCTCGCTTGACGTGCCGACCGAGCGGCTGGTCCAGCGGGCGTTGCGGAGCGTGCTGTGCGACCGCACCGCGCTGGTGATCGCGCACCGGCTCTCCACCGTGGAGATCGCCGACCGGGTGCTGGTGCTGGACGCCGGCGGGATCGCCGAGGACGGCCCCCCGGCCGAGCTGGCCGCCGCCGGCGGACGTTACGCCGCCCTGCACCGCCAGTGGCGCGACTCCCTGCTCTGAGGCGCGAGTAGATCTTGGTAGGAAATGGCCCCCATAGGGGCACTTTCGTACCAAGATCTTCACGAGGGGCTTACGCCTCGTCGTCAACTTCACCGAGATGCGGGCGGTGCTCTCGAATCCAAGCCTCGACATCGGCCTTCAACCAGACAGAGCCCATGCCTAGCCGGTCGTACGGCTTCGGGAAATCGGGCCGGTCGATGATCTGCCGAGCCCGTTGGCGACTGACGCCCAGCCGGGCCGTGATCTCGCCCGCCCCGTACAGGTGGCGTGGCACGGCCGCAGGGTAGCCAGGAGTGAAGTAGTCAAACCGCACCTCGGCTTAGTGCAGGTTGCACCTTGACAAGAGGCAGGCTGAAGGCGACGCTCGATCGATGTCGCACAACACCCCATCTGCGCCCAACCGCCCATCCCGCGCAGTCCGCCCACATCACCCGATGCGGCCCACCTGGCTCTGCCGAGTGTGTGCGGCCCCTTGGCCCTGCCAGCCAGCGCGGCTCTTACTCGGCATGGAGTATCGGGGCGACCGGGCAGGGCTCGCGGTCTACATGGCGGGCATGCTGTTCGACGCGACCGGGGATCTACTCAGGCTCAACCCGAACCCCGGCCCGCAGCCGGACGAGATGTTCTCCCGCTTCATCAGTTGGACCGGCCCTGCCGTCCGGTGAGGCGCAGTCCGCCCAGGCTCGGAACCCGAAACGGCCCTTCCGTCCTCAGCGGCACCGACCGGCCGCCCCGCGAAAGCCGTGGAGCGCCCGGGCGCACCTGCCTACCATCGGCGGATGACCGACACGACGAGGACGGCCCGCGCCGGCGTCCCTGAGCGCCCGAGCCTGGACGGCCTTGAGGACACCTGGGCCCGTCGCTGGCAGTCCGACGGCACGTACGCGTTCGACCGCTCGAAGGAGCGCTCCGACGTCTACTCGATCGACACCCCGCCGCCGACCGTGTCGGGCGAGCTGCACATGGGGCACGTCTTCTCCTACACCCACACCGACACGGTGGCCCGGTTC
The DNA here is from genome assembly GCF_056150385.1 of Micromonospora marincola. NCBI lineage: Bacteria > Bacillati > Actinomycetota > Actinomycetes > Micromonosporales > Micromonosporaceae > Micromonospora > Micromonospora marincola. Next base: position 123,811 of record NZ_JAXCFT010000006.1, on the reverse strand, counting down.
CAGCGGATGCGTGGTCGGACGGTGTTCTACCCGCTGGGCTGGGACGACAACGGGCTGCCCACCGAACGCCGGGTGCAGAACGTCTACGGCGTGCGTCCCGACCCGACGCTGCCGTACGACAGGGACTGGCGACCGCCTGCCACCCCGGTCGGCGACGACGCCCGGAAGAACCCGACCGCGATCTCCCGGCGCAACTTCATCGAGCTGTGCGAACTACTGACCGTGGAGGACGAGAAGGTCTTCGAGGCGCTGTGGCGGCGGCTCGGCCTGTCGGTGGACTGGTCCCTGACGTACACCACGATCGGGCCGGCGGCCCGGGCGGCCAGCCAGCGCGCGTTCCTGCGCAACATGGCCCGGGGTGAGGCATACCAGGCGGAGGCTCCGACGCTGTGGGACGTCGGGTTCGGCACCGCGGTCGCCCAGGCGGAACTGGAGGACCGGGAGCGGCCGGGCGCCTACCACCGGCTGCGGTTCGCCGGGCCGGGCGGGCGCGAGGTGCTTATCGACACCACCCGACCGGAGCTGCTGCCGGCCTGCGTGGCGCTTGTCTGCCACCCCGACGACGAGCGGTACGCGGACCTGGTCGGCGCGTCCGTGCGTACCCCGGTCTTCGGGGTGGAGGTGCCGGTGCGCGCGCACCCGCTGGCGGACCCGGCCAAGGGCACGGGCGTCGCGATGGTCTGCACGTTCGGTGACCTGGCGGACGTGACCTGGTGGCGGGAGCTGCGGCTGGACACCCGGGTGGTGGTCGGCCGGGACGGCCGGCTGCTGCCGGAGCCGCCGGCAGGCGTGCCGGCGGAGCCCTACGCGGCGCTGGCCGGGCAGACGGTCAACGGCGCCCGGCGGACGCTCGTGGAGCTGCTGGCCGACGCCGGTGACCTGGTCGGCGAGCCGCGCCCGATCACCCACCCGGTGAAGTTCTACGAGCGCGGCGACCGGCCGCTGGAGATCGTCTCGACCCGGCAGTGGTATCTGCGCAACGGCGGCCGGGACGCCGGCCTGCGCGACGAGCTGCTGGCCCGTGGGCGCGAGCTGCGCTGGGTGCCGGAGCACATGCGGCACCGCTACGAGCACTGGGTGGGTGGCCTCACCGGCGACTGGCTGGTCAGCCGGCAGCGGTTCTTCGGCGTGCCGGTGCCGGTGTGGTACCGGCTCGACGACGCTGGCGAACCGGACTGGAACCACCCTCTCACACCTGATGAGACGACGTTGCCGATCGATCCGACGAGCGAGCCGCCGCCCGGTTTCACGGAGGCGCAGCGCGGCCGGCCCGGCGGTTTCACAGGCGATCCGGACGTGCTCGACACCTGGGCCACGTCGTCGCTGACCCCGCAGATCGTCGGCGGGTGGATGACCGACCCGGACCTGTTCGGCCGGGTCTTCCCGATGGACCTGCGCCCGCAGGGGCACGACATCATCCGGACCTGGCTGTTCGCCACCGTGGTCCGGTCCCACCTGGAGCACGGCGCGCTGCCCTGGCGCACGGCGGTGCTCTCCGGCTGGATCCTCGACCCGGACCGGAAGAAGATGTCCAAGTCCAAGGGGAACGTGGTCACGCCGATGGGGCTGCTGGAGCAGCACGGCTCCGACGCGGTGCGCTACTGGGCCGCCAACGGCAAGCCCGGCATGGACCTGGCGTTCGACCCGGCCCAGGTCAAGGTGGGCCGGCGGCTGGCCACCAAGCTGCTCAACGCGTCCCGGTTCGCGCTCGGGCTGGGCGCCGCCGACGCGCTGCGCGCGCCGGTGACGGAACCGCTGGACACCGCGATGCTCGCCGAACTGTCAGGCGTGGTCGCGACCGCGACCACCGCCTTCGACGGGTACGACCACACGGCCGCGCTGATGGTCACCGAGGCGTTCTTCTGGCGGTTCTGCGACGACTACATCGAGTTGGTGAAGGAGCGCGCCTACGGCGACGGGCCGGCGGCCGACTCGGCCCGGGCGGCGCTGGCGACCGCGCTGTCGGTGCAGTTGCGGCTCTTCGCCCCGGCGCTGCCGTTCGTCACCGAGGAGGTCTGGTCGTGGTGGCGGTACGGCTCGGTGCACCTGTCGACGTGGCCGACCACGTACGAGGTGGGCCGCGCGATGCGGACGCCTGGCGACCCGGAGTTGCTGCGGCTGGCCGCCGACGCGCTGGGGCAGGTCCGGCGGGCCAAGTCGGAACGGAAGCTGTCGATGAAGGCGGACGTGCCGCTGGCCGAGGCGCTCGGGCCGGCGGCCCTGCTCGACCAGCTCACCACGATCGCCGACGACGTGCGCGCGGCGGGGCGGATCGCCAAGCTCGACCTGCTGCCCGACCGCACACCCGAGCTGGTCATCGCCTGCGCCTTCTGACCCCCGCTGGACCGGTTAGGCGGGGCCCCCGCTTAACACGTGGGTGTTAAGCGGGGGCCCCGCCTCTACCGAATGCGTTAAGCGGGGCCCCCGCCTTCTAGCTGGTTTCGCCGGCCACGCTGAAGGAACGGAGGCGGTCGATGGCAAGCACGGTGAAACCGATCGCCACAAGCGCGGTCAGCACGGCCGCGACCGGCACCGAGACGGTGGTGCCGAGCAGCGGAGTGGGCGCCATCCGGTCGGCCATCGCGATCACCCACTGCTGGATCGAGAGCACCTTGGTGCCGTTGACGAACCGGCCGAGCAGCCCCTCCCAGATCAGCACGTAGACCAAGCCGAGCAGCACCGGCCGCCGGCTCACGAGGCTGAGCGCCAGGAACAGCGCCGAGTAGGCCAACGCGCCCGCCGCCGACGCCGCCACCAGGGCCAGGCCGAGGCGTACCGAGTCGGCAAGCACGCCCGCGACGTAGAGCGGGACGCCGACGGTGACCGCGCTGACCGCGGCGGCCACCGCCAGCTTCGGCAGCACGATCTGCCAGCGGGGCAGCGGCTTGGTGAGGATGTGCACGACGGTGCCGTCGTCGATCTCGGCGCCGAGCACGCCGGTGCCCACGATCAGGGCGACCACCGGCAGCACCACGGCCAGGCCGAGCCCGACGAGCACCGGCGGCCCCCACTGGCCCGGGTCGACCCCGAGCGACCGGCAGAGCACCGCCAGGCCGATCAGGATCAGCGGCAACGGCAGCAGCATGAGAAACCGGCTACGGCCGAACAGGCCGCGGGCGGTGATCCAGGTAACTGTCGACATCAGGCCTCCACCAGATACGAGAAGACGCTCTCCAGCGACTCGTCCTCCGGCAGCAACTGCCGGACCCGGATGCCGTGGCGGAGTGCGATCCTGGGCAACGCCCGGGTGAAGGCGCCGTAGTCGTTCGCCTTCACGGTCAGGCCGGTGCGGTCCAACTCGACGCCGGAGACCGAGGTCTCGGCCATCAGCGCCACCGCGAGCGCCCGGTCGTCTGTGGAACGCACCCCGAAGACGTGCGGACGGTTGGTCATCAACCTGCGGATGGTCCGGTAGTCGCCGGAGGCGGCCAGCCGGCCGGCGACCATCACCTGGACCGTGCCGGAGACCTGCTCGACCTCCTCCAGGATGTGCGAGCTGAACAGGATGGTCCGGCCGGCGTCGCCGAGCCGGTGCAGCAGCCCCATCATGTGCAGCCGCTGCCGGGGGTCCATGCCGTTGAACGGCTCGTCGAGCAGCAGCACCTGCGGGTCGTGCACGAGCGCGGCGGCCACCCGGGTGCGCTGCCGCATGCCCTTGGAGTAGGTGCCGATCCGGCGACCCTGCGCGTCCTCCATCTCGACCAGCTCGATCGCCCGCCGGGCCGCCGCCTCCGGGTCGGGCAGCCGGTGCAGCTTCGCGCTCGCGAGCACGAACTCGTAGGCGGTGAGGAAGGTGTGCACCGCCTCCCGTTCGCTGACCAGGCCGAGCCGCCGGTAGACGCCCGGGTTGCGCCAGGTCGGCTCCCCGTCCAACGTCACCGTGCCCCGGGACGGGGCGAGGAACCCGGCCATCATGTGCAGCAGCGTGGTCTTGCCGGCGCCGTTCGGGCCGAGCAGGCCGGTCACCCCGGGGCCGAGCCGCATGCTGACGTCGTTGACCGCCACCACGTTGCCGTACCAGCGGGAGACGCCGGCCAGATCGAGGGTGCTGGCACCGGCGGCGGACACGTCGGCCGCCGGTTGCGTGCTGATCGCCGTCATCGGGCGGCCACCTTCCGGTATCGCAGGAGCAGCAGGCTGACGCAGGCGGCCACCAGCAGCACGGCGACCACGGCGTAGACCGGGCCGAAGCCGCCGATCGGGATGCCCCCCTCCTGTCCCTGGGTCAGCAGGTCGCCGAGCGCCCAGGTGCCCACGCCACTGACGAGCGACGACGGGGAGGCGAGGAAGGCCAGCTCGTTCACCGTCCGGGAGGGCAGGATGGAGAGCACGCCGACCACAGGCGTGGTCATCAGGAAGACCGCCACGATGCCGCCGGCGGCGAAGGCGCGCTTGCCGGTCAGCGAAGCGACAAGCAGGGCGATCGAGGCGAAGACCACCGCCCACAACCCGGCGTAGAGCAGGCCGGGCAGCAGGTCGAGCAACTCGTCCCAGACCCCACGCACGCCCCGCGAGGTGGTGAACGCGGCGCCGAGGAACATCACCAGTTGCGGGCCGCCGAGCAGCAGCCAGATCGACGTGACAAGCGCCAGCAGCTTCGCCAGCGCGTAGTCGCCGCGCGGCAGCGGCCGGGAGAAGTAGAGCGGCAGCACGCCGCTGCGCAGGTCGCGGGAGACCAGCTCGGGGGCGGCCACCGCGGCGAAGAAGATGACCAGCCAGCTCATCGCGTCGGCGAACTGGGCGTACGTCATCACCACCTGGCCGGTCTGACTGCGCACCGCGGTCAGACCGGCGGCCACCACGGTGACCACGGAGACCACCAGCCACGGGAAGATCTTCGCCTTGGCGCTGCGGCCCAGCCCGAAGACGGTACGCACGCCGTGGCCGTAGAGCGCGCCGAAGACCTGCCGGCGGCTCAGCCGCGGGCCGGTGTAGCGCTGGTAGCCGATGTCGTGGATGACGCCTGTGGCTTCAGGCATGGCTGGGCTCCCTCGGGGCGAAGAGCTCGGCCACCCGGTGCCGCCGCTGGTCCAGCCGGTGCAGTGGCAGGTCCAGCTCGGCTACCGCGCCGAGGATCAGGTCGTAGGTGTGGTCGTCGGCGAGCGGGACGAGCAGCAGCCGACCGTCCCGGGACACCGGCAGGTCGAGCGCGGCGAGCCGGGCGGCCAGCTCCTCCGTACCCTCGCTCACCTCGACGGCGAGCACGTCGGTGGCGGTGGTCATCGCGGCGACCCGGTCGGCGCGCAGCAGCCGGCCGCCGTCGATCGCGACGAGCGTGTCGCAGATCCGCTCCACCTCGCCGAGCAGGTGCGAGCAGACGACCACCGAGATGCCGAACTCGGTGCCGATCCGGTGGATCAGGGCGAGCATGGCGTCCCGGCCGGCCGGGTCGAGGCCGTTCGTGGGCTCGTCGAGCAGCAGCAGGTCGGGGTCGTGCACGAGCGCCTGGGCGAGCTTCACCCGCTGTTTCATGCCTGTGGAGTAGCCGCCGACGGCCCGGTGCCGTTCCTCGTGCAGGCCGACGTGGCGCAGCGCCTCGGAGGCCCGTTCCCGGGCGACCGTGCGCGGCAGCCCGCTCATCCGGCCCAGGTGGGTGACCAGCTCGGCGGCGGAGAGGTCCGGCGGGAGGGCGTCGTGCTCGGGCATGTAGCCCACCCGGGCGCGGACCGCGGCCGGGTCGGTGGTGGGGTCGAGGCCGAGCACCTGCACCCGGCCGCTTGTCGGCGGGAGCAGACCCAGCAGGATCTTGATCAGGGTGGACTTGCCGGCGCCGTTGGCGCCCACCAGCCCGATGATCCCCGGCTCGACCGACACGGTGAGGTCGGCCAACGCGGTGACCCGGCCTCCGTACGTCTTGGTCAGCGACTCGGTCGCGAGCAGTGTCACGCTGACAGCCTAGAAACCCCGGTCCCGTGAGGGCACCAGGAAACGCTCGGGGTTGTCCCTGATTCCGCCCCGACACGCGGCCGGCGCCCATCTGGTTCCGTTCCCCTCCGGGCGGTCCGGCGGATCCGCCGCGCGCTCCGCCGGACGGCGCGCGTCGGCAGCCGGTCGCCCGATCGACCCGTGGGGTCCCGTCGGTGAGGATTCGGTGTCCCTGACTCCATTCGCGGCCCGCTCACCGACGGTCGTCGGAACGCCCGGTTACCGGCGGGTGGAGTGGCGCTCTCGACCGATCGCCGGTGGGCTGCGAAACTGTGTGCCGGCCGGCGAGTTGGGGGTTCGATGAGCAACGGGTGGATCCTGCCCGAGGATGTGCTGCGGGATGCGCCGGCGTACGCGCCCAGACCCGCTGAACTGGCCGATCTCGAGTTGTTGTTGACCGGGGCGTACGCGCCGCTGAGCGGTTTCATGACCCGGGCGGACGTGGCGTCGTTGGGCCGGCGCGGCCGGCTCGCCGACGGCACGCCGTGGCCGGTGCCGGTGACGTTGCAGGTGCCGGCGGCGCTCGTCGAGGGACTGGAGCTGGCCGATCCGGCCCGCCGGGCACTTGTGCTCACCGACGGCGAGGGCGCGCCGGTGGCGGCCATGGACGTGACAGACGTATGGCCGGCCCGTGCGGGCACGGTGGGCGTCGGGGGCGCGGTACGCCGGCTGGGTGACGGCGGTCACGGTCCGTTCCAGCGCCTGCGGCGCGGCCCGGACGAGGTGCGGGGGCTGCTGCCACCGGGCCGGGTGCTCGGTGTCTTCGCCGACCGCCCGCTGCACCGCCCGCAGCTCGCCCAGATCGCGCACGCGGCCCGCACGCTCGGTGCGCACCTGCTGGTGCTCATCCCGGTGGGCGAGGAGTCGAGCGGCGGGCTGCCGGCCGAGGCGCTTGTGCGCAGCGTGTTCGCGGCCCGCGACCGGATGCCGCCGGCGACGCTTGTGGCGGTGCCGCTTGCGGGTCGGGCCGACGAGATCAGCGACGCGTTGCTGCGGGCCCGGGTGGCTGCCGCGTACGGGGTGACCCATCTGCTCTCCACCGAGGGCATGCTCTCCGGCGCCGGCCTGCGGGTGCTTGTGCCCCGGGAGTTGGCGTACGACAACCGGGACGGGCAGTGGCGGTGGCGGGAGGACATCCCGCCGCGCAACCGCCGGCTGGCGCTGAGCCAGGCGGAGATCGACGACCTGCTCGACCGGGGCTTCCCGCTGCCGGAGTGGCACACGCCGCCCGCGGTGGCCCGGGAGCTGGCCCGGGCCCGCCCGCCGCGACGGCACCGCGGTCTGGTGATCTTCCTGACCGGCCTCTCCGGCTCGGGGAAGTCGACGATCGCCCGCGGTCTCGCCGACGCGCTCCGGGAGCAGGGCGACCGCACGCTCACGCTGCTCGACGGCGACGTGGTCCGCCGGGAGCTGTCGGCCGGGCTGAGTTTCAGCAAGGCCGACCGCGATCTCAACGTGCGCCGGATCGGCTGGGTGGCCGCCGAGATCGCCCGGCACCGGGGGGTGGGCATCTGCTGCCCGATCGCGCCGTACGCGGCGGCCCGGGCGGCTGCCCGGGAGATGGCGGAGGCGGCCGGGGCGGGTTTCCTGCTGGTCCACGTGGCGACCCCGCTGGCGGTCTGCGAGCAGCGCGACCGCAAGGGCCTCTACGCCCGTGCCCGCGCCGGCCTGATCACCGGGATGACCGGGATCGACGACCCCTATGAGGAGCCCACCGACGCCGACCTGGCGGTGGACACCGCGGACCTGACCGTCGAGGAGGCGGTGCAGCGGGTGATGGAACACCTCACCGAGACCGGCTGGGTGGAGCCCCGCCTCCAGCCCGCCTGATCTTCTCCGCGTCCCCCGACCGGCCTCGCGCCCCCTCCCCCTGCGCGGTAGTGTTCGGCTTTGTTGGAACACGTTCGACCGCGTTCGCGGGGTCGGGGAGGCGGGAGGCGACCGGGGATGCTGGCGCGGCAGCGGCAGACGGCCATCCTGGAACGGGTCCGCTCCGCCGGCGGGGTCCGGGTCACCGAGCTGGCCGCCGAGTTCGGCGTGTCGGACATGACCATCCGGCGGGACCTGGAGACGCTGCACGAGCAGGGCCTGCTCGCCAAGGTGCACGGTGGGGCGACGCTTGCCGGGCCCAGCTCGACCGACGAGCCCGGCTTCCGGGCCAAGTCCGTTCGCCAGTCGGCCGAGAAGGCGGCCATCGCCGACCGCGCCGCCCGGCTGGTCCGCCCCGGCGCCGCGATCGCCCTCTCCGCCGGCACCACCACCGCCGAGCTGGCCCGCCGCCTGATCGACGTGCCCGGCCTGACGGTGGTCACCAACTCGCTGCCGGTGGCGGAGATCCTGCACTCCGCCGGCCGGCCGGACCACACCGTCGTGCTCACCGGCGGGGTGCGCACCCCGTCGGACGCGCTCGTCGGTCCGCTGGCCGTGGCCGCGATCGCCACGCTCCACCTGGACCTGCTCTTCCTCGGCGTGCACGGGATCAGCGAGCGGGCCGGGTTCACCACGCCCAACCTGATGGAGGCGGACACGAACCGGGCGCTTGTGACGGCCGCCGACGCGCTCGTGGTGCTGGCCGACCACACCAAGTGGGGCACGGTCGGCATCTCCTCGATCGTCGGCCTGGACGCGGCGGACGTGCTGGTCACCGACGACCGGTTGACACCCGACGCACGGCGGGTACTCGAGGACAGGGTGGGTGAGCTGGTGACGGTGCCGGCGATGAAGGGAGCGGAGTGAAGCGTACGCAGATCGAGCTGGCCGACGGCCGCGAGCTGATCTACTTCGACGAGCGGGACGACGCGGTGCGCGACCAGCCGGACCGGCGGGAACTGCCCCCGCCGCCACCCGCCTCGCAGCTACGGTACGACCCGCTCACCGACGAGTGGGTGGCGGTGGCGGTGCACCGGCAGACCCGCACCTTCCTGCCCCCGGCCGACCAGTGTCCGCTCTGCCCCTCCCGGGGCGACCGGCACAGCGAGATCCCGGCGCCGGAGTACGACGTGGTCGTCTTCGAGAACCGGTTCCCGTCGCTGAGCCAGCGGGTGGCCGAGGAGCCCGCGGAGATCACGCCGTTCACCCCGGTCCGCCCGGGGGTCGGCAGGTGCGAGGTGGTCTGCTTCACCGACGACCACAACGCCTCGTTCGCCCGGCTCACCCCGCTGCGGGTGCGGACCGTGCTGGACGCGCTCGCCGACCGCACCGCCGCGCTGAGCGCGCTGCCCGGCGTGGAGCAGGTGTTCCCGTTCGAGAACCGGGGCGTGGAGATCGGGGTGACGCTGCACCACCCGCACGGGCAGATCTACGCGTACCCGTTCGTCACGCCGCGGACCCGGAGCCTGCTCGCCGCCGCCCGGCGGCACGCCGACCGCACCGGGGGGAACCTCTACGCCGACGTGTTGGCCGCCGAGCGCGCCGCCGGCGACCGGGTGGTGGCGGGCAACGAGCACTGGACCGCGTACGTGCCGGCGGCGGCCCGCTGGCCGTTCGAGGTGCACGTGGCCCCGCACCGGCCGGTGCCGGACATCCCGGCGCTCGACGACGACGAGCGGGACGCCTTCGGGCCGCTCTACCTCGACCTGCTGCGCCGCTTCGACGGGCTCTTCGGGATGCCGATGCCCTACATCGCGGCCTGGCACCAGGCGCCGGTGCGCGTCGACCGGGAGCTGGGCCACCTGCACCTGCAGTTGTTCAGCGTCCGGCGGGCGAAGGACAAGTTGAAGTATCTGGCCGGTTCGGAGTCCGGCATGGGCGTCTTCATCAACGACATCGCCCCCGAGCGCGCCGCCGAACTCCTGCGCGCCGCGTGAACGGCGGACGCCGGCTCGCTGCCGCGAGGTGTTAAAAAGGGCCCCTTCTACAACGCGAGGCGTTAAGAAGGGGCCCTTCCTTACGTCAGGCCGCGAGCTTGCGGGCCAGGTTCTCGTCGAGCGCGTTCATGAACTCGTCGGTGGTCAGCCACGGGGCGTCCCGCGAGATGAGCAGCGCTAGGTCCTTCGTCATCTGGCCGCTCTCGACGGTCTCCACGATGACCTGCTCCAGCGTGTTGGCGAACTCGGTGACGGCGGGGGTGCCGTCCAGCTTGCCCCGGTGGGCCAGGCCCCGGGTCCAGGCGTAGATCGAGGCGATCGGGTTGGTCGAGGTCTTCTCGCCCTTCTGGTACTGCCGGTAGTGCCGGGTGACGGTGCCGTGGGCGGCCTCGGCCTCGACGGTGCGGCCGTCCGGGGAGAGCAGCACCGAGGTCATCAGGCCCAGCGAGCCGAAGCCCTGCGCGACGGTGTCGGACTGCACGTCACCGTCGTAGTTCTTGCAGGCCCAGACGTACCCGCCCGCCCACTTGAGCGCGGCGGCGACCATGTCGTCGATCAGCCGGTGCTCGTAGGTGAGGCCGGCGGCGTCGAAGTCGGCCTTGAACTCGGCCTCGAACACCTCGGCGAAGATGTCCTTGAACCGACCGTCGTACGCCTTGAGGATGGTGTTCTTGGTGGACATGTAGACCGGGTAGTTGCGGTCCAGGCCGTACCGGAACGAGGCGCGGGCGAAGTCCCGGATCGACTCGTCGAAGTTGTACATGCCCATGGCGATGCCGCCACCGGGGAAGTTGGCGATCTCCATCTCCATCGGCGCGCCGCCGTCGGCCGGGGCGTAGGTGATGGTGACCTTGCCCGGGCCGGGCACGACGAAGTCGGTGGCCTTGTACTGGTCGCCGTGCGCGTGCCGGCCGATGATGATCGGCTTGGTCCAGCCCGGGACGAGCCGCGGCACGTTCGACATGATGATCGGCTCGCGGAAGACCACGCCGCCGAGGATGTTGCGGATGGTGCCGTTCGGCGACCGCCACATCTTCTTCAGGCCGAACTCCTCCACCCGGGCCTCGTCCGGGGTGATGGTGGCGCACTTGACGCCGACGCCGTGCTCCTTGATGGCGTTCGCGGCGTCGACGGTGACCTGGTCTTCGGTCTCGTCGCGGTACTGGATCGACAGGTCGTAGTAGTGCAGGTCGACGTCGAGGTAGGGCAGGATCAGCTGCTCCCGGATCTGCTTCCAGATGATCCGGGTCATCTCGTCGCCGTCGATCTCCACGACCGGGTTGTTTACCTTGATCTTCGCCATCGGCCGGCGCTCCTCTCGGGGGACACGTGCTCAAGCAGTACGAGCGTACTGGAAACCGCTCGGGGCGCCCCAGCCGGCCTCACCCCGGGAGAACGGGATCACCCGGAACGGGTCGCGATGGCATCCTTCCCGGATGCCGCCGACACACACGCTCGGACCTGTCACGATCACCGCGCTGCTCGACGGGACGGGCCCGTTCTTCCAGCCGCGCCGGGAGGCGTTCCCCGTCGCCACCGAGGCCCAGTGGCGCGAGGCGGACCGCCGGGACCGGAGCTTCCGGCCCGGCTGCTGGGGCCGTTGCGCGCCGCCGGCCGCCTGCGGGTGGTCGACGGCGACACCGGACTCACCCCCGGGGTACGCGTGCTGAGCACGCCCTGTCGACCCTCTCCCCCCTGGCCCTGCGCGGTCGATCATGAACTTGGCGGCAGTTTCGATCTCCGTTACTGCCGTCAACTTCATTATCAACGCGGCACGGCGCGGTGGGACGGGGTGGGACGCCGAAGGGCGGCCGGCGGGACGCCGGCCGCCCTTCGGCGGGTGGTGGTGCCGGGGTGTCAGAGGGAGGAGATGTCACCCTGCTTGGCGCGGACGGCTTCGGCGGCCTCCTTCAAGGCGGCCCGCTCGTCGGCGTCCAGGTCTGTCTCGACGACCCGCTTCACGCCCTCGGCGCCGATCTCGGCCTCGACGCCCAGGTAGACGCCGGAGATGCCGTACTCGCCGTCGACCCACGCGCAGACCGGCATGACGTCGCCGGAGTCCTCGGCCACGGCCTTCGCCATCCGGGCCGCGGCGGCGGACGGGGCGTAGTACGCGGACCCGGTCTTCAGCAGCGCGACGACCTCGGCGCCACCGTTGCGGGTCTTGACGACAAGCTCCTCGATCTGCTCGGCCGGCATGACGTCGCGCAGCGGCTTGCCGTTCACGGTGCTCTTCGACGGCACCGGAACCATGGTGTCGCCGTGCGAGCCGAGGGTCAGGGTCCGCACCGACTTCACCGGCACGCTCAGCGCCTCGGCGACGAAGTTGGTGAACCGGGCGGTGTCGAGCATGCCGGCCTGGCCGAGTACCCGGTTCTTCGGGAACTGCGTGGCGAGCTGGGCCAGCGCGGTCATCTCGTCGAGCGGGTTCGACACCACGATGACAACGGCGTTCGGGGCGTACTTGGCGACGTTCTCGGCGACCTGACGCACGATCTTGGCGTTGGTCTCCAGCAGGTCCATCCGGCTCATGCCCGGCTTGCGGGGCAGGCCGGCGGTGATGACGACGACGTCGGAGCCCTCGATGGCCTCGTACCCCTCGCCGTTCGGCCCGGTGGTGACGCCGACGACTGTGGTTTCGAAGCCCTCGACCGCGCGCGACTGGTTGAGGTCCAGCGCGAGGCCCGCCGGCTTGCCCTCCACGATGTCGGTGATCACGACGGTGTCGAAGATGTCGTACTCGGCCAGACGCTGTGCCGTGGTGGAGCCGTAGAAGCCGGCCCCGACGACAGTGACCTTCTTACCCATGGTCGTCCCACTCCCTGATACCAGTCGGTTTCCCGGACCGTATCAGCCATCCTGGCACCGATCGGGCGAGGGGCGGACGGTTATGACCTGTCTGGGTGGTCAGCCGACCCGCTCGGCCCGCTCCACCACGTTCGTGAGCAGCATGGCCCGGGTCATCGGGCCGACCCCGCCCGGCATCGGCACCACCTTGCCGGCCACCTCGACCACCTCCGGGTCGACGTCGCCGGTGTAGCGGCCCTTGCCGTCGTCGCCGATCACCCGGGTGATGCCGACGTCCACCACCGTCGCGCCGGGGGTGACCATGTCGGCGGTGAGCAGCCCCGGCACCCCGGCGGCGACGATGACGACGTCGGCGGCGCGGGTGTGGGCGGCGAGGTCGAGGGTGCCGGTGTGGCAGAGCGTCACGGTGGCGTTCTCGCTGCGCCGGGTGAGCAGCAGGCCGAGCGGCCGGCCGACGGTGTTGCCACGGCCGACCACCGCGACGTTCGCGCCGCGCAGCGGCACGTCGTGCCGGCGCAGCAGCTCGACGATGCCGCGCGGGGTGCAGGGCAGCGGGGCGTCGTAGCCGAGCACGAGCCGGCCCAGGTTGACCGGGTGCAGGCCGTCGGCGTCCTTGTCCGGGTCGATGGACTCCAGCGCCCGCTGGGTGTCCAGGTGTGCCGGGAGCGGGAGCTGGACGATGTAGCCGTGGCAGGCCGGGTCGGCGTTCAGCTCGGCCAGCGCCGCGTCGAGCTGCTGCTGGCTGGCGTCGGCGGGCAGCGTGACCCGCAGCGAGGCGATGCCGACCTCGGCGCAGTCGCGGTGCTTCCCGTTGACGTACGCCTGGGAGCCGGGGTCCTCCCCGACCAGGACCGTGCCGAGCCCGGGGGTGACGCCGCGCTCCGCGAGCGCCTTGACCCGCGCACGCAGTTCGTCCTTGATCTCCGCCGCGGTGGCCTTGCCGTCCAGGATCGTCGCCGTCACGTCGTGATCGTCTCACGCCCGCGAGCGGGCCGGACGACGACGGCCGGCGATCACGCTCCGCGACGTGGGTTCCGTCACTCAGGGTCACGAGCAGGGACCCAAACGGGACGCCGCGACACACTCCGTTACCAGCTCGGCGTACGCTGGCCGATCTTCCCGCCCACCGCCGGCGCCCAGCCCTCCCTCTGGGCGCTGCTGCTGCCCGGCCTCGTCCTCGGCTCGCTGTCGCTCGCCAGCCGCGCTGCGGCTGACCCGGACGTCGGTGTCGGAGGACCTGCGCGCCGACTACGTGCGCACCGCCCGGTCGAAGGGCCTGGTGCGGCGTCGCATCGTCGGCGTGCACGTGCTGCGCAACTCGCTCATCCCGGTGGTCACCTTCCTCGGCGTCGAACTGGGGAACCTGATGAGCGGCGCGATCATCACCGAGGGCGTGTTCAACATCCCCGGCGTCGGCTTCAACCTGTTCCGCGGCATCCGCACCGAGGACGGGCCGCTCGTGGTGGGCATCGTCAGCGTGCTCGTCGTGGTCTACCTGCTGTCCAACCTCGTGGTGGACGTGCTCTACGCCGTACTCGACCCGAGGATCCGAGATGAGTGACTTCGAGACGGTGGCGGCGACCGAGGACCAGTCGGCGCGGCGCGGCGTCTCCGGCGAACCGGCCACCCCCGACCGGGCCGGCGAGCCGCGCCGCGGCAGGTCTGCGAGAACGAGGTGCCGCACGACCTCGTCCTCGGTGACGGCCGGACCAGCGCGTGCCACTTCGCGCAGGAGGTCCACGATGACCGCTGACCCGGCCAAGGTTCGCGGCGAGACGATCCTCGCGGCCGACGAGCTGGTCAAGCACTTCCCGATCACCAGGGGTGTGCTGTTCAGGCGGCAGATCGGCGCGGTGCGGGCGGTCGACGGGGTGAGCTCGAGCTGCGCCGCGGCGAGACGCTCGGCGTGGTCGGCGAGTCCAGCTGCGGCAAGTCCACGCTGGCCCGGCTGCTGATGCGGCTGGAGACGCCGACCGCCGGGCGGGCCGCCCTGGAGGGGCGAGACCTGTTCCGGGCCGGGGGCGCGGAGCTGCGCCGGGTGCGCGGAGCTGCGCCGGGTGCGGCGGATACGCCCGGACGTCTGAACGGCCCGCCCGGGTGCGTCCGCCGGACGCACCCGGGTCCCGGGCATCAGTGGAAGAAGTGCCGGGTGCCGGTCAGGTACATGGTCACGCCTGCTTCCTTGCAGGCCGCGATCGTCTCCTCGTCGCGGATCGAACCGCCGGGCTGCACGATCGCCCGCACGCCGGCGTCGATGAGGATCTGCGGGCCGTCGGCGAACGGGAAGAACGCGTCCGAGGCGCAGACCGAGCCCCGGGCCCGCTCGTCGCCGGCCCGGCTGACCGCCAGCCGCGCCGAGTCCACCCGGTTGACCTGACCCATCCCCACCCCGACGGTGGCGCCGTCGCGGGCCAGCAGGATCGCGTTGCTCTTCACCGCGCGGACCGCCCGCCAGGCGAACGCGAGATCGCGCAGCATCGCCTCGTCGGCCGGGTCGCCTGTGGCAAGCGCCCAGCCGGCCGGGTCGTCGCCCGGCGCGTCGACCGCGTCCCGCGCCTGCACCAGCACGCCGCCGGTCACCGGCCGCCACTCCGCCGGCCGCGGCGCGAACGCCGGCGCGCGCAGCAGCCGGAGGTTCTTCTTCGCCCGCAGCAGCTCCAGCGCGCCCTCGTCGAAGCCGGGCGCCACAAGCACCTCGGTGAAGATCTCCGCGACCTGCCGGGCCAGCTCCACGCCGACCGGACCGTTCACCGCGATCACGCCACCGAACGCGGAGACCGGGTCGCAGGCGTGCGCCTTGCGGTGCGCCTCGGCCACGTCCGCGCCGACCGCGATGCCGCACGGGTTGGCGTGCTTGATGACCGCCACCGCCGGCTGGCCGGGGAAGTCGTGCACGGCCCGCCAGGCGGCGTCCGCGTCGACGTAGTTGTTGTACGACATCTCCTTGCCATGCAGTTGCTCGGCCTGAGCCAGCCCGGCCGGGGCGCCCGGGTCGGTGTAGAGGGCTGCCGACTGGTGCGGGTTCTCGCCGTACCGCAGCACCGCCCGGCGACGCAGCGCCAGGCCGGCGAACTCCGGCCAGCCGTCCTCGGCCGGCGCCACAGTGCTCGCGAACCAGTCGGCCACCGCCACGTCGTAGTCCGCGATGTCGGCGAACGCCCGGGCCGCGAGCGCCCGGCGGCGGGCCAGCGTGAAACCGCCGTCGGCGAGCGCGGCCACCACCGCCGGGTACGCGGCCGGGTCGGTCACCACCG
Source organism: Micromonospora marincola (assembly GCF_056150385.1). Taxonomy (NCBI): domain Bacteria; kingdom Bacillati; phylum Actinomycetota; class Actinomycetes; order Micromonosporales; family Micromonosporaceae; genus Micromonospora; species Micromonospora marincola. The sequence goes on along the minus strand of NZ_JAXCFT010000006.1, from coordinate 108,018 downwards.
CCACCGAGGCGTGGTTCTTCGCGGCGGCCCGGACCATCGCCGGACCACCGATGTCGATCTGCTCGACGCACTCGTCCGGAGCCGCGCCGGAGGCGACCGTGGCCTGGAACGGGTAGAGGTTGGAGACCAGCAGGTCGATGCCGGCGATGCCGTGCTCGTCGAGCTGGCCGGCGTGCGCGTTCTTCCGCAGGTCGGCGAGGAGGCCACCGTGGATCTTCGGGTGCAGCGTCTTCACCCGGCCGTCGAGGATCTCCGGGAAGCCGGTGACCTGCTCGACCGCGGTGACAGGCACGCCCGCGCCGGAGATCGTCGACGCGGTGCTGCCGGTCGACACGATCTCCACGCCGGCCTCGTGCAGAGCGCGGGCCAGCTCGACCAGGCCGGTCTTGTCGTAGACGCTTACCAGCGCGCGCCGGATCGGGCGGCGGCCGTCCTCTGTCGTGCTCACGGAATGCTGACCTTTCTGCCGGTGATCGTCCAACCTTCACGGACCAGGCGGCCGACCTGCTCGACGAGCTGGCGCCGCTCGGCGGACTTGATGCGCTCGGTGAGCGTCTCCACGTCGTCGCCGTCGAGCACCGGTACGGCCACCTGGGCGACGATCGGGCCGGTGTCCATCCCGGCGTCGACGAAGAACAGGGTGGCCCCGGTGACCTTCACGCCGTAGGCAAGCGCGTCGCGAGGGCCGTGGATGCCGGGGAACGCCGGCAGCAGGGTGTTGTGCGTGTTGAGGTAACGGTCGCCGAACGCGGTCAGGAACTCCGGCCCGACAAGCTTGAGGAAGCCCGCGCTGACGACCAGGTCGGGCCGGTGCTCGGCGACCCGGGCGGTGAGCGCCTTGTCCCAGTCGCCACGGGTCGGGTGGTCTCCGACCCGCTCGACGAAGGACGGCACGCCGGCCGCGGCGGCCCGGTCCAGGCCGGCGATCCCGTCCCGGTCGGCGCCCACCGCCACCACCCGGGCCCCGTAGCCGGGGTCGGCGGTGGCGTCCAGCAGCGCCTGGAGGTTGCTGCCGGAACCGGAGACGAGGACGACGAGGCGGGCGACGGACGCGGGCTCGGTCACGCGGCAACCCTATCGGGCAGGCCGGCCGGTCCGGCTGGCGGGCGGGACCCGTCGGGTGATCTCCCCGGTGGCGCCGTCGCGGTACGCTGCCGGTCGCCCGGTGTCCGGCGTACGCCCGACCCGCACCAGTCAGAATCGGCACGCCGCCGTGCCGCCGGACCGAGGAGTCACCCCCATGCAGCCCGGATACCCCCAGCAGCAGCCGCCGCAGATCGACAACAACATGACGATGTCCATCGTCATGATCTTCCTGTTCTGGCCGCTCGCGATTCCGGCGATCATCAACGCGTCGAAGGTCAACCCGCTGCTCCAGCAGGGTGACTACGCTGGCGCCCAGGCCGCCGCCGCCGAGTCCAGGAAGTGGTCCAAGTGGGCCCTGATCGTCGGCCTGATCTGGATCGGCATCATTGTGGTGTGCTGCCTGGCCGGTGGCCTGGCGGGTCTGGTCGGCGGCAGCACCGACACGAACTGACCGACAGCCGACCCTAATCTGAGGAGTTCCCTGACATGCAGCCCGGTTACCCCGGACAGGACCCGTACGGCCAGCAGCCGAACCAGGACCCGACCGCCCAGCCGCACGACCCGTACGGCCAGCCGCCGCAGCCCCCGCAGTACGGACAGCAGCCGACCTCGGGCCAGCCGTACGGCCAGCCCACCTCCGGCCAGCCCTACGGCCAGGACCCGTACGCGCAGCAGCAGCCGTACGGCGCCGCGCCGCAGTACCCGGCCGCCGGCTACCCGGCCGGCCCCGGCCAGGGTCAGGGCCAGAACAACACCATGGGCCTGATCGGCATGATCGTCGGCATCGCCTCGATCGTGCTCGGCCTCTGCTGCCCGCTGCTGGGCGTCCCGGCCGGCATCGCCGGCGTGGTGCTCGGCGTGCTCGGCCAGAAGAAGGTCCAGGCGGGCGAGGCCAGCAACCCGGGCCAGGCCAAGGCCGCCCTGATCTGCGGTGGCGTCGGCGTGGTCCTCGGCATCATCAGCGCCATCGCCGGCACCCTGATCAACGCGGGCAACTTCGGCTCCTGACCGCGAATCGGAGGGGCGTCCGGCATCCGCCGGACGCCCCTCGCGCCCGTCGCCTCCCCGCGCCGCGCAGAACGCGGCCTGATGCACGGAAAGAGTGGCCATCCCAGGCGGAATGGCCACTCTTTCCGTGCATCAGCGTGCGGAGTTCAGGGGTGGGGCGGGGCGGGGTCGGGCGGGGGGATCGGGCGGGGGTGAGGGTGGCTCGGGGCGGGGGCGGCGGCGGGGCGGCGGGGTAGGGCGGGCCAGGGTGCGGGTGGCGGCGGCGCCGATCATCGCGCCCACGGCGATCACAAGCGTGGCCACGCCGGCCACCGGCCAGGGCGACGGGCCGATCTCGGCCAGCCGGCCACCGCCGAGCGGCCCGCCGGACGCCGCCGCGGCCAGCCCCAACAGCGCGCCGGCGACCGGGCCGGCGAGCGCGGCCGGGACCAGCAGCTCCGGCCATCCGACCTCGGCGCGTTCCTCGGCCGCCACGCGCAGCAGCCGCCGCGCCAGCAGCCAGCCGGCCGCCATCGCGGCCAGCACCGGCACCGCGAGCAACGCGGCCTCGAGCCCGTCCACCGGGCCGCGCGGCAGGCCGGCCAGCAACGGTACGGCCGGCAGCGCGCCGACCGACACCTCGCTCGTGCGTACCGCGGTGTCGGTGCCGACGGCGAACCCGGGGCCGAGCAGGTAGCTGGCCGACCAGGCGGCGGCGTTCGGCGCGTAGGCCAGGCTGACAAGCGTGATGCCCGCCTGACCGGCCACCCCGGTCCGGTACGCCCCGATCATGTCGGCCGCGTCCCCGCCGCCGGTGGCCACCGCGAGCCCGGCCGCCCCGGCGCTGGCGGCGAGCAGCAGCAGGGCCGCGACGAGCCCGGCGCGCAGCCCGTCGCGGATCACCGGTGGACAACGCCTCGCCAGCAGCGCCCAGACGCCCGTGGTGCGCAGCGCGCCGACAAGTGCGGCCGGGGCGGCGAACGCGGCGAACGTGAGCGCGGCGGTCACCGGCGAGACCCGCAACCCGCCCACCCCGACGGCGAGCGCGGCGAGTGCGCCGAGCAGCGCGTACCCGATGCCGACCGCGACCGCGACGGTGAGTGCCCGCCGGGGTGAGCCGGTGCCGCGGGCGCCCACGGCCCGGCTGACGTGCACCCCGGCGCGGGTGAGCCGCCAGGCGACGAGCACGCTCAGGGCGAGCGGCGCCAGGCCGAGCGGCCCGGCGGCGGTCTGCAGCGGCACCCCGTGCCCGAGCAGCCAGCCGGCCAGGCCGGCGCGCACAGCGCCGGAGAACGAACCGGCGTCCTCGGTGAGCTGGGCGAGGCCGAGCACCACGGTGACCGGCAACCAGGAGGTCACCGCGGCCCAGAGCGCGGCCACGCCGGCGGCGACGGGCAGCGGGGCCCGGCCCCGGGCCGGCTCGCCCGGGCGGGGCGCGGGCACGCGCGCGGCTGGGCGGGCACGGACTCGCGGCCGGGCGCCGGCAGCCGGACCCGCGGCCCGGCGGGGCTGGTCAGGGGTGGCACGTGACATCGCCGTCTACTCTGGCACGCCGCGCGACGGACGGCAGTCCGATACCGGGTCGGGACGGTGGCGAGTTCGCCGAACCTCCGGATCGGCTGGGGTGATCCGGTCTAGCCTCGGCTTCATGGCGCGACCTTTCCGGTCGCGGCACCGACCGCCCGGAGGAAGCCGTGAACGCTCCCTACCCACCGCCCCCGCCGCCACCGGCCGCCGGGCGGGACCGGAGCACGCTCTGGGGCGTCCTCGGCATCGTGCTCGGCCTGCTCTGCTGCGGCATCCTGGGCATCGTCCTCGGCTGGTTGTCGATCCGGGACGCCCGGCGCTTCGGCAAGTCGCCGCTGCTCGGCTGGCTGGCCATCGCGTTCGGCGTCGTCAACATCATCGCCAGCGCGATCGTGCGGGCCCGGGGCAACTTCTACTACCCGTACTGGTACCGCTGACCGACGAGGGGGCCGACCGGAACCGGTCGACCCCCTCGGCACGCACGGGCCGCTCAACGGCCGGACATGATCTCCCGCATCAGGTTGGCGGTCTCGGTCGGGGTCTTGCCGACCTTGACGCCGACCGCCTCCAGCGCCGCCTTCTTGCCGTCGGCGGTGCCGGCCGAGCCGGAGATGATCGCGCCGGCGTGACCCATGGTCTTGCCGGGCGGAGCGGTGAAGCCGGCGATGTAGCCGACCACCGGCTTGGTGACGTTGGCCTTGATGAACTCGGCCGCGCGCTCCTCGGCGTCGCCGCCGATCTCACCGATCATGACGATCGCGTCGGTCTCCGGGTCCGCCTCGAACGCGGCGAGCGCGTCGATGTGGGTGGTGCCGATGATCGGGTCACCACCGATGCCGACGCAGGTGGAGAAGCCGATGTCGCGCAGCTCGTACATCATCTGGTAGGTGAGCGTGCCGCTCTTGCTCACCAGGCCGATCCGGCCGGCGCCGGTGATGTCGGCCGGGATGATGCCGGCGTTCGACGCGCCAGGCGAGGCGATGCCCGGGCAGTTCGGGCCGATGATCCGGGTCCGCTCGCCCTGGGCCACGTTGTACGCCCAGAACGCGGCGGTGTCGTGCACCGGCACGCCCTCGGTGATCACCACGGCCAGGTCGATGCCGGCGTCGATCGCCTCGACCACCGCGGCCTTGGTGAACTGCGGCGGCACGAAGATGACCGTGACGTCGGCGCCGGTCTCCTTCATCGCGTCCGCGACGGAGGCGAAGACCGGCAGCTCGGCGCCGTCGAAGTCGACTGTGGTGCCGGCCTTGCGCGGGTTGACGCCGCCGACCACTGTGGTGCCCGCGGCGAGCATCCGCCGGGTGTGCTTGGAACCCTCCGAACCGGTCATGCCCTGCACGATGACCTTGGAGTCCTTGGTCAGCCAGATAGCCATTGTCAGACCCCCGTAGCTGCCAGCTCGGCGGCCCGCTCGGCCGCGCCGTCCATGGTGTCGACCCGCTGGATGAGCGGGTTCGCCGCGCCGTCGAGGATGGCCCGACCGGCCTCGGCGTTGTTGCCGTCGAGGCGGACCACGAGCGGCTTGGTGGCCTTCTCGCCGCGCTGCTCGAGCAGCGCCAGCGCCTGCACGATGCCGTTGGCGACCGCGTCGCAGGCGGTGATGCCGCCGAAGACGTTGACGAAGACGCTCCGCACCGACGGGTCGGAGAGGACGATCTCCAGGCCGTTCGCCATCACCTCGGCGCTCGCGCCGCCGCCGATGTCGAGGAAGTTGGCCGGCTTGACGCCGCCGTGCCGCTCACCCGCGTACGCGACCACGTCGAGCGTGGACATGACCAGGCCGGCGCCGTTGCCGATGATGCCGACCTCGCCGTCGAGCTTGACGTAGTTGAGGTTCTTCTCCTTGGCCGCCTGCTCCAGCGGGTCCACCGACGCCTGGTCGACCAGGGCCTCGTGGTCCGGGTGCCGGAACCCGGCGTTCTCGTCCAGGGTGACCTTGGCGTCCAGGAGCAGCAGCTTGCCATCCTTGGTGGTGGCCAGCGGGTTCACCTCGACCAGGGTGGCGTCCTCGGCGACGAACGCCTGCCACAGCCCGACCGCGACGTCGACGATCTGGTCGGCGACCTCGGCGGGGAAGCCGGCCGCGGTGACGATCTCGCGGGCCTTTGCCTCGTCCACGCCGGTGTTGGCGTCGATCGGCGCCTTGACGACCTTGTCGGGGGTCTCGGCGGCGACCGCCTCGATGTCCATGCCGCCGGCCACGCTGGCGATGCAGAGGAAGGTGCGGTTCGCCCGGTCGAGCAGGTACGAGAAGTAGTACTCCTCGGCCACGTCCGCGGTCACCGTGATCATGACCTTGTGGACGGTGTGGCCCTTGATGTCCATGCCGAGGATGTCGGTGGCCCGGGCCACCGTCTCCTCCGCGCCCTCGGCCAGCTTCACGCCGCCGGCCTTGCCGCGGCCACCGACCTTCACCTGTGCCTTGACGACCACCCGGCCGCCGAGGCGTTCGGCGATCGCGCGGGCCTCCTCCGGGGTCGTGGCGACGCCGCCGGCCAGCACGGGCAAGCCGTGCCGCTCGAACAGGTCCCGCCCCTGGTACTCGTACAGGTCCACGATTGCGCGTCCCGTCCCGTCTCCGCGGCGCGCCGTCGCGCCGCCACCAGCGTTGGAAAATCAGTTTGACGCCTGTCATCAGAACAGACAGGCCATTTGCCGCAGCCTAACGAGATGGGAACCGGGGGCAACCGAGCGGGTGCGCGGTGTGCGGTAATGCACAGCCTCGCCGGATGCCGGGTCGGCGCGTGGAGTGCGGCGTCAGCCGTCCGGGGGATCTCCCGGCCGGGGCGTAACCCCCGGTCAGGGGCGTCGTTGAGTGTGATGTCGGAGCGCTGGTCAAGCGCGATGACGGGAGCGGCCGATGCCCTGTCGGTCGAGGGGTGGCGGCGGGGCATCGTGCATAGAGGGGCCGGGCGTGTGAGGGGTGCGTCCGGCCCCTCCCCCTGCCCGCGTTCCGGTGCCGGCGCTCAGCCGACCGGCTGGGCCACGTTCTCCCGCACCCAGTCCACGATCGATCCGGTGGTGGCGCCCGGGGTGAAGATCTTCGCGACCCCGAGCCGCTCCAGCTCCGGGATGTCGCCCTCCGGGATGATGCCGCCGCCGAAGACCACGATGTCGGCGGCCTCGCGCGTGGCGAGCAGTTCGAGGACCCGCTTGAAGAGGGTCATGTGGGCGCCGGAGAGCACCGAGAGGCCGACCGCGTCCGCGTCCTCCTGGATCGCCGTCTCGACGATCTGCTCGGGGGTCTGGTGCAGACCGGTGTAGATGACCTCCATGCCCGCGTCCCGCAGGGCACGGGCCACGACCTTCGCGCCCCGGTCGTGGCCGTCCAGGCCGGGCTTCGCGACGACGACCCGGATACGAGAGCTCATCTACGTACACCTTTCACCGGCGGCACTCCTGACCTGAACGAACGGTAACCCGGCCGGGTGGGGTGCCGGAACCCGGGCCGACCCCTACCGCCCGATCACGTACGCCGGAAGCCGGACACCTCCGCCGAATGGTCACCGTCCGCTACGAATGGACGGTGGAGGGGCCATCCGACCAGCGGCACGAAACCTGACAAGGGCGGACGGAAACGGACATAAAGAATCGCCGGTTCGGCGCTTCGGCTTGTGACAGGAGTGGCGGTTGGCTAACGTGTGCACGGTTGTCATCGAGTCCACGGACGGGTGACGACGCGACACCGGAGGTTCGACCGAGCTTCACCGAACGGTCCGAGGTCGCATCGGATCCCCGACAACGGAGGGTGTGCGTGCGCCAGCGCCTGTCGTCTGAGCCCGATAGATATCGCGGCCGTCGCCGCGTACCCACCCCCCCGCGGAGCCGTTACGCGGCGGTCGTCACCACCGCCTTCGTCGGCGCCGGCATCGTCGCCCTCGGCGCGAACGCCCTCCCCGACGCCAAGAGCGTCAGCCCCTCGGTCCTCGACGAGCTCCGGCAGGCCTCGATCGCCAGCCAGGACGCCGCGGCCCGGGCCGACAGCGCCGACCGGGCCACCCGTGACGAACGTTCGAGCGACGCGACCACGGACGCCACCGAGCAGGACCCCTACCTCCTCCCCCTGCACGGCTACGACTTCAAGTCGCCCTACGGCGTGCGCTGGGGCAAGCTGCACACAGGCGTCGACCTGGTCGCCCCGGAGGGCACCCCCTACCAGGCCATCCACTCCGGCACGGTCACCAAGGCCGGCTGGTTCGGCGGCTACGGCTACGCCGTGATCGTCAGGCACGCCGACGGCACCGAGGCCATCTACGGCCACTCCTCCGCCGTGACGGTCAAGGAGGGGCAGCAGGTGAAGGCCGGTGACCAGCTCGGCCTCGTCGGCAACACCGGTCACTCCTACGGCTCGCACCTGCACCTCGAGGTGCATGTCAACGGCCAGCCGCTGGACCCGGTGCCGTGGCTCCAGGAGCGCGGAGTGGACATCAAGCTCGAAACCGAGGCACTCTACGGCGACGTAGCCGCCTCCTGACTCTTCGCACCGCCCGATGACCGCCCGGATCCCGCGATCCGGGCGGTTTCGCGTATCGGCACGTTGACCGCGTCACACCCGTGGATGTGAGCGGGCCCACAGCCCTCGGTGATCGACTCTTCCGGCGAACCACCCACCCGGCGCGAAAGCCGGACACGATCCCGGGACGCCCCCGCCGCCGCCACGAACCCGCCACCGGTCCACCCATGCGCCGACACCAGTATTTCGAGGTCCACCCGCCCCTCGACTGGTGAAGGTTCCCGTGCCGCACATCAGCCCCACCCCCGCCCGGCACCGGCGCACCGGCCGGCGTACCGCGTACCTGGTCACCGCCGCGGTGGCCCTGCTCGGTCTCGGCGTCGGCGGCGCCGCGGTCGTCACCGCCGACGACCCGCCCCCCACCCCGGCCGCGATCGACCTCGACGCGCGGGCGCGCGCCGACGCCGCCGCCCGGGCCGACCGGTCGGCCCGCGAGCCGGCCGCTCCGGTCACCCCGTCCACCGGCCCGGCCAGCCCGTCCCCGAGCCCGAGCCCGAGCCCGAGCGCGACCACCCCGAAGCCGAAGAAGACGGCGAAGGCGACAGCGAAGCCCAAGCCCAAGAAGGCCGCGCCGAAGCCGAGCTGGGTCATCCCGATGAAGGGCGCCGACATCACCTCCTGCTACGGGCAGCGGTGGGGCACCCTGCACGCCGGCATCGACTTCGCCATGCCCGCCGGCACCCCGATCCGGGCCGCCGCGGCCGGCACCGTGGTCAAGGCCGGCGACGTGGGCGACGGGTACGGCAACTCCGTCTTCGTCGACCACCACAACGGCTACCTGACCCACTACGCCCACCAGAGCCGGCTCCTCGTCGACGTCGGCGACCGGGTGACGGCCGGTCAGGTCATCGGCTACGAGGGCGCCACCGGCGACGCCACCGGCCCGCACCTGCACTTCGAGGTGCACAAGGACACCATGTGGAACCAGATCGACCCGGCGCCGTTCCTGCGCGCCCGGGGCATCGACGTGGCCTGCTGACGGCGGGGGCCGGTCCGGCGCGACGCCGGGCCGGCCCCGCGCTCAGAGCTTGTCGATCGGCGCGTGCCGCAGCACCAGCCACATGGTCTGGTCACCGAAGTCGATCTGGGCCCGCGCGCCCGGCCCGGCGCCCTCCACCGCCACCACCCGGCCCAGGCCGTAGCGCTGGTGGTTGACCCGGTCGCCCGCCGAGACCTTCGGGGCCTGCTTCAACTCGCTCGCGGTGGCCAACCGGCTGGCGTCCACACCGAGACGCTTGGCGAGCTGGGTCGCCTTGGGCGTGCCGCCGGTGAAGCCACCCGACGACCGGTCCGCCCGGCCGCCGACACCGGCCCCGCCACCACCCCACGAGGTGTACGACCCCTCGGTGCGCTCCCAGCGCACCAGCTCCGGCGGCAACTCCTCCAGGAACCGCGACGGCGGGTTGTAGGCCGGCGCGCCCCAGGCCGAGCGGGTGACCGCCCGGGACAGATAGAGCCGCTGCCGGGCGCGGGTGATCCCCACGTACGCCAGGCGCCGCTCCTCCTCCAGCTCGCGGGTGTCGCCGAGCGAACGCAGGTGCGGGAAGACGCCGTCCTCCAGGCCGCTCAGGAAGACCACCGGGAACTCCAGCCCCTTGGCGGTGTGCAGCGTCATGAGGGTGACCACGCCCTGGTGGTCGGGATCGTCGGAGGGGATCTGGTCGGCGTCGGCGACAAGCGCCACCTGCTCCAGGAAACCGGCCAGGGTGGCCCGCTCGTCCTCGGCGCCGAGCGCCTCGACCCGCTCGGTGTATTCCCGGGCGACGCTCACCAGCTCCTGGAGGTTGTCCACCCGGCCGGCGTCCTGCGGATCGAGGCTCTCCTCCAGCTCGGCCAGGTAGCCCGAGCGGGTCAGGATCGCCTCCAGGACCTCCTCCGGGGTGCCGGTGGCGGCCAGCTCGCGCGCGGCGTCGAGCAGCGCGACGAACTCGGCGATGCCGTTGGCGGCCCGGCTGGAGATCCCCGGCGCGTCCTTCGCCCGGCGCAGCGCGGCGCCGAACGAGACGCGGTCCCGCCCGGCCAGGGCCTCGACGCACGCCTCGGCCCGCTCGCCGATGCCCCGCCTGGGGGTGTTGAGGATCCGGCGCAGGCTTACCGTGTCGTCGTCGTTGACCACCGCGCGCAGGTAGGCAAGGGCGTCGCGGACCTCCTTGCGCTCGTAGAAGCGCACCCCGCCGACCACCTTGTAGGGCAGGCCGACCCGGATGAACACCTCCTCGAACACCCGGGACATGGCGTTGGTGCGGTAGAAGACGGCCACGTCGCCGGGACGGGTGTCACCGGCGTCGACCAGCCGGTCGATCTCCCGCGCCACCCAGTCCGCCTCGGCGTGCTCGGTGTCGGCGACGTAGCCGACGATCTGCTCGCCGGCGCCGGCGTCGCTCCACAGCCGCTTGGGCTTGCGCGAGGTGTTCCGGTCGATCACCGCGTTGGCCGCGTTGAGGATGGTCTGGGTCGAGCGGTAGTTCTGCTCCAGCAGGATGGTGCGCGCGTCGGTGAAGTCCCGCTCGAACTCCAGGATGTTGCGGATGGTCGCGCCACGGAAGGCGTAGATGGACTGGTCGGCGTCACCGACCACGCACAGCTCGGCCGGCGGGATCCCCTCGGTGCCGGAGACCAGTTCCTTGATCAGCACGTACTGGGCGTGGTTGGTGTCCTGGTATTCGTCCACGAGCACGTGCCGGAACCGGCGACGGTAGCTCTCCGCCACGTGCGGGTGCGACTGGAACAGGTGCACCGTGGTCATGATCAGGTCGTCGAAGTCAAGCGCGTGCGCCTCGCGCAGCCGCCGCTGGTAGAGCGCGTACGCCTCGGCGAGCGCCCGCTCGTTGGGCCCCTTGGCCCGGCCGGCGAACTCCTCCGGGTCGACCAGCTCGTTCTTCAGGTTGGACACCTGGGCGGCCAGGCCCCGGGCCGGGTAGCGCTTCGGGTCGAGGTCCAGCTCGCGGGCCACCATCTGCATAAGCCGCCGCGAGTCGTCGGCGTCGTAGATCGAGAAGGTCGACTTGAGACCGGCGTGCTCGTGCTCGGCACGCAGGATCCGGACGCAGGCCGAGTGGAACGTCGACACCCACATCAGCCGGGCCCGTGGGCCGACAAGCGCGGTCACCCGCTCCTTCATCTCGCCGGCGGCCTTGTTGGTGAAGGTGATCGCGATGATCTCGCCGGGGTGCACGTCCCGGGCGGCGAGCAGGTAGGCGATCCGGTTGGTGAGCACCCGGGTCTTGCCCGAGCCGGCGCCGGCCACGATCAGCAGTGGGGAGCCGGCGTGGGTCACCGCGTCCCGTTGGGGGCCGTTCAGGCCGTCGAGGAGGGCCTGCGGATCCGACCGCGCGCCCGCGGAACGGCGCGGCGGGGTCGGCCGGGACTCCGGCGCGGGCGGGGACGCGGGAATGTCGAAGAGAGGATGCATCGCAGCACGAGTCTATGCCGTCGGCCGGACACTTCCCGACGCCGCAGGTGTCGCGGCGGAGGAACGGCCCTCACCAGGTCGGCTGACAAAGAAGCTCCCCGCTCCCGTACGGGAGCGGGGAGCAACGGCTAGCCAGCGTGATCGGGTTACTTCTTGTTGATCCAGTACCCGCCCAGCTCCTCGCTCGACGTGCAGTGGACCTCGGACGCGCTCCCGTTGGGGGCACGCCACGGGCCCACCCGGGTCCGGCTGGAGGCGCCGTGGTTGTACCAGCAGGTGATGGCGGCCTGGTACTGCCCGGTGCCCGAGCTGCAGTAGGCCCAGTAGCCGTTGCTGACGGCCGTCGAGTTGCCGCAGCCGGACGGCGCAGCCTGGGCGGCGGAGCCGAAACCGGCGACGATACCGCCGGCCAGCATCGCCGTTACCGCCACCGAACGCATGGTGCGTGTCCAGTTCTTGGCCATACAAAATCCCCCGTTCCTGGTGCTCCGACTCCGGAGCGACTTCGACCATCGGCGCATTCAGCCGACGATCTTCAAATAGCTGACGCCACGCTACCGATCATGGCCGCCGCTGTCCATGCCCTGCTTCGGCCGAATTTCAGCCCCTTAGCGGTGGGATCGACCGTGCCCGGTCTCCGCTCCGGCAGCCCCGGGAGATGGAACCGCAACGAACTCCCGTCGCGCCTGCCGGGCAACCACATGGCGGAGTCCTTGCGCGCCGACCGTGGGGCTGGGCATACTCGACGGCGTGTCCGATCAGCGCTTCTACTTTTACGACGGCACCGGGAGTCCGGCAGCCGTGGGTCGCGCCTGATCGTCAGACCTACGAAAAGCCCCGGGCTCCCGAGCCCGGGGCGATTTCGTCCCGGGATCCGGGCACCGGGCCCGATCCTTGAGAGGGACGACGATGATGACTGACGTGGTGGAGTCCAACGGCAGCCTGGCGCGGCACGACCGACCGACCGGCGGCGACCCGACCGGCGCTGCGTCAGCGCGTACCGGCACCGACGACTCGGCGGCAGCCGAGCGGATCGGTGAGATCCGGCGGCGGATCGACGAGATCGACAACACGCTCATCGCGCTCTGGCAGGAGCGGGCCGCGCTCTCCCACGAGGTCGGCGCGACCCGGATGGCCTCCGGCGGGACCCGGCTAGTGCTCTCCCGCGAGCGGGAGATCCTGGAGCGGTTCCGGGCGGAGCTCGGCACCGACGGCACGCAGCTCGCGCTGCTGCTGCTGCGCGCCGGTCGCGGCCCGTTGTGACCCGGGCGGCGCCGGAGACGACGAACCGCCTGCCGGCGTCGAGGTGACGCCGGGCAGGCGGTCCGGTCTGGTTCAGGCCACCCCGTGGGTGACGACGATCTCCCGCTTCTCGGCGAAGTGGCAGGCGCTCGGGTGGTCCGAGCCCCGCCGGATCTCCAACAACGGCACCTCCTGGGCGCAGACGTCCTGCGCCTTCCAGCAGCGGGTGCGGAACCGGCAGCCCGAGGGCGGGCTGACCGGCGAAGGCACGTCGCCCTGGAGCCGGATGATCGCCTTGCTCTCCCGCAGGGTCGGATCCGGCACCGGCACCGCCGACAGCAGCGCCTGGGTGTACGGGTGGGTCGGCCGCTCGTAGATCTCGTCCTCGGTGCCCACCTCCACCATCTTGCCCAGGTACATCACGGCGACCCGGTCCGACAGGTGCCGCACGACCGACAGGTCGTGGGCGATGAAGACGTACGACAGGCCGAGCTCGGCCTGGAGCTTCTCCAGCAGGTTCATCACCTGGGCCTGGATGGAAACGTCCAGGGCCGACACCGGCTCGTCGCAGACGATCACCTCGGGACGCAGCGCCAGCGCCCGGGCGATGCCGATGCGCTGCCGCTGACCGCCGGAGAACTGGTGCGGATAGCGGTTGATGTGCTCCGGGTTGAGGCCGACCAGGTCGAGCAGCTCCTTGACCTTGCCGCGCCGACTGCCGCGCGGAGCCACCTCGGGGTGGATCTCGAACGGCTCGCCGAGCAGGTCGCCGACCGTCATCCGCGGGTTGAGCGAGGTGTACGGGTCCTGCATCACCAGCTGGATCTGCCGGCGCAGCCGCCGCAGCGCGCCACCGGAGAGCTTGGAGATGTCCTGACCCTTGTAGAGCACCTGACCAGCGGTCGGCTTCTCCAGGTTCATCAGCACCCGGGCAAGCGTCGACTTGCCGCAGCCGGACTCGCCGACCACGCCGAGCGTCTCGCCGGCCTTGAGGTCGAAGGAGACGCCGTCGACCGCCTTGACCTGACCAATGGTCTTCTTGAACACGACGCCCCGGGTCACCGGGTAGTGCTTGACCAGGTCACGAACCTCGATGATGTTCTCAGTCACGGTTCACGAGCTCCTCGGCGAAGTGGCAGGCGCTGGTCCGGCCGTTGCCCAGTTGGAGCAGCGGCGGGACCTTCTCCCGGCACACCGGCTGCGCCATCGGGCAGCGCGGGTTGAAGGAGCAGCCCGGCGGGATGTTCATCAGGTTCGGCGGAAGCCCCTTGATGGTCCGGAGCTCCAGCCCCTTCTCGTCCATCCGTGGGATCGAGTTGAGCAGGCCGAGCGTGTACGGATGTCCCGGCTTGGCGTACAGGTCGTAGACGTCGGCTTCCTCGACGATTCGGCCGGCGTACATGACCGCGATCCGGTCGGCCACGTCGGCGACCACGCCGAGGTCGTGGGTGATCAGGATCATGCCCATCTGCCGCTCCCGCTGGAGTTCGCCGAGCAGGTCCATGATCTGGGCCTGCACGGTCACGTCCAGCGCGGTGGTCGGCTCATCCGCGATCAGCACCTCGGGATCCAGCGCCAGCGACATGGCGATCATGGCGCGCTGCCGCATACCGCCGGAGAACTGGTGCGGATAGTTGCTGAACCGACCCTTGGCGTTGGGGATCTTCACCTGGTCGAGCATCTCGATCGCACGCTTCTTGGCGTCCGAGCGGCTCAGGCCGCGCCGGACGCGGAACTGCTCGGCGATCTGGAAGCCGACTGTGAAAACCGGGTTGAGGGCCGAAAGCGAGTCCTGGAAAATCATGGCGATGCCCTCGCCACGGATCCGTCGCCGCTGCTCGGCGGACTGCTTGAGCATGTCCTTGCCGTGGAAGCGGACCTCGCCGCCGGTGACGAACCCGGGCGGGGTGTCCAGGATGCCCATGATCGTCTGCGCCGTGACGCTCTTGCCGGAGCCGGACTCGCCGAGCACGGCGAGGGTCTCCCCCGCGTCGACGTGGTACGTCACACCGTTGATGACCTTGGCGACGCCGTCCCGGGTGCGAAACTCCACCCGCAGGTCGTCGACCTCCAGCAGGCGACCCGAGGGGCGGCCGGATCCGCCGGCGCCGGCCGCAGACTGCTCGGACACGAGAATGTCGGACAACTCAGTTCCCCTATCGGAGCTTCGGGTCGAGGGCCTCGCGGACCGCCTCGCCGAGCATGACGAAGCTCAGCACGGCGGTGACGAGGAACGCGGCGGGGAAGAACAGCAGGAACGGCGAGACCCGGAGGAAGTTCTGCGACTCGCTGATCATGATGCCCCAGGAGACCACCGGGCTTTTCAGGCCGATGCCCAGGAACGAGAGCGTGGCCTCGGCGCCGATGAACGAGCCGACCATGATCGTGCCGTAGACCAGCAGGGGCGCCAGGCAGTTGGGCAGCAGGTGCTTCATGATGATGCGACCGGTGCCGGCGCCAAGTGCCCGTGCGGCGACGATGTAGTCGGCCTCCTTGGTGGCGAGCACCGAGGAACGCATCAACCGCATAACCACCGGCCAGCTCAACACGGTCAGGGACAGGATGACCAGCCCCATGATCGTCCACTCGTCGTTGTCGGTGCCGGATCCGTTGAACGTGGTGAGGATGACGATCCCGCCGAGCACGAACGGCAGGCCGAAGAAGACGTCCGCGATCCGGGACAGCAGCGTGTCCACCCATCCGCCGCGGTAGCCGGCGAGGATGCCCATGGCACCGCCGATCAGCAGCGTCAGCACGGTGGACACGATGGCCACGATGATCGAGGCTCGGGCACCGTAGATGGTGCGGGCGTAGACGTCGCGACCCAGCACGTCATAGCCGAACCATCCGCCGGCGGCGGGGTCGACCAGGCTTCGGTCCAGGGAGCCGGTCTCGGGGTCTCCGGAGGTGAACAACGAGGGGAACGCGCTCATCACGACGAACAGCAGGATGAGCGCCGTCGAGATCCAGAACAGTGGCTTGCGGCGCAGGTCGATCCAGGCGTCGCCGAGCAGGCCCCGTGGCTCGTGCTGCTTGGCGCTGTCGGGCAGGCCGGCGTTGACGGGCGCACCGGAACCGGCCTCGGTGGGCATGGTCGCGGGCGGCGTCGCCACGACCGACGCGGTATTCGGGTCACTCATGCCCGCACCTCGCTGCGCTCGGCGCGGGCGTGGTTGCCCGCGCAGACTGCTGGGACGATTTGTTCGCTGCGGCGGTCACTCATAGCGGATCCTCGGGTCGAGGGCGGCGTAGAGCAGGTCCACCAGCAGGTTCATCAAGAGGTAGACGAGCACGAGCACCACCACGATGCCGACAACGGTAGCGCTCTCCTTCGTCACGATGGAGCGCAGCACCTGCCGGCCGATGCCGTTGATGCCGAAGATGCCCTCGGTGATGATCGCGCCCCCCATCAGCGCGCCGAGGTCGGTGCCGAGCAGCGTGACGACCGGGATTAGCGAGTTGCGCAGCAGGTGCACGCCGACCACCCGGCGCATCGGGAGGCCCTTGGCGATCGCGGTGCGGACGTAGTCGGCGCGGCGGTTCTCGGCGATGCTCGTTCGTGTCACCCGGGCGATGTACGCCATCGAGACGCTGCCGAGCACGAAGCCGGGCACGATCAGCTCGCTGAACCGCATCTCGCTGGAGACGGTGGGGGTGATGATGCCCCACTTCACGCCCAGAATCCATTGAAGCACGAAGCCGATGACGAAGACCGGCAGGGCGATCAGGAAGAGGGTGGAGACGAGGACCAGGTTGTCCAGGAAACCGTTGCGCCGCAGACCGGTCAGGACACCCGCGCCGAGACCGATCACGGCCTCGATGGCGAGGGCAACCACCGCCAACTTCAGGGTGTTCGGGTACGACGTGGCGATGATGTCGAGGATCTCGCGACCGCCGTATGTGATACCGAAGTCACCCTGGAAAAGGTTCTTCATGTAGCTGGCGTACTGCACCCAGATCGAGTCGTCGAGATGGTATTTCTCGGTCATCATGGCCCGGTAGTTCGGCGGGCAGCCGCGGTCGCCGCACTTGCCGGCGAAGGGGTCACCGGGCACCGACCAGACGAGCCAGTAGATCAGGAACGTCGTGCCGATGAACACCGGCACGAGTTGCAGCAGCCGTCTCAAGAGATAACGGCCCATGGGGTGGTCCTCCAGACAGGGAGCGCCGGGCACCCGACGCGGTGACGACAACGTGCGAGGGGTTCGTTGTACACCCCCTCGCGGAACGGCCCCGGGCCGGGCTCACCGGTTAGGCGAGCCCGACCCGGGGTCAGACCGTTCGGATCAGAGCTCGACCGAGGTGATGTCGAGTTCGCCGACGTTGGTCAGTTCCAGCTTCTTGATCTTCTCCGAGTGGCCGGACTGCTCGCCGCTGAAGTAGATCGGGATCGCCGGGACGTCCTGGTCGATCAGCTTGGTGGCCTCGGCGAACTTCTTGTGCGCCTCCTCGAGGCTGGGGGCCGCGGAGGCCTCCTTGGCGAGGGCGTCCACCTGCGGGTTGCTGTACTTGCCGTCGTTCGAGGAACCGCCGGTCACGTAGAGCGGGTTGATCCAGTTCTCCACGTCCGGGTAGTCCTGCTGCCAACCGGCGCGGTACATGCCGTCCATCTTGTAGGCGTTGATGTTGGCCCGGAAGACCGCGAAGGTCGGCACGCCCTCGGCGACCGCGTCGATACCCAGGTTCGTCTTGATCTGCTGGGCGACGGCCTCCATCCAGTCCTTGTGGCTGGCGTCCGCGTTGTAGTACAGCTTCAGCTTGCCCTGGAAGCCGCCGGCCTCCTGGAGCAACTGCTTGGCCTGGGCCGCGTCGAACTTGCAGGAGGTGCAGTCGCCAGGCGTGGCGCCCGGGCTCAGCGGGTTGGCCCAACTGTCGGCCGGCTTCCGGTTACCGAAGAAGATCTTGTCGGTGATGGACTGCCGGTCGATGGAGAGCGAGATCGCCTTGCGCAGCTTGGCGTTCTGGAAGCGCTTGTCGTAGATCGGGAACGCGATGATGCCGTTCGACGGGATCGTCGTCGAGATCGCGCGGTCAGCCAGGTCGGCCTTCCACTTGTCACCGGCCAGCGCGGCGACCGGGACCTGCTGCTGGAAGTCCAGGTTACCGGCGAGGAGGTCGCTGTAGGCAGCGGTGTCCTGCTGGTACATCTTGACGGTGACGTCCTTGATCTTCATCTTGTCACGCAGGCTGTAGTCGTCGTTGCGCGTGAGCTTGATCTCGACGTCGTCCTGCCAGGAGACGAGCTTGACCGGGCCGTTACCGATCGGCTTCTTGCCGAAGTCCGCCGGGTTGGTGGCGAAGAACGCGTCCGGCAGCGGCATGAAGGCGCTGTAACCGAGCTTGGTCGGGAACACGGCGGTCGGCGCGGCGAGCGTGACCTCGAAGTTCGTGTCGTCGACGACCTTCAGGCCGGACATCTCCTTGGCCTTCGGCTCCGGGGCCTTCTTCGGGCCGTCCGGGCCGTCCGGGTCCTCGGTGTAGACGTCGTCGAAGCCCTGGATGTCGGAGAAGAACGAGGCGTTCTGCGCGCCGTTCGGGCCGTATGCCGCCCAGTTCCAGGCCTTGACGAAGCTCTCCGCCTTGACGGTGGTGCCGTCGTGGAACTTGGTGTTCGCCTTGATCTTGATCTTGAAGACCTTCGAGTCGCTCGTGTCGATCGACTCGGCAAGCAGGTTCTGCGGCGCCCCACCGTTGTTGGGGTACTCGACCAGGCCACTCCACAGCCAGTCGACGATCTTGCCGCCACCGGTCTCGGTGGTGTTCGCCGGAACCAGGGGGTTCTCCGGCTGGGTGCCGTCGATGACGATGGCGCCGTCCGCGCTCGCGCCGGAGCCGTCACCGTCGTCGTTGTTCCCGCTCGAGCAGCCGGACGCGATGAGCGCGAATGCCGCGCCCACCGCGAGCGCGCCACTCGCCCGCTTCGAGACTCTCATTCCGAGGGGCCTCCTCTTTCTAACCTGGTTCCGTCGTGGGTTTCACGCACGTGTGGGGGGTGACACCACCGACGACCCGAATCACAGGCCGTCGGTTTACCGCAGAGGAAATCGGGACACCCCTGGGGTACCGATCCGCCGGGCGCCACACCCTTCGACGAGGACATCGCGCAGGATCGACGACCACGGGGCGGCGCGGGTAGCGGCGTTCCGTGGTCGGTGGACCCGACGAGATGCCTCACACCGGGGGGTGAGGTGCTGCCACTGTGACACCCACCGGCCCATTCCGTGAAGGTGCCGTTATCAAGCCGTTAGTTGCTCGCCACGTTGCCGATACTTGAGAAAAGATCACAAACGGCGCGGATCGCACGGCCCTGAACAGGGAAGACGCGGCCATACCGATCGACATCACCCGGCCGTCCGGCTCGGTGAGCGCGCTCCCGCCCGCGGCGACGCCCTCCGAATTGATGGCAATCACACCGAGTTTTACCCATCCGGCTGATGGCTTCGTCCGCTGTGCGGACATCGCCATCGGCCGGGTGGACGAGCTGTCCGCGGGTGAGTCAGACCAGCCGGCGATCGGCGGCCCACCGGGACAGCTCGTACCGGTTCGACATCTGGAGCTTGCGCAGCACGTTGGAGACGTGCGTCTCGACCGTCTTGATCGAGATGAAGAGCTCCTTGGCGATCTCCTTGTACGCGTACCCCCGGGCGAGCAGCCGCAGGACCTCGCGCTCCCGGTTGGTGAGTTGGTCCAACTCGGGGTCGGCGACCGGCGCGTCCGGCCGGGACGCGAACGCGTCGAGCACGAACCCGGCCAACCGTGGACTGAACACGGCGTCCCCGTCGGCCACCCGGCGGATCGCGTCGGTCAGCTCCTCCGGCGAGATGGTCTTGGTGACGTAACCCCGGGCGCCGGCCCGGATCAGCCCGATCACGTCCTCCGCCGCGTCGGACACGCTCAACGCCAGGAACTTCACCTGCGGGTGGGTCCGCCGCATCGCCTCCAGCACGGCCCGACCGCCGCCGTCCGGCATGTGCACGTCGAGCAGCACCACATCCGGGCCGGTGGCCGCGATCCGGGTCACCGCCTCGGCCACCGAACTGGCCTCGCCCACGACGTCGACCCGGGTGCCCAGCTCGGCGCGGACGCCGGCCCGGAACATGGCGTGGTCGTCGACGAGGAACACCCGCAGCGGGCCTCGCGGCGTCGCGCCCTCGACCGGTTCCTGCTCGGACATGGTCACCTGTCCCTTTCCGCCGTGGCGCCGGAGCCGCTGATCGGCAGGATCAGCCGGACCTCGGTCCCTTCTCCCGGCTCGGACCGGATCTCCGCCCGGCCACCGTGCCGTTTCATCCGTCCGATGATCGAACCGCTGACGCCGTGCCGGTGATTCTCCACCGTATCCGGGTCGAAGCCCTTCCCCCGGTCCCGGACGAACACGCTCACCTGCTCCGGCTCCACCTCGGCATAGAGCGACACGGTCTGCACCCCGGCGTGCCGGGCCGCGTTGACAAGCGCCTCCCGGGCCGCGGCGACGAGCGCGCCGACCCGCTCGTCGGTCTCCCGGTCGCCGACCACCACCGCCTCGACCGTGATCGCGAACGTGTCCTCCACCTCGGCGGCGGCCTGCTCCAGCGCGGCGGCGAAGCGCTCCGTCGGCGAGGCGGTCGGCTTGTAGAGCCAGTTGCGCAGCGAGCGCTCCTGGCCCCGGGCCAGCCGCTGCACCGTCTTGACGTCGCTGGCGTTGCGCTGGATCAGCGCGAGCGTGTGCAGCACCTGGTCGTGCACCATGGCGGCCAGCTCGGCCCGCTCCTGCTCACGGATGCGCCCCTCCCGCTCCGACCGGAGCTGGTTCCAGGTGCGCCAGAGCACCGGACCGGTGACCACACCCACGCCGGCGAGCCCGACAAGCGCGAAGATGACGCCGTTGAGCACCGCGTCGAAGTTCTGCGCCGGCGAGTAGACCGCGGCCACGCCGATGATCCCGACCGCGACGAGCACCCCACCGCCGATGAAGCGGAGCACGAACGCCCGGCGGTCGCTCTCCTCCACCACCGCGCCCAGCCAGGGCACCGCGGAGTCGCCCCACTGCCGGCGCCGCTCCGGGCCGGACTGGTGCCAGATCACACCGGCGCCCACCGCGATGATCGCAACCAGCCAACCGGCGGTGCCGGCCGCGCCGACCGAGTCGAACGCGACCACCTGGAGCAGCAGCACGCCCAGCCCGATCGCCACGAACGGCAGCAGTTGGGCGAGGTCGCGGCGCGGCGGGGCGGCGGCGTCGCCGGGCCGGGGCGGGACCACCGCCCAGAAGGCCGCGTAGAGCAGCAGCCCGAGACCGCTCAGCCCGAGCAGCACCATGAACGCCACCCGTACCCGGAGCACCGGGATACCCAGGTGGTCGGCGATGCCGGCGGCGACCCCGGCGCCCAACCGGTGCTCGGTGGCCCGGTAGAGACGCGGGGGGTGCGGCGTGACGGTGCTGCTGATCGGAAGCTCCCGGGTCGCGCGGAGGTGCCGGCGGCGGCCGACGCTCCGATCGTCACACGGCGGGAACGCCCCGGACCACGGGGACGCCCCGGACATTCGCCACCGCCGGATCTCAGGGTGGGGTCAGGGTCGGGTCCTGAGGTCGGCCGGGCGGCCGGGGCAGCAGTATCGGAGGCATGACCGAGGACGCCGCCCGTCCGCCCCGCCCCTGGGCGGCAGCACAGGACGATTCGTCGCCGCCCCCACCGGGGCCGGCACCCGCCGCCGACGGCGCGCCACCGCCCGGCGGCGACGCGCCGTTCGCCGGCCCACCACCCGGTGGGTACGCCCCACCGCCCGGCGCCGCCGGATTCACCACCCGGTACGGCCTGGTCCGTCCCCGGGAGGGCCGTTACCTGGCCGGGGTGTGCGCGGCCATCGGCCGGGCCACGAACACCGACCCGGTGCTGTGGCGGGTACTCCTGGCCGTGCTCGGCTTCTTCGGCGGCATCGGCATCTTCGTCTACGTCGCCGCGTGGCTGATCATCCCCGGCGAGGGGGACACCGCATCCCCGGTGGAGTCGATGCTCGGCCGGGGCCGCTCCAGCATGTCGCCGGTCACCGTGATCGTCCTCGGCATCGTGGTCGCGGTCGGCTTCGGATACGTCGTCACCGACGGATTCCGGGCCATCCTGCTCGGCGCGGTGATCCTGATCGGGGGCGCGCTGATGCTCAACCGCGACCAGCGCGGACCCGCCTTCCGCACCGGCGCGCCCGGCCAACCGCCCGGCCCGGCCCCCGGCCCGGCGCCGACAACCGCCTGGCCACCGGCGACCGGGCCGGTCACCGCGCCGCAGGCCGCGTCCTGGGCCGGTCCGCCGGCCGCACCGGGGGCGCCGTGGGCCGGCGAGTCCGCCGGGTACGCGACGCCGGCCAGGACGGCCACCTCGTCCCGAACCGGCGAACCGGCCGAATCCGCGTCGCCGGCATGGCCCGCCGGCCCGGCCGAGGGTGGAACAGGCTCCCCGTCCGCGATCCACCCCGAGCCGGCCTACCCGCCCGCGCCGACCGAACCCGGTTACCCGCCCACGCGCGCCGGGGCCGGCTACCCGACCACGCCGCTGTCCGCCCCGGGCTGGCCGGCCGCGGCCAGCACCCGGCCGACCCGGTCCGAGCCGGTGACCGCCGCACTGCCCACAACGGCCGGGGACACCGACGCGTGGCCGACCTCCGGCGCGGCCCCGGCGTGGCCGGCCGCGCCGACCACCGGCGCCCCGGCGGGCGAGCCGGTCGCCGCGCCGCCGCCCACGCCGGCCGGCGCGCCCCTACCGCCGGGCGGCTACCGACCGCCGTTCGCTCCGCACGGCCCGTACGCCGGCTCGCCTCCCGTCGCGGCGCCGGCCCGGCCGCCCCGGCCGCCGAAGCGGCCGAAGGAACGCTCCCCGCTCGGTGCGATCACCTTCTCGCTGATCTTCCTGGCGCTGGGCCTGGTGGCGATGTTCGACCTGCTGGACGTGTTCCCCATCGGCGCCGCCGGCTATTTCGCCGCGACGCTCGCCACCATCGGCCTCGGACTGCTCGTGGGCACCTGGTTCGGTCGGGCCCGCTGGCTGATCGCTCTCGGTCTGGTGACCGCGGCGGCGCTCGGCGTCGCCACCGTCGCCGAGTCCTACGACCGGGTCCGGGGCATCGACGGCAACGTCACCTGGGCGCCGTCCGACCGCCGCGACCTGGCCGACCGGTACGAGAACAACTTCGGCGACGCGGTGCTCGACCTGCGGGCGATCGACTTCGACAAGCAGGAGACCCAGGTGACCGTCGCGGTCAACTTCGGCAAGGCGACAGTGGTCGTGCCGCCGAACGTGGACGTGACCACGGTGGCCGACGTCAACGCCGGTGACGCCTCCGTCTTCGGCCGGCGCACCGGTGGGCTCAACGGCCGGCTCTGGGAGAGCACCGACGCCGGCGCGGACGGTCCTGGCGGGGGCACGCTCCGGCTCTACGTCCACGTGAACGCCGGAAACCTGGAGGTGTCCCGATGAAGGCCCACCGCACGGACCTCGTGTCGTTCGCGTTCGGCCTGATCTTCCTGGGGCTCGCCCTGTGGTGGCTGCTGGCCCGGATCCTCGGTCTGTCGGTGCCCCCGGTCGGCTGGTTCCTGGCCGGCGGGCTGGTCGTGATCGGATTGCTCGGCCTGGTCGGCGCGCTGCGCTCGGTCCGCGGCCCGGACCAGCCGGCCCCGCCGGACCAGCCGGGGCAGGCGGCCCAGCCGGGGCAGGCGGGCGGGCCGGAGACGACAGTGGCGGCGCCGTACCGCGACGGCACCCCGGCCGGCACCGACGCGGCCTCCGCCGGCGCCGACGAGTGGGCCACCGGCGCGGTGACCGACGTGCCGGCACCGGCGTGGGAGGACCGGCCCGGCGACAGTACGCCGGTCCGCCCACCGGCCGAACCGGCGACCGAGGAACTGTCCACCTTCGAGCCCGAGGGCCGGTCCGGACCGGCCACCCGCGAGCTGCCTCCGGCCCGCCCGGAGGGCGACGAACCGCGCGCCTCCGGGGGACCGCCGGTCTGACCGCGCCGGTGGGACGGCGCGGAGTCGCGGCCTATGCTGGCCGAGGGAGATCTCGCGTTCGTCGTCCGGTCCGTGTCACCCGACCACGCAGGGTGCTCCCGGTCCCGCCCGGTCGGCCGGTCGGGTCGCCGAAGCGGCCCCAGTCCGTCCCTACCTCGTCAGGAGCTCGCCCGACATGACCCAGTCCCCCGCCGTGCGCGTCACCGGCCCGTCCGGCGCGGTCCGCCTCGGCGAGCGCGCCGCCCGTACGCTCGTCGCCGAGTTCGCCAGGCGTAACGACCCGAAGGCCGGCCTGCTGGTCGGCGCCACTCCGGAGTCCGCGGTGCTGGCCGCGGCGATCGAGGCGCTGCTCCCCGGCGACCGGCTGGTGGTGGCGCCGGCGGACGGCGCCGCGGCGGGGGCGCTGCGGGAGCACGTGACGGCCCAGGGCCGCTGGGTCGCCGACCGGGTACGCGTGGTCGACGCGCTCGCCGAGGCGGACGCGGCGGCGGTGGTGATCGTCGCCGAGCCGTTCACCGGCACCGCCGAGGAGGCCCGCGCCGCGGTGGACGGGCTCTCCAAACACCTCGCCGAGGGCGCGGTGCTGAGTGTCGCCGCGCCGCTGTTCCGCACCGAGGGCGCCGGCCAGGAGCTGGACCGGCAGGGTGTGCTGCACGGCGTCCGCACCGACGTGGTGCTGCGCAACTCCCCGCCGGTACGCGTGCACCACCTGCGCTTCACGTCGGCACCGGCCGCGCTGGCGGCCTCGCTGTCGCCGGCGTACCGGCCGTCGAGCGTGCCGTTGACCGGCCGGATGCACATCGACTCCAACGGGGTGGCCGCCGCCGGCATCACGCTCGGCCTGGCCGCCCTGGCCCGAGCCGCCCGGCCGAAGTCCCGGCTCTGGCTGTTGCCGGCGCTCGCCGCGGCCCCGGTGGCCGCGTTCTTCCGGGACCCGGAGCGGGACGTCCCGGAGGACCCGTCGGCAGTGGTCGCCTCGGCGGACGGCCAGGTCCTGTCCGTGCAGCGGCTCACGGACGAGCGCTTCGGCGACGACGAGTGGCTGCGGATCGCGGTCTTCCTGTCGGTGCTTGACGTGCACGTCAACCGCACCCCGGTGGCCGGCAAGGTGGTCGACTACTTCGTGGCCGACGGCGGCTTCGTCAACGCGATGAAGCCGGACGCCGAGCACAACGTGGCGGCGTACACGGTGCTGGACACCGACCACGGCACGGTGGTCGTGGCCCAGCGCACCGGGCTGATCGCCCGCCGGATCGTGCAGCGGGCGCCGGTCGGCTCACTGCTGGCGAAGGGCGAACGCTTCGGGCTGATCCGGTTCGGCTCGCGTACCGACATCTACCTGCCGGCCGACGCGGCGGAACCGCTTGTCGGCCCCGGCGACAAGGTGATCGGCGGTTCCACTGTCATCGCCCGCTGGCGCTGACCCGCCGGACATGCGAGAAGGGCGCCGCTCGTGCGAGCGGCGCCCTTCTCGTCGTACGTGTTGTGTGCGCCTCAGGCGGCGCGACGCTGGTGCAGCCAGAGCAGCGGGCCGCTGACCAGGTAGCCCACCACCACGAGGGCGAAGGTGAGCCGGACGTCGACGAGCGCGCCGACCACGGGGGCGAGCCAGAGCCACGGCGGCAGCTTCAGCAGCCGAGCCAGCTTGGCGTACGGGAAGCTGGACACCATGGCGAAGGCGAGCAGCGCCACGCCGGCGACCATGACCAGGCCGGGGACCGGCACGCCGATCGCCACGGTCAGGGCCAGCACCATCGCCGCCATGGTGGTCGGCACGCCGCAGAAGAAGCGGCCGTCCTTGGGCGAGACGTTGAACCGGGCGAGCCGGATGGCCGCGCACGCCGCGACCAGGGCGCAGGCGACCGCGGCGGCAGCCGGCGGCGCCGAGCCGGCCAGGGAGGCGTAGACCACCACCGGCGCGGCGAGGCCGAACGAGCACATGTCGGCAAGTGAGTCCATCTGCGCGCCGAACGGGCTGGCCACCCCGAGCTTGCGGGCCAGCGCGCCGTCGAGGCCGTCGAACGCGACGCACGCGATCAGGCAGACCGCGGCGATCCGCACCTCGCCCTGCATGGCCAGGAAGATGGCAAGCATGCCGAGCATCAGGCTGCTCAGGGTGCACGCGTTGACAAGCGCGAACTTGGCACGCCGCGCGGCGGTGCGGTCACCCGGCAGCAGCGGGATCGACATCGCCGGGGAATCGTCCACCGGCGCGACCGGGGCGAGCGCCGGGCTGATCGGGCGTACCGCCTCGTGGTCGGTGTCGAGCCGGCCGTAGCGGAGGCGCTGGCGGTCGGCGTAGCGGCGGTCGGGGGTGACCAGGTCAGTCCCGGGGCCGGCCAGGCCGTCCCGGCGGCCCACCCGGACCAGCAGCACCTGGCGGGCGAACGTGCTGCTGCGGCGCAACCGGCCCGCCCAGCGACGCCCTGCGGGGCGCGGACTGTCAGTCGTACGACGCCGGCGCCATGGGGCTCTCGGCACGTTTCCTCCATCACCGGATCGACTGGCCGCCCACGTCGGGGCGGGTGTCCGGCTGTCTCGTGCCGGACCTTTCGGGCCCGGCAGCCCATTTGCGGAGTACACCATTGCACAGGGGACAAGGGCTTGGCGATAGCTGCCGGCGGTACTTATAACTCCCCTAACCGCGCGAACCCCTCAGTTATTCCCATCTCGGGTTACAACGCCCATTTTTCTTGGCCCGTCCCAACTGCTGACTGTACCGGAGGTGGCCCAGGGCGGCTCGGTGAGCGGTTCAGCTCACCCGCAGCCGGGTCGCCCGTCGAGCCACGTCGGTCATCGACAGACCGGTCACCTGCTCCCGGGGGAACCAGGCGGCCCGAGCGGTGGAGCCGCCGGCCGACTCGGTGACCACCGCCTCGGTCGGCACGTCCACCCGCACCCGGTAGATCACCCGGACGCCGTGCCAGTCCAGCGGCCGGCCCTCGGGGCCGAGTGCGGCGGGATTGTGCAGATTGTCCACGGCCAGCAGGTCGACCACCCGACCCAGCTGCCCGGCCTCCTCGACCAGTTCGCGGAGCAGCCCGGCGGCCGGCTGCTCCCCGTGGTCGGTGCCGCCGCCGGGCAGGTGCCACCGGCCCGCGCCCGGGTACCCCTCGGCGATCATCGTCAGCAGCACCCGGTCGTCCGGGTCGGTGACCAGCCCGTACGCGGCGAAGCGCTGCCGGCGGTCGGAGGTCGACGCCGCCGGCCCGGCCGGGGCGATCGGTCCGTTCGGGGCGGTCGAGGCCCTCGGGGCCACCGGTCCGCTCGGCGCCGTCGGTCCGCCCGGGGCCATCGGTCCACCCGGGGCCGTCGGCGGCGTCCGGGGCAGGTCTGCCGGCAGCGGCGACACGGGCAGGCCGAGCAGTTCGGCGGTGAACGGCATCAGCGGCCGGGTGGCGGCCTCGTCGGGGGTGAACCAGCCCACCTCGTCGGTGCCACCGGCCGTCTCGGGTCGCAGCCGCCCACCCCGGGCCTCGACCTCGAAGATCAACCGGTCCGTGTGCATCGCGACACCCTCGGCGCGGAAGATCGCCACGTCGGCGACCGCAGCCCGGACCACGCCGACCGCCACGGTCAGCCCGGTCTCCTCGGCGAACTCGCGGACCACGGCGTCGGCCGGGTGCTCGGCGTGCTCAACCCCGCCGCCCGGAAGCTGCCACACCCCCGGGGACGGACACCTGACGCTCCCGCGCGCCAGCAGCACCCGCCCGCGGGCATCCCGCAGAATCCCGTACGCCCCCACCCGCCGCCGCTGCTCCACCCCGTGCCTCCCCCGCACCGCGCCCACCCCGTGCCCACTCCGTCGATCATGAGGTTAGTGGCAGCGGGGCGGACATTTCACCCCGCCAACCTCATGATCGCCAGAGTGCGGCCACGGGGTGGGGTCAGTCAGAGGAGATGGGCGGCCTGGACTGCTTCGGCGGTCACCTCGGTCAGGCGGTCGGTCGGGATCGCGTCGAGTTCCTCGCGGCGGAACCAGCGGGCCTCGCACGTGGAGCCGCCGACGTCCGCCACGGTCGGCGGGGCGGGCTGGTCGACCACCACCCGATAGAAGGCGCGGACGCCGTGCCAGTCGATCGGGTAGCCCTCCGGGCCGAGCGAGGCGGCGTCGCGATGGCTGGCCACCCCGAGCAGCTCGACCAGGCGGCCGGTCTGCCCGGTCTCCTCGACCAACTCCCGGATCAGCGCCGCGGCGGGCTGCTCGCCGTAGTCGGTGCCGCCGCCGGGCAGGTGCCAGCAACCGGCGCCCGGGTAGCCGTCGGACACGCGGGTCAGCAGCACCCGCTCCTCCGGGTCGGTCACCACCGCGTACGCGGCGAAACGCTGCGCCCGGTGCAGCCCGTCCGGACCGGGGACGGCGTAGAACGAGGGGAACTCCGGGACCTCCTCCGGCACGATGTCGTCGCTTGAGGTGGGCAGGCCCAGGGCACGTGCGGTGAACAACCGCAACGGCAGCTCGCGGGCCTCGTCGAGGGTGAACCAGCGGGCCAGGTCGGTCGGGCGGTCGATCCGCTCGGTGAGCGTCCCACCGCGGACCGAGACGGTGTAGAGCAGGCGGTCGGTGTGGATCGTGATGCGCCGTTCGGGCAGCGCCCGCATGTCGGCGAGCACGTCCTGGAGGCCGGCGACGGCGACCGAGAGCCCGGTCTCGGCCGCGGTCTCCCGGACGACTGTGTGCTTGGGGTCCTCACCGTGGTCGACCGCCCCTCCGGGGAGCGACCAGGTGCCGGGGGTGCCGGAGCGCTCCGATGCGCGGACCAGCAACACTCGGCCGTTTGAATCAGCACAAACTGCGTATGCCGCGATCCTGCGCAGCGGCTCCAGCGAGGTGGTCACGGGAGCAAATTCTCCCCGGCGCGGGTTACCTCCATCGAAAAGAGTCAGATTCCTGACTCTTTTCTGGCGCATCAGGGATGGATCAGGGTAGGCGTCCGGGCAGTCACCGAGGTCGCTCGCCGCCCGGCGCGGGACCGTGGACACATGACCTACAGGAACCCTTCCCAGGCCCCGTACAAGCAGCTCCGCCGACCGGTGAGCGACCGCATGATCGCCGGCGTGGCCAGCGGTGTCGGCCGCTACTTCGCCCTCGACCCCACCCTGGTGCGGGTGGTCTTCGCCACCGCCACGGTGCTCACCGGTGGGCTGGCCGCGCTCGCGTACCCGATCATGTGGTTCCTGATGCCCGAGGAGCCGGCCGGCGCGCCCGCCTGGCCGCACCCGCCGGGCACCGCGCCCGGCTGGCCGCCGGTTCCGCCGACCGGGCCGGTTCCGCCGACCGGGCCGGGGACGGCGCCTCGGCCGGAGGCCGGGCCGCCACCGGCCGCGTGACCCGGCGTCACTCCCACTCGATGGTGCCCGGCGGCTTGCTTGTCACGTCCAGCACGACGCGGTTGACCTCGGCCACCTCATTGGTGATCCGGGTGGAGATCCGGGCCACCACGTCGTAGGGCAGGCGGGACCAGTCGGCAGTCATCGCGTCCTCGCTGGAAACCGGGCGCAGCACCACCGGGTGCCCGTAGGTGCGGCCGTCGCCCTGCACGCCGACGCTGCGGACGTCGGCCAGCAGCACCACCGGGAACTGCCATACCCCCCGGTCCAGGCCGGCCGCGGTGAGCTCCTGCCGGGCGATCAGGTCGGCCTTGCGGAGCAGGGCGAGGCGCTCCTCGTCGACCGCGCCGATGATCCGGATGGCCAGGCCCGGGCCGGGGAACGGGTGCCGCCACACCATCGCCTCGGGCAGCCCCAACTCCAGGCCGATCGTGCGGACCTCGTCCTTGAACAGCGTGCGCAGCGGCTCGACCAGGGCGAACTTCAGGTCCTCGGGCAGACCGCCGACGTTGTGGTGGCTCTTGATGTTGGCGGTGCCGGTGCCGCCGCCGGACTCCACCACGTCCGGGTAGAGCGTGCCCTGGACCAGGTATTCCACGTCGCCGTGCGCGGCGATCTCCCGGGCGGCGGCCTCGAACACCCGGATGAACTCCCGGCCGATGATCTTGCGCTTCTGTTCCGGATCGGTCACCCCGGCGAGCGCGCCGAGGAACCGCTCCCGGGCGTCGACCACCTTGAGCTTGATCCCGGTCGCCGCCACGTAGTCCTTCTCCACCTGCTCGGCCTCGCCGGCCCGCAGCAGCCCGTGGTCGACGAAGACGCAGGTGAGCTGGTCGCCCACCGCCCGGTGCACAAGCGCCGCCGCGACCGCCGAGTCGACGCCGCCGGACAGGCCGCAGATGACCTCCTTGTCACCGACCTGCTCGCGGATCCGGGCGACCTGCTCGTCGATGATGTTCTCCGGCGTCCACTCCGGCACGACCCCGGCGATGTCGTAGAGGAAGCGGGTAAGCATCTCCTGCCCGTGCGCGGTGTGCCCCACCTCGGGGTGGAACTGCACCCCGGCCCGCCGGCCGGCCACGTCCTCGAACGCGGCGACCGGGGCCCCGGCCGACTCGGCGGTGACCGTGAAGCCGGCCGGCGCCTCGGTCACGCAGTCGCCGTGGCTCATCCAGACCGGCAGGTCCGCCGGCAGGTCACGCAGCAACACACCGGGTTCGGTCAGGCGCGGACGCAGCGGGGTGCCGCCGTACTCCCGGTTGCCGGTCCGCGTGACCGTGCCGCCGAGCGCCTGGGCCATGGCCTGGAAGCCGTAGCAGATGCCGAACACCGGCACGTCGGCGTCGAACATGCCGGCGTCGATCTGCGGGGCGCCCGGAGCGTAGACGCTCGACGGGCCACCGGACAGGATGATCGCGGCCGGGTTCTTCGCCAGCATCTCGGACACCGGCATGGAGTGCGGGACGATCTCCGAGTAGACCTTCGCCTCGCGGACGCGGCGCGCGATGAGCTGGGCGTACTGGGCTCCGAAGTCCACCACGAGGACGGGGCGAGGCGTGCTCATGTGCGCAAAGCCTACCGACAGTCACGGCAGCCGTGGACGCGCCCCGGCGGCGCGTCGCTCCGAAGGTGTTAAGCGGGGCCCCCGCCTCTACCGGAGGCGTTAATAGGGGCCCCCTCCTTTCACCGCAGCGCGGCGGGGGCGTGCGGGGGCACCGCGGGGGTGTGTGGGGGGACGGGGGCGACACGGGTGTACGGGGAGCCGAGTGCTGGGCGGGGGTCGGCCTCGCCCCGGTTGGGCCAGAACGACATGGCACGCTCCGCCTGCGCGGTGATCGTCAGCGACGGGTTGACGCCCAGATTCGCCGAGACCGCCGCGCCGTCCACCACGTGCAGCCCCGGGTGGCCGTACACCCGGTGCCACGGGTCGACGACGCCGTCGGCCGCCGTCGCGCCGATCACCGCCCCGCCGAGGATGTGCGCGGTCACCGGAATGTTGAACGGCTCGGTCACCGCGCCGCCGGGGGTGCCATCGATCTCCTCGGCGAGCAGCCGGACCGCCTCGTTGCCGACCGGGATCCAGGTCGGGTTGGGCGCGCCGTGGCCCGGGCCGGAGACCAGGCGGCGACCCCGCCAGCGGGTGGTGAGCGAGTTGTCGACCGACTGCATGACGAGCGCGATGACTGTGCGTTCGGACCAGCCGCGGACCGACAGCATCCGCGCGGCCAGCCCCGGCTGCCGGACGATGCTGCCCAGCCAGCGCCGGACCCGGTGCGGCCCGCCGTCGACCAGCAGCGACTGGAGCAGTCCCATGGCGTTGGAGCCCTTGCCGTAGCGGACCGGCTCGATGTGGGTCTGCGGGTCGGGGTGGAACGAGCTGGTGATCGCCACGCCCTCGGAGAAGTCGAGGCCGCGCCGCCGGGCCGCCCCGGCGGCCACCGAGGCGCCGAGGATCGCCTCCGAGTTGGTGCGGGTCAGCTCGCCCAGCCGGGGCGAGAGCCCGGGCAGCGCGCCGGTCGCCCTCATCCGGTGCAGCAGCCGCTGGGTGCCGAGCGCGCCGGCGGCGAAGACCACCTGGTCGGCGTGGATCACCTCGCGACGCCTGCGCAGCCAGGCCCCGGTGCGCTCGGTGTGCACCGCGTAGCCGCCCGCCGGGTCGGGCCGCACGGCGGTCACCGTGGTCAGCGGGTGCACCTGCGCGCCGATCCGCTCGGCCAGCCAGAGGTAGTTCTTGACGAGCGTGTTCTTCGCGCCGTGCCGGCAGCCGGTCATGCACGAGCCGCAGTGGCTGCACCCGGTGCGGTCGGGCCCGACCCCGCCGAAGTACGGGTCCGGCACCCGCTGCCCCGGCCGTCCGATGTGCACGCCGACCGGGGTCGGGTGGAACGTGTGCGCCACCCCCATCCGCTCGGCCACCGCCCGCATGGCCCGGTCCGCGCCGGTGTCGACCGGGTACGCGGTGACGCCGAGCATCCGTTTCGCCTGGTCGTAGTGGCGGGCCAGTTCGTCGCGCCAGTCGGTGATGTCCCGCCACTGCGGGTCGGCGTAGAAGGCGTCCAGCGGCTCGTAGAGCGTGTTCGCATAGACGAGCGAGCCGCCGCCGACCCCGGCGCCGGAGAGCACGAGCACGCCGCCGCCGGTTTTCCGGTCGGCGGAGCGGAGCAGGGTGATCCGTTGCAGCCCGAAGCAGCCGAGCCGCGGCGCCCACAGGAACCGCCGTGCCTGCCAGGACGTCTTCGGGAACTCCTCGTCGGCGAAGCGCCGGCCGGCCTCCAGGACGCCCACCGAGTAGCCCTTCTCGGCCAGCCGGAGCGCGGTGACGCCGCCGCCGAAGCCCGATCCGATGACGACCACGTCGTAGCGCATGAACGCATCATTACCGACGGGTAGCTATGGCGCCAGGACGAGTTTTTCGCAGATCATGCAGAGCGCTCGACCGCCGGTGCAACCTTCGGTGCCCCCGGCCGCGTCGAACTCCACGGGGAGAGGACGGAAACGTGACGAGACGACGCCTGCTGGGCCTGGCCGTCCTGGTGGTGGCTCTGTTGGTCGCCGGCGGCGCGGTGGTGACCACCCGGCTGGTCGGGCACCACTCGCCGACCCGGGCCGCCGCGCCGGCCACCTCGCCACCCGGCTCACCCACGCCGGCCCCCACCACGGGCAGCCCGAGCCCGCCGCCCGGCGCCGACCTGACCGGCCCGCTCACCCTCATGCTCGTCGGCGTCGACACCCGGGTCAGCATCCCCGGCTGGGAGCCGCACGCCGACGCCGTGCTGCTGCTGCACGTGCCCGCCGGGCTGGACCGGGCGTACCTGTTCTCCCTCCCCCGCGACCTGGTGGTCGACATCCCGGCCTACCCGAAGGCCCGCTACCCGGGCGGGAAGACCAAGCTCACCCACGCGATGAGCTACGGCAGTCGCGTCCCCGGCGACAAGGCCCACCCCAGCACCGCCCAGGGGTACGAGCTGCTGCGTACCACCGTCTCCCGCTACACCGGGCTGCGCATCGACGCCGGCGCCGTGATCACCTTCGGCGGCTTCGACAAGCTTGTGGACACGCTCGGCGGCGTCGACCTCTACGTCGACCAGAAGGTCGCCTCCCGGCACCGCCGCCCGGACGGGAAGATGCGACCGCTGAGCGGAGGCGGCTACCACGGGCCGCAGATGGTCTACCAGAAGGGCAACCGGCACCTCGTCGGCTGGCAGGCGCTCGACTACGCGCGGCAGCGCTACACCGCAGGCGGCGACTACACCCGGCAGCGACACCAGCAGCAGCTCATCCGCGCGCTGGCCGGCAAGCTCGTCGAGCAGGGCACGGCCCGCGACCCGCAGCGGGTCGAGCAGGTCGTCGCCGCGCTCGGCAAGACCCTGGTGTACGTCGGGGGCGGGCGGAAGCTCATCGACTTCTCCTACGCCCTGGGCGGCCTGCCGACCGACCGGATCACCCTGGTCGGGCTCCCCGGCTCCGGGGTGGGCAGCGGCGGGTCCTACCGCGGCGAGCAGCTTCAGAAGCTGGGCCGCGACTTCCTCCCCGCGCTGCGCGGCGGCCGGGCCGAGGCGTACCTGTCCGCGCACCCGTCCCTGCGCGTCAAGACCTGAGGTGTTAGGCGGGGGCCCCTTTTATGCAGAAAGCGTTAACAGGGGCCCCCGCCTTACTTCGGCTTGGGGGCGGCGGGGCGCTCGGTGCCGAACAGCCAGGCGTCGAAGAGCTTGTCGAGCTTCTTCCCGGACACCCGCTCCGCCAGCGCCACGAAGTCCGCAGTGGTGGCATTGCCGTCCTTCCGCTCCGCCGCCCAGGTGCGCAGGATCGTGAAGAACGCGGTGTCGCCCACCGCCACCCGCAACGCGTGCACGGTCATCCCGCCCCGGTCGTAGACCGAGCTGCCGAACAGGTTCTCCACCCCCGGCTTGCCCGGCGGCGTCCGCCATACCAGGTTGGAGGCGCCCGCGTACTTCTGCTCGAACGTGCGCTGCACCGTCGACTTTCCCGTGTGCTCGGCCCACAGCCACTCCGCGTACGTGGCAAGCCCCTCGTTGAGCCAGATGTCCTGCCAGCGCCGGATCGAGACGCTGTCGCCGTACCACTGGTGGGCCAGCTCGTGCGCCACCACGTCGGTGTTGTCGCCCCGGCGGAAGAAGCTTGACGCGTAGACCGGCCGGCTCTGCGTCTCAAGCGCGTACCGGATCCGGCTGTCGGCCACCACCACGCCGCCGTACGCGCCGAACGGGTACGGCCCGAAGATGCTCTCCAGGTAGTCGGCGACCTCGACGGTGCGGGCGATCGAACGATCAGGCGCGCCCTCCGGCAGTTGCGTGGTGACCGCGCTCCAGACCGGGCGGCCCTTGTGCTCGCCCGTGGTCACGCGGAACTTCCCGATTACCACAGTGGTCAGGTAGCTGGCCATCGGCGAGCCCTCCGACCAGCGCCAGGTGGTCCAGCCACCGGCGGTCGTCTTCTCCTTCGGCACCCCGTTGCCGACCGCCGTCAGCCCCTTTGGCACGGTGATCTCGACCTCGTAGGTGGCCTTGTCCGACGGGTGGTCGTTGACCGGAAACCAGGTGCTCGCCGACTGCGGCTGGCCGAGCGCGATCGCCCCGTCGACGGTGTGCAGCCAGCCGCCCTCGCCGAGCGTCTCGCTGCGCAGGGCCTCGGGCCGGCCGTCGTACCGGATCTCGGCGACGAACCCGTTGCCGGAGGCGAGCCCGGTGGCAGGCGTGACGACAAGCTCGTCGTCGGTGCGGGAGTGCCGGGCGGCGGCGCCGTCCACGGTGACCGCGCGGACGGTCAGCCCGGCCAGGTCCAGGTTGAACGCGGAGAGGTCGGCGGTCGCGGTGGCCCGCACCGTGGTGGTGCCGGTGAGCTTGTCGGTGTCCGGGTCGTAGCGCACCTTGATCGTGTAGCTCGCGACGTCGTAGCCGCCGTTGCCGTAACGGGGGAAGTAGGCGTCGCCAGCGCCGGCCGCACCGGGCGCGAAGCTGCGGGTGGCGGTCGGACCGGGTTCGGTGGGCGCCGCGGCGCTCCGGTCCGGCTCGGCCGATCCGCAGCCGGCCAGCAGCAGCGTCCCGCAGGCCAGCAGCCCGAGCCGTCGTCGTCCGCCGCGCCGCGCCATCGCCTCGATCCTTCCCCGGACCCTGTTCGGCGGCCCCGCCCCGGGGCCGCTTCGCCCGCGGCAGCCTACCCAGTGCCGATCACGCCCGCGTCACGGCAGCCCGCCGTCGCGGCGGGCGCGCGTCAGGGCAGGCCCGGCGGCGTCGCGCCGACCAGCCAGGCGTCGAGGAGCGCCCGCAGCGGCCGGGCCGCGGCCCGCTCCGCGTACCCGATGAAATCGGCGGTGGTGGCGTTGCCGTCGCGTCGCTCGACCAGCCACCCGCGCAGCACGCGGAAGAACGTCTCGTCGCCTACCGCGCGGCGCAGCGCGTGCACCGCCAACGCGCCCCGCTGGTAGACCGCGTCGCCGAACATGCCGGCCCGGCCCGGGTCGACCGAGGGCTTCGACCAGTCGGTGGCGGCATACCTGTCGGCGACGGTCCGCGCCACGGTCCGCCCGCCGTCGTGCTCGGCCCAGAGCCATTCGGCGTACGTGGCGAAGCCCTCGTTGAGCCAGATGTCGCTCCACCGGGCCACCGACACGCTGTCGCCGAACCACTGGTGGGCCAGCTCGTGCGCGACCACCTCGGTGTTCGGCCGGTCGCCGCGGAAGAAACCCGGCCCGTACACCGGGCGGGTCTGGGTCTCCAGGGCGTACCGGATCCGGTCGTCGGCGACCGCCACCCCGCCGTACGCGTCGAACGGGTACGGCCCGAAGCGCGCGGCCAGGAAGTCGGCGACCTCGCCGGTGCGGGCCACCGACGCGGCGGCCGGCCCGTCCGCGGGCAGCGCCGCGGCGACGGCGGTGACCATCGGCTTCCCGTCGTGGGTGCCGGTGGCGACCCGGTAGTCGCCGATCACGAGCGTGGTCAGGTAGCTGGCCATCGGCGAGCCCTCCGACCAGCGCCAGGTGGTCCAGCCGCCGGTGCTCGTCCGTGGCTTCGGGACGCCGTTGGCGAGCGCGGCGAGCCCGTCCGGCACGGTGACCGCGACGTCGTAGGTGGCCTTGTCCGACGGGTGGTCGTTGACCGGGTACCAGGTGCTCGCCGACTGCGGCTGGCCGAGCGCGATCGCCCCGTCCGGCGTGTGGTGGAAGCCGCCGTCGCCCAGTTGGGCGTCGGGCAGCGGCCGGGGCACCCCGCCGTACGCCACCTCGACGGTGAACCGCCTCCCGGCCGGCAGCCCACGTGCGGGCGTGACGACCAGTTCCGTGTCGTCGTGCCGGTGCTTCGCCGGCTCGCCGTCCACGCGGACCTGGTCCACGTCGAGGCCGGCGAGGTCGAGGTGGAACCGGGACAGCGCGGTGGTGGCGGTCGCGGTCAGCGTGGCGGTACCGGTGAGCCGGTCGCCGGCCGGGTCGTAGCGGACGTCGAGCGCGTAGTGCCCGACGTCGTAGCCGCCGTTGCCGGCCCCCGGCACGTACGGGTCACCGGCGTCCGCCGCACCCGGCCGGAACCCGCCGTCGTCGGTGCCCGTGCACCCGCCGGCAGCGAGCGCCACCGCCAGCACGCCCGCCGTCCAGACCCGCCTGCGCGTCATGCACCGACCCTAGGCGGCCGGACGGCGTCGGCCGGCGGAGTTGCGGCGAAGTGGCCGCCGGTCAGGGGCGGTCCAGGACCAGGCTGACCTTCTGGAACTCCTTCAGGTCGCGGTAGCCGCACTTGGCCATCGCGCGGCGCAGGCCGCCGAAGAGGTTGAGCTGGCCGTCCGGCTCGTCGGCCGGCCCGAACAGCAGCTTCTCCATCGAGCCGAGCGGCTCACCGGCCACCTCGAACGCGCCCCGGGGCAGCGACGGGTGGCTGGCCGCGGAGTGCCACCAGGCGCCGCCGGCCGGCGCCTCCGCGCAGAGCGAGAGAGGCTCGCCGAGCATCACCGCGTCCGCGCCGCAGCCGAGCGCCTTGGCGATGTCGCCGGAGGTCTGCATGTCGCCGTCGGCGATCAGGTGCACGTACCGGCCGCCGGTCTCGTCCAGGTAGTCGCGGCGGGCCGCGGCGGCGTCGGCGATCGCGGTGGCCATCGGCACCCGGATGCCGAGCACCGACTCGGTGGTCGACCAGTCGTCGCCGCCGATGCCCACGATCACGCCGGCCGCGCCGGTGCGCATCAGGTGCAGCGCGGTCTTGTAGTCGGTGCAGCCGCCGACGATGACCGGCAGGTCGAGGTCGGCGATGAACTCCTTGAGGTTCAGCGGCTCGTCGGTGGTGGAGACGTGCTCGGCGGAG
Organism: Micromonospora marincola; assembly: GCF_056150385.1. Taxonomy (NCBI): domain Bacteria; kingdom Bacillati; phylum Actinomycetota; class Actinomycetes; order Micromonosporales; family Micromonosporaceae; genus Micromonospora; species Micromonospora marincola. The sequence continues at coordinate 70,627 of NZ_JAXCFT010000006.1, read as the reverse complement.
ACGAGGGTGCCCTGGATGACCAGGATGTCCACGCCGGCGTCGAGGATCACCGGAGCCAGCGCCAGGGTGTGCTGCGGCGAGACCCGGACCGCCACCGTGCCGCCACCGGCCCGCAGCTCGCGGACCCGCTCGGCGATCAGCTCGGGGCGGATCGGCTCGGCGTAGACCTCCTGGAGCCGCTTGGTGGTGCGGGCGTCCTCGCCCAGGCCGGCCAGCTCCTCCAGGATCTTGGTCGGGTTCTCGTACCGGGTCCAGAGGCCCTCGACGTTGAGCACGCCGAGGCCGCCCAGCTCGCCGAGGCGCACCGCGGAGGCGGGGCTCATGGTGGCGTCCGAGGGGTGCGCGACGCAGGGGATGCCGAACGGGTAGGCGTCGAGCTGCCACGCGGTGGAGACGTCGTCGACGTCCCGGGTACGGCGGCTCGGCACGATGGCGATGTCGTCCAGGTGGTAACCGCGCTGCGCGGTCTTGCCCAGCCCGATCTCGACCACGTCACGCATGGGTACTCCAGGTGTGTTCGGGGGTGGAGGGGGGGGTCAGCGGGAGTGGTAGTTGGGTGCCTCGACGGTCATCTGGATGTCGTGCGGGTGGCTCTCCTTGAGCCCGGCCGCGGTGATCCGGATGAGCTGTCCACGCCGGTGCAGCTCCGGGATGCTCTCCGCGCCGACGTATCCCATCGCGGCGCGCAGCCCGCCGGTGAGCTGGTGGGCGACCTGGGCGAGCGGACCCCGGTAGGGCACCTGACCCTCGACGCCCTCGGGGACCAGCTTGTCCTCGGCCATCACGTCCTGCTGGAAGTAGCGGTCCTTGGAGTAGGACTTGCCCTGACCGCGGGACTGCATCGCGCCGAGCGAGCCCATCCCCCGGTACGCCTTGTACTGCTTGCCGTTGATGAAGATCAGCTCGCCGGGGCTCTCCTCGCAGCCGGCCAGCAGGCTGCCGAGCATCACCGCGTCGGCGCCGGCCACGAGCGCCTTGGCGATGTCGCCGGAGTATTGGATGCCGCCGTCGCCGATCACCGGCACGCCGGCCGGCCGGGCGGCCCGGGCCGCCTCCATGATCGCGGTGACCTGGGGCACGCCCACGCCGGCCACGATCCGGGTGGTGCAGATGGCACCCGGGCCGACGCCCACCTTGACGCCGTCGGCACCCGCGTCGACGAGCGCCTTCGCGCCCGCGTACGTGGCGATGTTGCCGCCCACGATGTCGACTGTCACGTCCCGCTTGAGCCGGGCGACCATCTCCAGCACGGCCCGCTGGTGACCGTGGGCGGTGTCCACGATGACCACGTCGACACCGGCGTCGACCAGGGCGCGGGCCCGCTTGTAGCCGTCCTCGCCCACGCCCACCGCGGCGGCGACCCGGAGCCGGCCCGCCTCGTCCTTGGTGGCGTTCGGGTACTGCTCGCTCTTGGTGAAGTCCTTGACCGTGATCAGGCCGCGCAGCTTGCCGGACCCGTCGACGATCGGCAGCTTCTCCACCTTGTGCCGGCGCAGCAGGGCGAGCGCGTCGTCCTTGCTCACCCCGACCGGAGCGGTGATCAGCGGGGTGCGGGTCATGATGTCGCGGACCGGCGTGGCCGGGTCGGAGACGAAGCGCATGTCACGGTTGGTGACGATGCCTACCAACTGCCCCTGGCCGTCGACGAGCGGGACGCCGGAGATGCGGTAGCGACCGCAGAGCGCGTCCACGTCGCGGAGCGTGTCGTCCGGGCTGGCGGTCACCGGGTTGGTGATCATGCCGGACTCGGAGCGCTTCACCAGGTCGACCTGGAGCGCCTGGTCCTCGACGGACAGATTGCGGTGCAGCACGCCGATGCCGCCCTGGCGGGCCATGGCGATCGCCATCCGCCCCTCGGTGACGGTGTCCATCGCGCTGGAGAGCAGCGGCACGGTCAGCTCGATGTTGCGGGTGAGCCGGGTCCGGGTGTTGACCCGGCTGGGCACCACGTCCGACTCGCCCGGCTGGAGGAGCACGTCGTCGAAGGTCAGCCCGAGCGGCACCACCCGGGCGGAGCCGGCCGGCAGCTCGGGCAGATGGCCGCCCAGCTCGCCGTCGGGGCCGGTCGGGATCTCGGTGCTGGGCGAATTCTCCACGATTGCTCCCCTAGGTGACGGCGCGTCGCCTCATCGTACCCATTGGCCCGGCCGGCTCCGGCCGGTGGCGGGCCCTGCGTAGGCCGGGCCACAGCCGGGCCGGGGGCGGGCTTTCCGGCGGCCCGGGGTCTACGGTGAGAGGGTGCACGACGAGCCCATCGACCCGTTCAACGGCGACCCGGCCGATCCGGCTGCCGGCCTGCACGATTCCGGCGAGGAGGACGCACTCGACCCGCTGACCGAGGTCGAGCGACAGGACGTGCTCGAGGATCTGGCCGACCTGGAGATCTACCAGGCCCTGCTCCAGCCGATCGGGGTGCGTGGCCTGGTGATCGAGTGCGAGGACTGCCGCGAGCCGCACTACTTCGACTGGGACCTGCTCCGGGGCAACCTGCGGCACCTGCTCAACTCGGGCCGCCCCCGGGTGCACGAGCCGGCCTACGACCCGGATCCCGACCACTACGTGAGCTGGGACTACGCCCGCGGCTACGCCGACGGCGTGCACGACACGCTCACCGAGGGCACCGACGACGCCACCGCGGAGTGACGTTCCGCCGCTGATCAGGCCACCAGGCCGGCCCGGAAACCGGCCGCCACGGCGTGCGCCCGGTCGCGTGCGCCGAGCTTGCGGAACAGCCGCCGGGCGTGCGTCTTGACGGTGTCCTCGGAGACGAACAACTCCCGCCCGATCTCCGCGTTGCTCTTGCCCTCGGCCATGCCGAGCAGCACCTGAAGCTCGCGCTCGGTGAGCCCGACCGCGCTGCGCGGTGACCGCGCCGGGCGCTGGCCGGGGCCCGGCTGGGGCGCCTCCGGCCCCTCATGCGCCGGGTCGTTGGCGTCCTCACCACGCTGCACCGGCACCACCGTGGGCAGGCCCGCGGGATCTGTCGGCGCTCCTGGCCAGCCCGGCCCACCGGGGGTACGCCCCGGCGCCGTCGCCCGGGCCGGCCCGCCCACCGCCGCCGCGTCCCGGGCGGTGTCGGCCACCCGGTTCCGATTGGCGCGTCCGGGGGCGGAGAGCAGCAGCAGGGCCTTCGCCACCGCGCTGGTCAGGTCGTGGTCGGCGTTCTGGATCAGACCGCGCGCCCCGGCGCTGATGATGGCCGCCGCCGACTCCGACTCCTCGGCGCCGAGCAGCAGCACCGCGGCGTGCGGGGCGCGGGCGAGCACCCGACGCACGAAGCCGGCGCTGTCCGGCCGGGTCAGAGCGGTGTCGGCGAGCACCACATCCACCGGGCGCTCGGCCAGCCGCAGCATCACCTCGGGATCGGAGACAGCCGTCCGGACGACGCCGGCCAGCCCGAGCCGCGCCGCCGCGGAAGTCAGATGCTGGGCCGCCAATGGTGTCCGAACGCACACGAGAACGCTACGCACAGTGGGCTCCTCTCCGACTCAGAGCAGACCACGTGCGGGTGGGGTCGGGAGGGGGTTCCGGGCAATCATCCGAACTTTTCCGACATATGGGTCATATGCCGCTGGTTGTCCGAGGTTTTCGATCACAGATGTGTGAGCCGGGGACGGCTCGGGTACCGAGACGTTCATCCGGAACCGGCATCCCGCGCGGACCGCCGCCCGGTAGCTGGCCACGAACATTCTCCGCGGTGCCGCGCGGGAGGAGGGGTGCTGATGTCGAACGTACGTAGGCTGCCTGGACCCATCGTCGACCTGTGGGACTGGCAGCGGCTCGGCGCGTGCCGGGGCCGCGACAGCGCCCAGTTCTTCCACCCGGACGGCGAGCGCGGCTCGTCCCGGCTGCGCCGCGAATCCGGCGCGAAGTCGGTCTGCCGCGCCTGCCCGGTGCGCGCCGAGTGCGCCGCCCACGCCCTCGCCGTCCGCGAGCCGTACGGCGTCTGGGGCGGGTTCAGCGAGTCCGAGCGGCTGCGGCTGCTCGCCCTCGGCTGGGAGGACCTGGCCGACCGCCGGCAGTCCCAGGTGGACGTCGCCCGGCTGGAGGCCCGCCTCGGCCGGTCCCACAAGACCGCCGTGCCGGACCAGCGCAAGGTCGCCTGACCCGGATCACACTTCCCGACGCCGCGCCCCGAACCTCCGGGGCGCGGCGTCGCGCCTGTCCCCCGCCTCGCGCTTCGGCGCAGTGAGGCCAGGAGCCCTCGCTCAGCGCCTTTGGAGTTGAGAGCGCCAACGACTCAGCCGGCTACGCGGGCGGAGCACCCGAGCCGGACCGTGCGGTTGCTTGGATGATCCAGGCCGAGATGCGCCGATCCGGGATGTCGTTCCTGGGATCGGTGTGGGACGGGGTCAGGGCACGGTCACCTTGACGGTGTGCCAGCCGGTCGCGCCGTCCGGGGCCAGCGGGCTGCGCCGCTCCGGCTGCGTCTCGCCGGCCGCGTCGGTGGCGCGTACCGCGAGGGTGTGCTCGCCCGGCGTCGCCTCCCAGCGCCACGACCACTGGACCCAGGTGTCCGACGACACCGCCGGGGCCAGCGTCGCCTCGCGCCAGGGACCGTCGTCGACGCGTACCTCGACGCGGCGGATGCCCCGGTGCTGCGCCCACGCCACGCCGGCGACCGTCACCGGGCCGGCGGCGGGGCGACTGCGTGCGCGCGGGGTGTCGATCCGGGACTGCGTCTTCACCGGACCCTGGGCGGACCAGCCACGCGGCACCCAGTACGCGTCGAAGTCGGCGAAGCTGGTCAGCTCCAGCTCGGTCACCCACTTGCACGCCGAGACGTACCCGTAGAGGCCGGGCACCACCATCCGCACCGGGAAGCCGTGCTCGATCGGCAACGGCTCGCCGTTCATCCCCACCGCGAGCAGCGCGTCCCGCCCGTCGCGCAGCACCGATGTGGGGGTGCCGCAGGTCCAGCCGTCGACCGCGCGCCCGACCACCTGGTCCGCGCCGTCCTCCGGGTCGGCCTCGTCAAGCAGTTCCTTGAGCGGTACGCCGAGCCAGCGGGCGTTGCCGATGAGGTCGCCACCCACCTCGTTGGAGACGCAGGCGAGCGTCACGTAGCGCTCGACCATCGGCCGGGCGAGCAGGTCGTCGAAGCTCAGCTCGATCGGGTTGCGGACCCGCCCGTGGATGCGTAGCCGCCAGGTGACCGGGTCCACCTGCGGCACCACGAGCGCGGTGTCGATCCGGTAGAACTCCCGGTTGGGCGTGACGTAGGGGGCGAGCCGGGGCAGGGACAGATCCGCGCCGGCCGGCACCTGTGGCGCCGGTGTCGCGGGCAGCGTCACCGCCGCCCGGGCCGCCGAGACGCCCCGCCGGCCGGCCAGCCAGTGACCGCCGAGCCCGGCCACCGCCGCCGCGCCGGTCAGCAGGCCGGCGCCGCGCAGGAACCGGCGTCGGGACTCCGCGTCACGACTCTCCAGTGGCTCCCAGCCACCCGGAGTCTCCTCCTCGCGCGCGAGCGCGGCGACCGCCGGAGGCGGCGGCGGCCGGTGCCGCGGCGCGGGTCCGGGGACCGCCGGAGGCGGCGTGGGCCCGGGCGACGGCCTCCGCTCTGTGACCGCCGGAGGCGGCGTAGGTCCGGGCGACGGCGGCGCGGGTCCGGTGGCGCCGCCGGAGAACGTCGCCGGGGCGGCCGGGTCGCGGTCCGGCCGCAGCGGGCCGGCCATGAAGGCCCAGAGCGTGAGCCCGCCGAGGGCGGCGCCGACAAGCGAGGGCAGCGCGTCGAACCCGTTCGCGCCGGCCCGGGTCAGCGCGGCGGCGACCCCGAGCACGGCGAACGCGCCGATGCCGGCCAGGCCGACGGCCAGCCGCCGGGCCGCCGCCACACCGAGCAGCGCCGCGAAGCCGGCCAGCAGCAGCGCGGTCCCGACCAACAGCGCGATCTTGTCGTACGTGCCGAAGAGGTCGATGGCGAACTGCTTGAGCGGCTCGGGCACCAGGTCGACCACGAGGCCGCCGACGGCGATCAGCGGGGCGGACCGGGGACCGGTCAGGACGGCCACCGGCTCGGCGATGCCGAGTGCCACCACGGCGGCGACGACACCGGCCAGGGCCGCGGAACGGCGGGAGATCGTGCTCACGCAGCCCAGTCTGGTCGACCGGCCGGGTCCGCCGCCAATTCCGTCAGCGTTCCGTAAGCGAATACGGCTCAGGGCACACCGCCGGCTCGGCGGTGTGCCCTGAGGTCGGGCCGTACTCCTCGGGTCAGAAGCCCGGGCCGTGCTGGTGGCCGTGGCCGTGCGAGTGACCGTGCCCACCGGCGGCGGCCGGCTCCGGCTCGGCCGGCTTCTCCACGATGAGGCTCTCGGTGGTGAGCAGCAGGCCGGCGATCGAGGCGGCGTTGGTGACCGCGTTGCGGGTCACCTTCACCGGGTCGAGGATGCCGGCCTTGGCCAGGTCGACGTATTCGCCGACGGCGGCGTCGAGGCCGGTGCCCCACTCCTGGCCGGCGACCTTCTGCACCACCACGTAGCCGTCGTGGCCGGCGTTCTGGGCGATCCAGCGCAGCGGCTCGACGAGCGCCTTGCGCACGATCGAGACGCCGACCTTCTCGTCACCGGTGAAGCCCAGGTCGTCGTCGAGAACCGGCAGGATCTGGGCCAGAGCGGCGCCGCCACCCGGGACCGTGCCCTCCTCCACCGCGGCCTTGGTCGCGGCGATGGCGTCCTCGATGCGGTGCTTGCGCTCCTTCATCTCGACCTCGGTGGCCGCGCCGACCTTGATCACCGCGATGCCGCCGGAGAGCTTCGCCAGCCGCTCGGCCAGCTTCTCCCGGTCCCAGTCGGAGTCCGAGGCCTCGATCTCCTTGCGGATCTGGGCGACCCGGTCGGCGACCTCGGCGGACTGGCCGCCACCGTCGACGACAGTGGTGTTCTCCTTGTCGACCACGACGCGACGGGCGGTGCCGAGCACCTCCAGGCCGACCTGGTCGAGCTTGTAGCCCAGCTCCGGGGCGACCAGCTCGGCGCCGGTCAGGATCGCCATGTCCTGGAGCATCGCCTTGCGCCGGTCGCCGAAGCCCGGGGCCTTCACCGCGCAGACCTTGACGGTCTTGCGGATGGCGTTGACCACGAGCGTGGACAGGGCCTGGCCCTCGACGTCCTCGGCGATGATGAGCAGCGGCTTGCTGTTCTGGAGGACCTTCTCCAGCAGCGGCAGCAGCTCCTCGATCGCCGAGATCTTCTGCGTGGTGATCAGGATGTACGGGTCCTCCAGGACCGCCTCCTGCCCCTCCGCGTCGGTGACGAAGTTCGGCGAGATGAAGCCCTTGTCGAACTGGAGACCCTCGGTCACGTCCAGCTCGGTGGTGAGCGCGGAGCCCTCCTCGACGGTGATCACACCGTCGCGGCCGACCCGCTCCATCGCCTCGGCGATCAGCTCGCCGATCGTGGCGTCCTGCGCGGAGACGGTCGCCACCTGCGCGATCGACTCCTTGCTGGCCACCTCGGTGGCCTTGCCGAGCAGCGCCTCGGAGACCTTGGCCGCCGCCGCGTCGATGCCCCGCTTCAGGCCGGTCGGGTTGGCGCCCGCGGCCACGTTGCGCAGGCCCTCACGGACCATGGCCTGGGCCAGCACGGTCGCGGTGGTGGTCCCGTCGCCGGCGACGTCGTTGGTCTTGGTCGCCACCTCCTTGACCAACTGCGCGCCGAGGTTCTCGTACGGGTTGGTGAGCTCGATCTCCTTGGCGATGGTCACGCCGTCGTTGGTGATCGTGGGCACACCGAACTTCTTGTCCAGGACGACGTTGCGCCCGCGGGGGCCGAGGGTGACCTTGACCGCGTCCGCGAGGGCGTTGACACCGTGCTCGAGCAGGTGCCGGGCGTCATCCGAGAAGCTCAGGATCTTTGCCATCAGTATCCCTTCGAAGCGTCGTTGCCCCGGCCCGGCGAGCCGGACCGGGGCAACGACACTGATCGGTTGCTTACTTCTCGATGACCGCGAGGACGTCGCGGGCGGAGAGCACCAGGTACTCCTCGCCGGCGTACTTGACCTCGGTGCCGCCGTACTTCGAGTAGAGGACGGTGTCGCCGACCTTCACGTCGACCGGCACGCGGTTGCCCTTGTCGTCGATCCGGCCCGGGCCCACAGCGAGGACGGTGCCCTCCTGCGGCTTCTCCTTGGCGGTGTCGGGGATCACGATGCCCGAGGCGGTGGTGGTCTCGGCCTCGTTCGCCTGCACCACGATGCGGTCCTCGAGCGGCTTGATCGCAACCTTGGTCGCGGTAGTCACGGGCATACCCTCCTGGGGTACTTGGTGTCGTTACCGGTCGGCACGCCGACCAGCGTCAATCTGCCACATGCCACCGGGCGGGGCCGTCGTCGCGGGTGCCGGTCCGCCTGGCGTTCAACCCCCGGGCACCAGGGCCCGGGCGTTGGCACCCTCAGGGTGAGAGTGCTAATCGCAGGTTATTCCTCGGCTAGCACTCCGTCAAGGAGAGTGCCAGCGCGTCGTCCGCCGTGTCGCCCCGCGAGGCCGGCCGGGACAATGGCCGGGTGGATCTCGACCAGCTCGCCGCCCTGCGTACCGCCGAGGGGTCGGCCGCGCTCGCCGCGGCGGAGCGGGTGGCCGGCGGTGACCCGCTGACGGCGGCCGACGCGCTGCGCTCGGCCGGAATCCCGGGCGACCTCGCGGCGGCGGCCCTGACCCAGGCGGAGCTGCGCCGCCTGGCGGCCGGCAAGTTCGGCGCGGCGGCGGCCCGGATGTTCCTCACCCGGCCCGGGCTGGAGCAGGCCACCCGCCGGGTGGTCGCCGACCGGCGGGCCGCCCGGTTGCGCGCCGCGGGCGTGACCACGCTCGCCGACCTCGGGTGCGGGCTGGGCGCCGACGCGCTCGCCGCGGCCCGCGCCGGCATCCGGGTGTACGCGGTGGAGGCCGATCCGGTGACCGCGGCGATGGCCGCCGCGAACGCCGAGGCGGCCGGGCTGGCCGGGTTGGTGACGGTCGAGTGCGGTGACGCCACGGCGTTCGACGTGAGCCGGGTCGACGGCGCGTTCTGCGACCCGGCGCGACGGCGCACCGGCACCGGCCGGCGCATCTTCGACCCGAACGCCTACTCGCCGCCGTGGGGCTTCGTCACCGACCTGGCCGCGCGGGTGCCGCACACCGTGGTCAAGGTGGCGCCCGGCCTGGACCACGCGCTGATCCCGGCCGGCGCCGAGGCGGAGTGGGTGAGCGTCGACGGCGACCTGGTGGAGGCCACCCTCTGGTGCGGCGCCCTGTCCGACGTCCCGCGCCGCGCCACCCTGCTGCGGGAGAAGGAGGGGCCCCCGGTTAACGCCTCCGGTATAGGCGGGGCCCCTTCTTATCACCTCACCGGCACCGGCGCGGACGAAGCGGAGGTGGGCGCGGTCCGGCGGTTCCTCTACGACCCGGACCCGGCTGTGGTGCGGGCGCACCTGGTCGCGGAGCTGGCCGCCGACCTCGACGGCACCCTCGCCGACCCGTCGATCGCCTACCTCTACGCGGACGCGGCGCGCCGCACCCCGTTCGCCCGCTGCCTGGAGATCACCGACGTGCTGCCGTTCTCACTGAAGCGGCTGCGCGCCCTGCTGCGGGAGCGCCGGGTCGGCCGGGTGGAGATCCGCAAACGCGGGTCGGCGCTGGAGCCGGAGAAGCTGCGCCGCGACCTGCGGCTGGCCGGCGACGAGGCGGCCAGCCTGGTGCTGACCCGGGTGGCCGGCGCGCCCACGGTGCTGATCTGCCGGCCGGTACCGGCCGCCGGCTGATCGCCGTCCCCGACCGGCCGTTCCGGCTCGCCGCGGAGCGACGGCCCGGACGTTCCGGCTCGCCGCGGAGCGACGGCCGGGTTAGCTTGGCGGTCATGGCGGGACAGGGCACTCCGGCGACCGCGCTGCTGACCCGGCGGAAGATCGCGCACAGCACACATCCGTACGACGTCTCGCCGGACGCGCCGAACTACGGCGCGCTTGTCGCCGCCGCGCTCGGGGCGCCGCCGGAGCGGGTGTTCAAGACGCTTGTCACAGACGTCGACGGCGGGCTGACCGTGGCGGTGGTGCCGGTGACCGGCGAGTTGGACCTGAAGGCGCTGGCCGCCGCCGTCGGCGGCAAGCGGGCCGCACTTGCCGACCGGATCGCGGCCGAGCGGGCGACCGGGTACGTGCGGGGCGGGATCAGCCCGCTCGGGCAACGCCGGGCGCTGCCGACCGTGATCGACACCTCCGCGCTGGCGCACCAGACGGTGTACGTCTCGGCCGGCCGCCGGGGTTTGCAGGTGCAGCTCGCCCCGGCCGATCTGGTCGCGCTGACCGGGGCCGTGACCGCCCCCGTGGCTGGGCGCTGAACGAGCGGTTCTTCCCTTGGTGTCGACCGGGTGACAACCGCGTTGCTGAATTGTTACCGCCGCCAACAAACTTCTGACCTCGGCACTCTTGCGGAGGGCGGGAAGCGCGGAATACGTTGCCGGACACAACAAAACAACCGAACGCAACTCCCCCACCCCCGAAAGGACCCGTGCACATGCGCAAGGGCTTCCTCACCTTCGCGGCCGTCAGCCTCCTCGCGACCGGCGGCCTGGCCGCCTGCGGTGACGACGGCGGTTCCGACCAGTCCGGCGGTTCGAACGACAAGAAGCCGAAGATCGGCGTGATCCTGCCGGACAGCAAGTCCTCCGCCCGCTGGGAGGGCGCGGACCGCAAGTACCTCAAGGAGGCGTTCGACGCCGCCGGGGTCGAGTCCGACATCCAGAACGCGCAGAACGACAAGACCGCATTCCAGACCATCGCCGACCAAATGATCACCAACGGCGTCAACGTGCTGATGATCGTCAACCTGGACTCCGGCACCGGCAAGGCCGTGCTCGACAAGGCCAAGTCGCAGGGCGTCGCCACCATCGACTACGACCGGCTGACCCTGGGCGGCTCCGCCCAGTACTACGTCAGCTTCGACAACGAGGCCGTCGGCAAGCTCCAGGGCGAGGGCCTGAGCAAGTGCCTGACCGACAAGGGCGCCAAGAACCCGGCGATCGCGTACCTGAACGGCTCGCCGACCGACAACAACGCGACCCTGTTCAAGAACGGGTACGACTCGGTGCTCAAGCCGAAGTTCGACTCGAAGGAATACACCAAGGTCGCCGACGACTCGGTGCCGGCCTGGGACAACGCGCAGGCCGCGACGATCTTCGAGCAGCAGCTCACCAAGGCCAGCGGCAAGATCGACGGCGTGCTCGCCGCCAACGACGGCCTCGGCAACGCGGCCATCTCGGTGCTGAAGAAGAACAAGCTCAACGGCAAGGTCCCGGTGACCGGTCAGGACGCCACCAAGGAGGGCCTGCAGAACATCCTCACCGGTGACCAGTGCATGACCGTCTACAAGGCGGTCAAGAAGGAGGCGGACGCCGCCTCCGAGCTGGCCATCGCGCTCGCCAAGGGCGAGAAGAAGGACACCGGGCAGACCGTCAAGGACCCGGAGGGCAACCGGGACGTCCCGTCCGTGCTGCTGGAGCCGAAGGCCATCTACAAGGACAACGTCAACGACGTCGTGGCCGACGGTTACGTCACCAAGGAAGAGCTCTGCACCGGCGCGTTCGCCAAGCTCTGCACCGACGCCGGCGTGAGCTGACCCACCCGCATCAGGCGGCGCCGCCCGGCACGGGAACGACTTCCGTGCCGGGCGGCGTCCACGCCGGACGGGATCCGAGACCTCCCTCCGCCCAAAGGAGACCCCCGTGTCCGCAACCCCCCTGCTGGAGCTACGCGGGATCGACAAGAGCTTCGGTCCCGTCCAGGTGCTGCGTGACGTCGCCTTCACCGCGCACCCGGGCGAGGTGACCGCGCTCGTCGGTGACAACGGCGCCGGCAAGTCGACCCTGGTCAAGTGCATCAGCGGTATCTATCCCACCGAGGCCGGCGAGTTCGTCTTCGACGGCCGGCCGGTGAGCATCAACAGCCCCCGGGACGCCGCCGCGCTCGGGATCGAGGTCGTCTACCAGGACCTGGCGCTCTGCGACAACCTCGACATCGTGCAGAACATGTTCCTCGGCCGGGAGAAGCGCAGCGGCATCGTGCTCGACGAGCCGACGATGGAGCAGATGGCCGCCGAGACGCTTGCCAGCCTGAGTGTCCGCACCGTGAAGTCGCTGCGCCAGCACGTGGCCAGCCTCTCCGGCGGCCAGCGACAGACCGTCGCCATCGCCAAGGCCGTGCTCTGGAACAGCAGGCTCGTCATCCTGGACGAGCCCACCGCCGCGCTCGGCGTCGCGCAGACCGCCCAGGTGCTGGAGCTGGTCCGCCGGCTGGCCGACAACGGCCTGGCCGTGGTGCTCATCTCGCACAACATGAACGACGTCTTCGCGGTCTCCGACCGGATCGCCGCGCTCTACCTCGGCCAGATGGTCGCCCAGGTGAAGACCACCGACATCACCCACTCGCAGGTGGTCGAGCTGATCACCGCCGGCCGCTCCGGCGACCTCGGCCTCGCCGGCGAACCGGGCAGCAACGGCACCGGCGCCGCGCCCGCCGACACCACCCCAGGAGCCGTCCGATGACCGCCACCGTCGTGAAGAAGGAAGGCCCGGCCGGCGTCACGCCGACGCCGACCGTGGGCAGCCACGTGAACAACTACTGGCGCCGGGTACGCGGTGGCGACATCGGCGCCCTGCCCGCCGTGGTGATGCTCCTCGCGCTCGCCGTGGGCTTCTCGATCGCCCGCCCGTCGTTCTTCACCGCCGGCAACCTCGCCAACCTGTTCACCCAGGGCGCGGCCGTCACGCTTATCGCGATGGGCCTGGTCTTCGTCCTGCTGCTCGGCGAGATCGACCTCTCCGCCGGCTTCGCCAGCGGCGTCTGCGCCGCGATCCTGGCCAACACCGTCACCGTGCTCGGATACCCCTGGTACGTGGCGGTGCTCGCCGCCGTCGGCACCGGCCTGGTCATCGGCATCGTGCTCGGCCTGCTGGTCGCGAAGGTCGGCATCCCGTCCTTCGTGGTCACGCTCGCCGGGTTCCTCGCCTTCCAGGGCGTCGTGCTGACGCTCATGGACGAGGGTGCCAACATCGCGGTCCGGGACGACGTGCTGGTGGCGATCGCCAACCGCAACCTCCCGCCCGTGCTGGGTTGGGCGCTGGCCGCGGTGGCCGTCGCCGGGTACGCGGCCGTGCAACTGCTGCGATACCGCAACCGGTCCAGCCGTGGCCTGGTCACCGACCCGATCGCGGTGGTGGCCGCCCGGATCGGTGGCCTCGCCGTGATCCTCGGCATCGCGGTCTACGTGCTCAACCTGGAGCGCAGCCGGAACGTGCTTGTCACCTCGCTCAAGGGCGTACCGATCGTGGTGCCGATCATCGCGCTGCTGCTGATCGTCTGGACGTTCGTGCTCCAGCGCACCAGCTACGGCCGGCACATCTACGCGGTCGGCGGCAACGCCGAGGCGGCCCGCCGGGCCGGCATCAACGTCGACAAGATCCGCATCTCCGTCTTCGTCATCTGCTCCGGGATGGCCGCCGTCGGCGGCATCGTGGCGGCCAGCCGGGCCAACTCGGTCGACCCCAACACCGGCGGCAGCAACGTGCTGCTCTACGCCGTCGGCGCGGCGGTGATCGGCGGCACCAGCCTCTTCGGTGGCAAGGGCCGCGTCCTCGACGCCGTGCTCGGTGGCGCGGTGGTCGCGGTGATCGACAACGGCATGGGACTGATGGGGTACAGCTCGGGCGTCAAGTTCGTGGTCACCGGCGTGGTCCTGCTCGCCGCCGCGACCATCGACGCGCTGTCGAGGCGGCGGGCCGCCGCCACCGGCACGCGCTGACCCCGGGCGCGGACACACCATGGCAGTGGCAATGCGCGCGGGTCCCAGCCAGGACGAGATTCGCCGGCAGAACCTGGGCGCATTGCTCCGCTACGTGCACGTGCACGGCGCCACCACGCGCGCCGAGCTGACCACCGCGCTCGGGCTCAACCGCAGCACCATCGGCGCGCTGACCGCGGACCTGGCCGGCGCCGGTCTGGTGAGCGAGGGAACACCGAAGGAGACCGGCCGGGCCGGACGACCGTCACTCGTCGTCCGGCCCGAGTCGGGCCGGGTCTACGCGTACGCGTACAGCGTCGAGGTGGACCGGCTGCGGGCCGCGCGGGTCGGGCTCGGCGGTGAGGTGCTCGACCGTCGCGAGCTGGACCGGCCGCGCAACCTCGTTGCCGGGGAGGCCGCCCCGCTGCTTGCCGGCGCGGTCAAGGAGATGCACCAGACGGTGCCGGCGGAGTCGTTCTGCGTCGGCGCCGGGGTCGCGGTCTGCGGCATGGTGCGCCGCGACGACGGGCTGGTGCGGCTCAGCCCGACCACCGGTTGGGTGGACGAGCCGATCGGCGCCGCGCTCGCCGCCGAGCTGGGCATCGACGTACCCATCACGGTGGGCAACGTGGCCGACGTGGCCGCCTTCGCCGAACACGCCCGCGGCGCGGCCACCGGCTGCGACAACGTCATCTACCTGTACGGGGACGTGGGCGTCGGGGCCGGCATCATCGCCGGCGGGCGGCGGCTGACCGGGCACGGCGGCTACGGCGGCGAGGTCGGCCACATGGTGGTGGTCCGCGACGGCGCGCGCTGCGACTGCGGCCGGCGCGGCTGCTGGGAGACCGAGATCGGCGAGTACGGGCTGCTGCGCGCCGCCGACCGGGCCGACGCACGCGGCCGGGACGCCCTGCTGGGAGTCTTCGACGCCGCCGACCGCGGAGACGCCCGGGCGCAGACCGCGGTCCGGCAGGCCGGCGACTGGCTCGGCTTCGGCGTGGCCAACCTGGTGAACATCTTCAACCCGGAGATGGTCATCTTCGGTGGCACCATGCGCGACCTCTACCTGGCCGCCGCGGCCCAGGTACGCAGCCGGCTCAACCGCAACGGGCTGCCCGCCTGCCTGGAGCACGTACGGTTGCGTACCCCGGAACTCGGCGACGACGCGGCGCTCGTCGGCGCCGCCGAGTTGGCTTTCGAACGCCTCCTCGCCGACCCGCTGAACTGATCGGCCCCGTGATCCGTACCAGTGTGCGGACGGAGGGACGGCCGGTCGGGTGCGGCCGTCCGCGACCCGCGTAACGGTCCGGACCGAGGAGGCACCGCAACCATGGCATCGCTGGAATCCGCACGTCGCCGGCTGGCGCACCGGGTGACCCTGCTGCTCGTCGTGCTCGGCGCGGGGATCGGCGTTCTTCCCGGCGCGGCGCAGGCCGCGCCCAATCCCGGCGTGCAGATGAACGCCGCCGACATGACGCTGCTCAACGGCGTCCGGCTGGCCGGGCTCTGGGAGATGCCGGCCGGGACGATGGCCGCCGAGAAGGGCCAGTCCCCCCGGGTACGGGAGGTCGGCGCGGAGATCGCCCGCCAGCACGCCGAGCTGGACCAGTTGGTGGTCGAGGCGGCCAACAAACTGGGCGCGGTCCTGCCGACGGACCCGACGACCCAGCAGAAGGGGTGGCTGACCGAGATGCAGAACGCCACCGGCGCACAGTTCGACCAGATCTTCGTCACCCGGCTCCGGGTCGCCCACGGCAACATCTTCCCGGTGATCGGCGCGGTCCGGGCCAGCACCAAGGACCCGGTCGTGCGGAAGCTCGCCGAGGACGCGAACAGGTTCGTCAACGACCACATGACCATGCTGGAGAGCACCGGACTGGTCCGCTGGCAGCAGTTGCCGCCGCCCGCGCTGCCGCCGGCGCAGAGCGACTCGCTGATCGCCGCGGCCAAGGCCAACGTGGGCAGCCCCGGGCTCCAGGTGGGGACGGGGGTGGTGTGGGCGGTGTTCCTGATCGCGCTGGGCACCGGCGGGTACGCGACCTGGCGGTTGATGCGCCGCTCCTGAGCAGGTGTTAAGAGGGGGCCCCGCCTATACCAGAGGCGTTAAGCGGGGCCCCCTCCTTACACCCTCAGCGGTCGACGGAGGTGAAGTCCCAGTGGTGCGGCGGGCGGGCTACCAGGCGCATGGGGGGCTCGGGCAGCTCCCGCGGGTTGTTCCGCCACTTCGAGATCACCACCAGTCGATGGTCGGTGGAGGAGAACACCTCGCTTGCGACGTGCATCGGGTCGTGCTCGAACTCGGGCAGCGCGGTCTCGCAGACCCAGGTGATCAGGTCGGCGAAGCCGTACGGCTCGGCCTTCGCCTCCCACATCCGGACGATCATTCGGTCCCCTCCAACGGTCAGACGCTGACCACGGTCAGCGGCATCGCCGAGTCGGCCGGCAGGTCCAGCCGGCTCGGCGCGACGCCCGCGGCGACCAGGTGCGAACCGAGCGCCGCCACCATCGCGCCGTTGTCCGTGCAGAGCTTCGGCCGGGGCGTACGCACCCGGACGCCGTGCCTGGCGGCCCGCTGCTCGGCCATCGCCCGCAGCCGCGAGTTGGCCGCCACCCCGCCCCCGATCACAAGCGTGTCGATCCCGCTGCTGCGGCAGGCGTCGAGCGCCTTGCCGACGAGCACGTCGCAGACCGCCTCCTGGAAGGACGCCGCCACGTCGGCCACCGGCACCGGCTCACCGGCCCGCTGCCGCGCCTCCACCCAGCGGGCCACCGCCGTCTTCAGGCCGGAGAACGAGAAGTCGAAGCGGTGCCCGGCCAGGTCCTTCGCGGCGGTCAGCCCACGCGGGAACGCGATCGAGGCCGGGTCGCCGGCCCGCGCCTCCCGGTCGATGTGGGGCCCGCCCGGGAACGGCAGCCCGAGCAGCCGGGCCACCTTGTCGAACGCCTCCCCGGCCGCGTCGTCGATGGTGGCGCCGAGCGGGACGACACCCCGGGCCAGGTCGTCGACGCGCAGCAGCGAGGAGTGCCCGCCGGAGACCAGCAACGCGATCGCCGGCTCGGGCAGCGGGCCGTGCTCAAGCGTGTCCACAGCCACGTGCGCGGCGAGGTGGTTCACCCCGTACACGGGTTTCTCCGCGGCCACCGCGTAGCCCTTCGCGGCGGCGACGCCGACGAGCAGCGCGCCGGCCAGGCCCGGTCCGGAGGTCACCGCGATCGCGTCCACGTCGGCGATGGTGACGCCGGCGTCCCGCAGCGCCCGGTCCATGGTCGGCACGATCGCCTCCAGGTGGGCCCGGCTGGCCACCTCCGGCACCACCCCGCCGAACCGGGCGTGCTCCTCGACGCTTGAGGCGAGCGCGTCGGCAAGCAGCGTGTGCCCGCGCACGATGCCCACGCCGGTCTCGTCGCAGGAGGTCTCGATGCCGAGGATCAGTGGTTCGTCAGCCATCCGCGTCAGTCCTTATTGCGCTGCATGACAAGCGCGTCGGTGTTGCTCGGTTGGTAGTAGCCGCGCCGCACGCCGATCGGCTCGAAGCCGTACGTGGCGTACAGCCGTTGCGCCGGGGCGTTGTCGGCGGCGACCTCCAGCAACGTACTGCGGACGCCGCACCGGGCCGCCTCGGCGAGCAGCGCCTCCAGCAGCGTCCGGCCGACCCCGCGGCGCTGGGCGTCCCGGCGGACCGCGATGTTCTGCACCCACGCCTCGTCCGGCGGGGCCACGGCCAGCCCGGCGTAGCCGGCCACGCTGCCGTCGTCGTCGACGGCGACCAGATAGAAGTGCCCGTTGGCGAGTTCGTTCCAGAACATCCCCGGCGACCACTGCTCGGCGCCGAACAGGTCCGCCTCGATGGGCAGCACCTCGTCCACGTGCCACCAGCGGAACCGGCTCAGCCTCATCGCAGGACCGGCTTGTGGCCGGTGGCCGCCACCGCGTCCGGCCGGCGCAGGTAGAGCGGGGTGAGCGACTCGCCCGGCGCGCCCGCCCGGATCCGCTCCGCGGCGAGGCCGACAAGCGCCATCGGATCCGGGTAACGCGGCTCGGCCCGCACCGGCAGGCCCAGCACGTCCGCGTACCGGTGCGCGCCGTCGCCGACCGCGACGGCGACCGCCAGGTCGCGGGCGCGCTCGGCGGCCACCGCCGGTGCGGCCACGTCCGGCCCGGCGACGCGCCGGCCGGCGCCGTCGTAGACGGCCCAGTAGATTTCCCGCCGCCGCGCGTCGCTCGCCGCCAGCACCGGCTCGCCGGCGGCTGCCGGGTGGCCGAGGCCGTCGAGCGAGCAGACGCCGTACGTCGGCACGCCGAGCACCTGGCCCACGGTGGCGGCGGTGACCAGCCCCACCCGCAGGCCGGTGAACGGCCCCGGGCCGAGCCCGGCGACGATCGCGGCCAGGTCGGCGGGGCGCGCGCCCACCTCGGCGAGCACCGCGTCGACCTGCGGCGCGAGCAACTCGCCGTGGGCCCGGCCGTCGACCGTGCACCGGGACGCGCGGAGCGCGACGCCGTCCGCCGAGACCTCGGCCAGCGCCGCGGTCACCGCGGGCGTCGAGGAGTCCACCACGAGTACGAGCACGGTTTGCCAGCCTATCCGGCCCGGTCCGACCGGCGCGGGTCAGCCCGGCGCGGGCCGGATCGGGATGCCCGGCGCGGGCCGGATCGGTCAGTCCGGCGCCGGCCGGATCGGGATGCCCGGCGCAGGCCGGATCGGGGTGAGCCGGACGACGGGCAGCGGCCGGCCGCCGGCCCGCTCGGCCAACTCGCCGTAGAGCGGCCAGCCCCGGACCAGCTCGGCCCAGACCGCCGTCCGCTCCGCCTCGTCCAGCAGGTGGGCGACCACCGACCGGCGGGCGGCGTCGACCTCGATCGTCGCGGTCGGTTCCGCGAGCAGGTTCAGCAGCCAGGCGGGCCGGCCGCCGGCGCCCCAGTTGGAGCCCACCACCAGATAGCCGTCCCGCTGTCGGGTGTAGATCAGCGGGGTGGTGCGGGGCTCGCCGGAGCGCCGCCCGGTGGTGGTCAGCAGCAGCGTCCGGCCGGCCCCCGGGCTCGACGTGAGCCGGCCCCCGGTCCACCTGTGCAGTCGTACGTCCAGCCGGGGCAGCACCCGGCGGGCCAGCCGGACGAAACCCGGACTGTCCATCGCCCGCCGCCGCAGCCGCTCGGTCACGCTCATGGGATCACGTCCCTCCTCCTGCCGTCCCGGGTCAGTAGCGCACGGCGTACCGGAGGCGGCGGCGCAGCGACCGGTCCCGGTCGGCCGCCATCTCCCGCGAGTGCCGTTCCAGCACGTCGGTCGCCTCCCGGACGCGCCGCCCCGCCAGCTCGATCGCCTCGTCCACCGGCACGACGAGCGGCAACCGGTGCAGTTCCAGGATCTTCGCCACCCGCTCGGCGACGGTGCCCCCGACGATGTCGTAGCGGACGCCGATCTCCTCCAACGTCTCGATCAGCAGCCGGTCGGAGAGGAGACGGAACGGTTCCGAGACCGGCCGGTGGCCGTCCCGCTCCATCTCGAACTCCACCGGCAGGTGCACGTACGCGTCGTACAGCCGGGCCGCCCGGTTCTTGACGATGATCCCGTAGGCGTCCATGTAGCTCTGGTAGAAGCGGCGGTACGGCAGGCCGACCACCGCCTTCACGGTCCGCAGCGCCCAACTGGCGCCCGGGTTGATGCCGACCCGCATCCGCGCCTCGCCGTAGACCCACTCGTGGATCACCGAGCCGTCGGAGACGAAGGAGCCGGGGATTTCGGCCTCGTTGTGGATCCGCTCCTCCAACCGGCGCAGGCCGAGCAGCAGCAGTTCCGTCGCGGACAGTTCCTGAACAGTTTTCCCCGGCACCAGGTCACGCAGAATCTCGCGCGAGGTCAGGGCATGGGTACGGGGAATTCCGGCGGCAATTGCCACGGCCTCGGCGGTGGTGGTCTTACCCACGCCGAAAGTGCCGGAAATGGCGAGTCGTAGGGGTTTTTCCGTTGGTACCGACACGGGGTCGACCTCCGTCAGATCGAGGACAGGATTTCGGTCGGCTGTAGGTAGGCAAGCGATGCGGTGGTCTCGATTCCCTGGCAGACTCCGCTCAGGTCGTAGAGACTCCACCGGGCACCGGCCCGGTCGATGTGCCTGCCGTTCACCACCATTCCGTTGGCGACGAACGCATTAGTGATCGGCTGGTACGGCGTACGCGCGGACATGGCGACCCGGCGCATCCAGAGATTGCCGGTCTCGGCGCGCTCGACGCCGTCGCAGTCGTACATGAGCACCTGGGCGAGCTGGGCCATCGCGATGAGGCAGTCCACCATCGACAGGGCCGGCTCGTAGTGGGCGGAGAAGCCGGTCCAACCTCCGGGCGGCGGCGTCGCGTCGGTCATCAGCATGAGCCCGCGCACCGCCCCCGCCGGCACGTCCACCTCAAGATCCGTGATGAGCTGTTGCCGGCGGGTGAACCCCCGCCCGTAGACCCGGCCGGCCGAGTCACCGAGCAGCTCGCTGATCTCGGACCACTCCCCCGCCGACGCGCCGTCCCCGCCGTCGTGACCGATGTCACAGGCGACCCGGATGGTGCCCACCCTGATGTCGAAGCGGGACACCAGCGCGCCCGGGCCGTCAAGCGCCGGCAGAACGCTCTCCCGGCGGCCGGTCGCCGGGACGCCGACCAGGTGCAGTTGCGGCGTCGCGCCCGCCTTCATGGCGAACGACCGCAGCCACATCCGCCGCCGGCGTTCCTCGTCCAGACCGTGCACCCGCACCAGCAGCGCCTCGGCCAGCTGCACCGCCACGACCAGCGCGTCCACGGTGCTCAGGTGCGGTCGGGGAGCATCGACGACAGGCTTGCTCGACCAGTCGTCCGGGTACTCGACATCGACTACGGCGGAGACGAGGTCGGTCGACCCACCGGCGACGACACGCAGCTCGCGCACCCGGTGCCCGACCCGCCGGAATCCCTGGCCGAAATAGCGGGAGCCACTTCTTCCCAGGCAATGATCAATTGCCGCGTACCGGACCGTTCTCTGATCCACTTTCGTTCCCCCCGTTGCCCGAAACTCGACATGTTGTTTGCCGAGCGCATGCT
Source organism: Micromonospora marincola (assembly GCF_056150385.1). NCBI lineage: Bacteria > Bacillati > Actinomycetota > Actinomycetes > Micromonosporales > Micromonosporaceae > Micromonospora > Micromonospora marincola. The sequence continues at coordinate 49,814 of NZ_JAXCFT010000006.1, read as the reverse complement.
GGAATGGCGCGAGCGTAAGATTTGGTCCGGCCGATTCGAGATCAACGACGACTGCCGGCCCACCCACCGCCACCGGCCCAGCGTGACAGGGCGCCGTGTACCGCTCATCTAACGAGGGTCTATCGAGAGAAACGGCAACAGGCAGCCGGCGACGACCCGGCCGCCGCACGGGGGAGGAATGTTCGCATGTCCATGCGATTCGGGCTGCTCGGACCCGTGGCGTTATGCCACGACCAGCGACAGCTTGTCATCACTTCGACCAAGCAACGCGCTCTCCTCGCCGCGCTGCTGTTGGAACCCAATCGGTTCATTTCCGCCGAACGCCTGGCCGAGGCCATCTGGGGCGAAGGACCACCGTCGAGCGCCGAGGGGTTGATCCGCACCTACGCCTGGCGCCTGCGTCGCCTGCTCGCCGACGAGCGGGACCGACTGGTCGGCCAGTCCGGCGGATACCGGCTCCGGGTCGAGCCGGGGGAACTCGACACGGACCGGTTCGCGCGGCTCGCCGTGCGGGGGCAACTGCTGTTGCGCGCCGGCGAACCGAGCGCGGCCTCGGAGGTGCTGTCCGAGGCGCTGGCGCAGTGGCGGGGTCCGCTGCTGGCCGACACGGAACTGCACGGAAGCGTGATCGCCGAGCTGGGGCGATTGGAGGAGCTGCGGCTGACCACCGTGGAATACCGGATCGACGCCGAGCTCGCGGTCGGGCGGCACCGGCTCGCCGTACCGGAGCTGCTCGATCTGGTGGCGCGGCACCCGCTGCGTGAGCGGCTCACCGCGCAGCTCATGGTGGCCCTGTACCGCAGTGGCCGGCGCGCCGAGGCCCTGGCGGCGTACGCGCAGGCGGCCCGCGTCCTCCGGGCCGAGCTGGGGCTCGATCCCGGCGCGACACTCGGCCGGCTGCAGGGGCAGGTGCTGCGGGACGATCCGGCGCTACGGCTCGACGAACCACCACCGGCGGCCGACGACCGCTCGCCGGCCGCTCACAGCCTCGCGATCACCTACGGGGTGGACAGCGGCGCCCGCGGCTGACGGGCTTCGGCGCTGACGGGCTTCGGACAGGAAAGGGGTCCCTACGCGGGACGGGAGAAAGTAGTCTGAGGGAATGATAGAGTTATCCGACCATCGGAGAACACTGTGGAGGAAGTATGTCCGCACCGAACCACGCGGTCAGCTCCGGGGGCCCCACGGCGACCGCACCGGACGGCCCGGTCACCGGCCCGTCCCCCACCCGGTGGTGGACCCTGGCCATCGTCACCGCCGGGACGTTCATGCTGACCCTCGACCTGACCGTGGTGAACGTCGCGCTGCCCGAGCTGCGTAACACGCTCCACGCCGACTTCTCCGGGTTGCAGTGGGTCATCGACGCGTACGCGTTGACCCTGGCGGTGTTCCTGCTGACCGGCGGCTCGCTGGCCGACCGGCTCGGCGGCAAGCGGGTCTTCCTGGCCGGCCTGACTATCTTCACCGCCGCGTCGGTGGCCTGCGGGGTGGCCACCGACATCCTGACGCTGAACCTCGCCCGGGGCGTGCAGGGCATGGGCGCAGCCGTCCTCTACGCGGTCGGTCCGGCGCTCATCGGGCGGGAGTTCCAGGGGCGCAGCCGAGGAGCCGCATTCGGCATCTTCGGCGCCGGCTCGGGCCTGGCCATCGCCCTCGGACCGTTGATCGGCGGCGCGCTGACCAGCGGCGTCAACTGGCGATGGATCTTCCTGGTGAACCTCCCCGTGGGCGTGGTCGCCTTCGTCCTGGGGATGCTGCGGATGCCGAACACGCCGGGGCACGGGGCCCGACGTGTCGACTGGCCGGGCCTGGCCACCTTCTCCGCGGCGCTCACCCTGCTGGTGCTCGGCCTGCTGCGCGGCGAGCAGGAGGGCTGGTCGAGCCCCTGGATCGTCGGGGCGTTCGTCGGATCCGCGGTGCTGTTCACGGGCTTCGTCCTGATCGAACAGCACCGCGGCGAGGCGGCGATGCTCGACCTCGGGTTCTTCCGGATCACCAGCTACCGCACCATCTCGCTCGCGGCGATCCTGGTGGCCTCCAGCGGCATGTCGGCGATCTTCCTGCTGATCTCCTACGTGCAGAACATCCTCGGCTACTCCCCCTGGGAGTCCGGGCTGCGCTTCCTGCCGCTGACCGTGGCGCTGTTCGTCGCCGCGATCTTCGCGGGGTCACTTACCGCCCGGCTGCCGCACCGGGTGCTCGTCGCGTTCGCCGCCGCCTGCATCTGGCTGGGGCTGCTGCTGTTCAAGCCACTTGTGGACGCCACGAGCGACTGGACCGCGCTGCTGCCCACGATGGTGCTGATCGGCGTCGGACTCGGCGCGTTCAACCCACCCCGCGCCGCGCTCTCCGTGGGCGTCGTCGAGCCGGCCAAGTCCGGTGCCGCCTCCGGCACGAACGTCACCTTCCAGCAGGTCGGCCTGGCCCTCGGCATCGCCGGCTTCGGTGCGCTCTTCCAGCACCGGGTGATCGACCACCTGGGCGCTGCCGAACTGGGCCGCGCGGTCGCGGCCGGAGCCGCCCCCCAGGCGGGCGAGGCCGGGCGGGCCGCCTTCGTCGCCGGCCTCGGGGACGTGCTGCTGGTGAGCTCGTTCCTCGCCCTGGCCGCGGCCGTGGTCGCGTTCGGATGGATCCGCAACCGCGACCTGCACGCGACGGCCGTGGCGGAGCGGGCCGACGGCTGAGCGCCAGCCGGCGCTGGCCTACGATGAGGCCGAACCGGCGTCCGCGCCGGACGGCGACTACCGGAGGTGGCGAGTGGCACGGCCGAGTTCCGCCGGTACGCCGCCGCCGAGCCTCCTGCGGGACCACACGGGCTACCTGCTCCACCGCGCCGGGCTGCTGATGATCCGGGCGGTGGAGCAGGCGCTCGTCGCGCACGGGCTGACCGGTCGCAAATTCTTCGCGCTGACCGCGGTGCACACGCTGGCCCCGCTTTCCCAGCAGGAACTGAGCAACCTGTTCGCGCTCGACCCGACCACTGTCGTCGCCATGGTCGACGAGTTCGAGGCGGCCGGCCTGGTGCGCCGCCAACGCAGCGAGACCGACCGGCGGCGTTACGACCTCATCCCGACCGAGGCCGGCCAGCGGTTGCTTGCCACCGCCACCGAGGCCGTCACCGAGGTCGAGGAGACCTTCCTCGCCCCGCTCACCGACCGGCAACGGACCGCGCTGCACCGCAGTCTGACCGCCGTGCTGCACGACGACCCGCACGCCTGAGGCCAGGCGGTCAGCCCGCGGAGCGCGCCCAGTCGACGGTGGGCAGGCCCGCGTCGGCGAGCGCCTTGTCGGTCGCGCTGAACGGGCGGCTGCCCAGGAAACCCTTCGGGTTCATCGGGCTGGGATGCCCGGCCTCCAGCACCACGTGCCGCGGGTTGGTGACAAGCGCCGCCTTCTTACGCGCGTAGCCACCCCAGAGCAGAAAGACCACCCGCTTGTCGAGCGCGTCGAGCGCCCGGATGGTGGCGTCGGTGAACTCCTCCCAGCCCCGGTTGGCGTGCGAACCGGGGGTGGCCTGCCGCACCGTCAGCACCGAGTTGAGCAGCAGCACACCCTGCGCCGCCCAGCCGTCCAGATTGCCGCCGCGCGGCCTCGGCACGCCCAGATCCGCCTCCAACTCCTTGAAGACGTTGCGCAGCGACGGCGGCACCGGCACGCCCGCCCGCACGCTGAAGCTCAGGCCGTGCGCCTGCCCCACCTTGTGGTAGGGGTCCTGACCGAGGATGAGCACCCGGGTCTCCGCCGGCCCGCACAACCGGTAGGCGGAGAACAGGTCGGCAAGCGGCGGGAAGACCGTGGCGGTGGCGTACTCCCCGGCGACGAACTCGGCAAGCGCCGCGGTGCGGACCGGGTCGAGGTGCGGGGTGAGGGCCGCACGCCACGGCTCGGGCAGGAGCGCCAACAGGTCGAGGGCGGGGGCGTCGTCGGGCATCGGCAACCTTTCGCAGTCGTCCCCGGGACTCTAGGCAGCGGGTACGACAGCGTTCAGCCGAGGGTGGCCAGCCGGGACGCCCAGTCGCCGCCGGCCGGTTCCAGCGTGACCATCCGGGTGTCGTCGTCCCGCCTGTCGATGCGGACCCGCAGGTGCGCGTCGACCAACTGCTCGACCATCCCCTCGCCCCACTCCACCACGGTGACCGCCTCGTCCACCGAGGCGTCCAGGTCGAGGTCGTCGATCTCGGCCCGCGGATCCGCGGCCTCACCCAGGCGGTACGCGTCGGCGTGCACGAGCGTCACCCGGCCGCCCCGCGCCGGGTCCGGCCGGTGCACCCGGGCGATGACGAAGGTGGGCGAGGTGATGTCGCCGCGTACCCCGAGGCCGGCGCCGAGGCCCTGGGTCAGCGCGGTCTTGCCCGCCCCCAGCGGACCGCTGAGCAGCAGCAGGTCCCCCGCGCGCAGCACACCGGCCAGCCGCCGGCCGAACTCGCGGGTGTCGTCGACGGTCTTCAGCTCCACCACGACCACACTCACCCCAGTGACTCCAGGAACCTCTCCAACGCCGCGTTCACCTCGTCGGCGTGCTCAAGCATCACCACGTGCCCACTGTCGTGGATCTTCACGAACTCGGCCTCCGGCAGCCGCCGGACGATCTCCTCCGAGTGCGTCACCGGCGTAATCATGTCCTTGTCCCCCACGATCACCAGCACCGGCGTCCCGGCGAGCGCGGCAAGCGCCGGGAAACGCGAGTGGGTGGCCAGGGTCCGCAGGTAGCGGGTGACCGTGTCGGCAGAGGTGCGGGAGTTCATCGTCTCCACGTACGACACCAGGGCCGGGCTCGGCTTCGGGGTGCCGAAGCCGTACTTGCGGGTCAGCAGCCAGGCCACGTTCGAGGTGGACCGGCGGGCCTTGTCGATCACCGTGCCGCCGTACCGGGTGGCGTTGCTCACCATGTGGAGCACCGGCGCGCCGACCCGACCGAGCAGCGCGGGAGCCACCAGCTTGGTCTCCGCCGCCAGGCCGCCGGAGGTGGCCATCAGCACGGTGCCGACCACCCGGTCGCCGAACAGCTCCGGATAGAGCTCGGCCAACGCCATGATGGTCATGCCGCCCATCGAGTGCCCGACAAGCACCAGCGGCCCGTCCGGGGCCACCTCGTCGAGCACCCGGCGCAACGTGCGGCCAAGCGCGGTCAGGTCGTACTCGCCGGTCTCCAGTCGCCCCGAGCGGCCGTGCCCCGGCTGGTCGTACGCGACCACCCGGTAGTCGCCCCGGTCGGCGAGCATCTGGCGCTGGAAGTGGAAGGTGCCCATGTCCAGACAGAAGCCGTGCACCAGCACGACGGTCGGGTGCCCGGCGACCGGCCGGGTCGGCTCGACCACCTCCACGTGGATGTCGGTGCCGTCCGGCATCTCCAGCAGGTATGCCTCGTCGTGACGCTGCCGGCCGAACACCTCGTGGGCGTACCGGTCGGCGGGGTCGTTCTTCAGCCGGCGGACCAGGACCCGCTCGCTTGCGACACCCGCCGCGAGCCCGGCGGCGGCCACCCCGACGGCGGCGCCGACCAGCCCGGCCACCTTGCCGGCGGCGCCGCGCGGCCGAGGCACCCGAAGTCGCGGACTCATGTTTTCTCACCGTCGTACACACGCGGGACCCGGACACCGCCGAACCGGGTGACGATCTCGTAGTTGATGGTGCCGACCGCCTCGGCCCAGTCGTCGGCGGTGGGCTCGCCGTCCGCGCCGCTGCCGAACAGCGTCGCCACGTCACCGGCGGCCACCTCGTCGTCGCCGCAGTCGACCACGAACTGATCCATGCAGACCCGCCCGGAAATGGTCCGCCGCTCGCCGCCGAGCAGCACTGGACCGGTGTTCGAGGCGTGCCGGGGCACCCCGTCGGCGTAGCCGAGCGGCACCACGGCCAGATTGCTCTCGTTCTCGGTGAGGTAGGTGTGACCGTAGGAGACGCCGGTGCCGGCCGGGACCCGCTTGGTGAGCATCACCCGGGCCCGCGCGGTCATCGCCGGGCGCAAGCCGAACCGTTCGCCCGCGACCGGCGACAGGCCGTAGATGGCGATGCCCGGACGGACCAGGTCGAAGTGGGTGTCCGGTCGGGTCAGTGTGGCCGCCGAGTTGGCCAGGTGGCGATAGCGGGGGCGCAGGCCGGCCCGCGTCACCATCTCCAGCCCCTCGTGGAAGACGGCGAGTTGACGGTCAGTGGTGGGGTGGCCGGGCGAGTCGGCGTAGACGAAGTGGCTCCACACGCCGACCACCTCGACCACGCCGTCGGCCTGGGCCTTCGCGGCGGCCTCCAGCAGCGTCGGCCAGTCGGCGACGGTCGCGCCGCCGCGGGACAAGCCGGTGTCGATCTTGAGGTGCAGCCGGGCCGGCCGATCCGCCCGCCGGCTCGCCTCGGTCATCTCGTCGAGCTGAGCCAGGCTGGCGCAGCCGAGATCGACGCCGACCGCGATCCCGTCGTGCAGCGGCAGGCCCGGGTCGAGCAGCCACGCCAGCACCGGCGCGGTGATCCCCTCCTGGCGCAGCCGGAGCGCCTCGTCGAGGGTGCAGACACCGAGCTGGTCCGCCCCGGCGTCGAGCGCCGCGCGGGCCGCCGGCAACATGCCGTGCCCGTACCCGTCGGCCTTGACCACGGCCATCAGCTCGGCGCTGGTTCCGGCCTTCAGCCGGGCCACGTTCTCCCGGATCGCGTCGAGATCGACCCGCACCTCCGACTGCCACATACCCTCAGCCTACTTCCGTCGGTGATCATTCTGGCCGTGAGCCGCGCGGCCGGCCCCGCCAACCGGGCGCCACCCGGCTGCCGTCGAGCCCTGGATCAGCCCAGACGGGCCAGCACCGGACGCAACGCCGCGGCCACGTCGGGCGCGGTCACCGGACCGCCACCCGCCGCCTCCCGGCCGGCCAACCCGTGCAGGTACGCCGCGGCGGTGGCCGCCCGCTCGGGAGCCAGCCCGGCGGCGAGCAGCGAACCGAGCAGCCCGGCAAGCACGTCGCCGGTGCCGCCGGTGGCAAGCGCCGGGGTGCCGGTCGGATTGACGTACGCCCGGCCGTCGGGGGTGCCGACGATCGTCCGGTCGCCCTTCAACAGCACCACCGCGTTCATCCAGGCGGCCAGTCGCAGCGCCGCGGCGACCCGGTCCTCCTCCGGCATCTCGCCGCAGAGCCGGGCGAACTCCCGGTCGTGCGGGGTCACCACGATCGGGGCGTCCCGCCCGCGCAGCCGGTCGGCGAGCTTGCCGTCGACAAGCAGAGTCAGCGCGTCGGCGTCCAGCACCACAGGCACCGGCGCGGCAAGCACCGCGCGCAGCTCGGCGGCGGAGTCCTCGCCGGTGCCGAGCCCCGAGCCGCAGACCCAGGCCTGCACCCGGCCGGCGTCGGCGACCCGGCCGGTGGCGATCACCGACGGGTGCTGGCGCACCACCTCGGCCCGGGCGCCGCCGGCATAGCGGACCAGGCCGGTGGGACCGGCAAGCGCGCCGCCGACCGAGAGCACCGCCGCACCCGGATAGGTGGCCGAGCCGGTCGCCACCCCGACCACCCCTCGGGAGTATTTCTCCGACGAGGCGCCGAGCGCCGGCCACCAGTCGGCCACGTCGGACCACTCGGTCACCCGCAGCGCCGGTGACCCGCGCAGCCACGGCGTGAGCCCGATGTCGACCACGTCGACCTGGCCGGCCAGCGGGGCGGCCGGGCCGACCACCAGGGCCGGCTTGAGCGCGCCGAACGCCACGGTCACGTCGGCGTGGACCGCGCGGGGCCGGCCGGCGCCGGTCAGCGGGACGTGGCCGGTGTCCACCGCGACGCCACTCGGGACATCCACCGCGACCACCGTGGCCCGGGTGCCGTCCCGGCCGACGCGCCCGGCCAGGCTCCCGGCGAGCTGGTCGGCCGTCTCCCGCAGGCCGCCGGTGCCGCCGATGCCCACGATGCCGTCGAGCACCAGGTCGACCACGGCGGACGGTCGGTCGACCACCCGCCCACCGGCGGCGCGTAACGCGGCCAGCCCGTCGGCGTGCGCCCGCCCGGGGGTGAGGAGCAGGGCGTCGACCGCGGCGCCCCGGCGGGCCAGGCGGGCCCCGGCGTAGAGGGTGTCGCCGCCGTTGTCGCCGGAGCCGACGAGCAGCAGGACCCGGGCGCCGTAGACCCCGCCCCGGTCCGCCAGCAGCAGCGCACACCTGCGGGCCAGCCCGGCCGCGGCCCGTTGCATCAACGCACCGGACGGGAGGGTCGCCATCAGCCCCGCCTCTGCCGCGCGAACATCCGCGACCCGCCACACCGGTCTCATGCCATCCCGTCCCGTTCGGTCCCGCCGGCCGGATCGGCCACGATCACCAACTCACCCTACCGGCGGCCCGGGTCCCGGGTAGGCCGGCGAACGCCCCCTGTGGAAACCCGGCGAGGTTGTCCACAGGGCCGGCGCGGGCGGTTCCGTCCCGCCTAGCGTCCCCGCTGTCCGGGTCCGGCCGGTGGGGCCGGCGGGAGGGGAGGTGGTCGTGGTCGAGGAGCCGTTCGCCGTCGATCCGGAGTTGCTGCGCGCGGTGGCCCGGGGCTTGACCGACGACGCCTACCGGCTGGCCCACGGGCCGGGCGGGATGCCGACGCCTGTGACGCCGCCGCCGGACGGGTGGCGGACCGGGGTGGCGCTCGACGATCTGGAGGCCGCGGTGCGGCGCTGGGCCGGCACGATCGCGGCACGGGTGGCCGCCAGCGCCGAGGCGCTACGCGGCGGCGCGGACGGCTACGAGGCGGTGGACCAGCGGGCGGCCCGCCGTGTCGCCGGGGCGTCGCGATGAGCGGCGACGGCGTCCGCGCCCGTCCGCGTCCGGCGGTCGCCACCGGCCCGGGGCCGGTCGGCCACCCGCAGCCCCGGCAAGCCGGCGCGGGCCCGGTCGGCTACGCGCAGCTCTGGCGGGCGGATCCGGGCGCCTGGCTCGCCGCCGGAGCGGCCTGGCGCGGGCTCGCCGACCCGGTGCGCCGTCGGGCCGACGGGCTGACCGCCCGGGCCGACGACCTCCGGCCGGGCTGGTCCGGCGCCGCCTCGACGGCCGCCCAGCGGCACCTCGCCGAGCTGCGCACCGCGCTCACCGACGGGCTGCCCGCCCTGTTCGAGATCGATCAGGCGCTCGCCGAGTTCGCCGCGCGGGTGGGCGCGGCGAAGGCCCGGCTCGACGCCGAGGTGGCCCGTGCCGAGACCGGCGGCCTGTCCGTGGACCGCACCGGCGCCGTTCGGCCCGACCCGACCCGACCCGCCGACCGGGCCGGGCCCGCGGTGGTCCAGGCGCAGGCCGGTATCCGCGGGGCGCTGGCCCTGGCGGGAGCGGCGGACCGGGAGGCGGCCGGCCGGCTGGCGGAGATCGCCACGGCGGCGGTGACCGGGTGGGTGAGCGTCCCACCCGGCTGGCGACCGGGGCCCGGAGCCGGACCGGCCGAGGTGAGCCGCTGGTGGGCCGGCCTGAGCCCGGCCGAGCGGCGGTGGCTGGTCGGGCACGAGCCGGGCCGGGTGGGCTGTCTGGACGGAGTGCCGGCCGCCGGCCGCGACCAGGCCAACCGGCTGTTGCTCGCCGACCGGCGCCAGGAACTGCTCGCGCGCCGGCTCGCCCTGCTGCGCCCGCTGCCGGCCGGGCCGTTCGAGGTGACCAGGCGTGTCCGGCTGGCCGGGGTGGAGGCGGCGCTGCGCGGACTGGACGGGCTGGGTGAGCGGTTGGCGACGCCGTTCGCGCCGCGGGCGTACCTGCTGGGGCTCGACCTCGCCGGGGACGGACGGGCGATGGTGGCGCTCGGCAACCCGGACCGGGCCGGCGCGGTGCTGACCTACGTCCCCGGCATGACCGCGGACCTGGCCGACGCGCCGGGCGAGCTGGGCCGGGCCGCCCGGGTGCTGGACCGGTGCGCGGCGATCGGGCCGGGCGAGGAGACGGCGGCGGTGCTCTGGCTGGACTACGACGCGCCGGACTTCCTCACCGAGGCGGCCGGCGCCCGGCAGGCCGAGGACGCCGGGCCGGCCCTGCACCGGTTCCAGGAGGGGCTGCGGGCCACGCACGAGGGGTCGCCGGCCCGGCAGACCGTGCTCGGGCACAGCTACGGCTCGCTCGTGGTCGGCGCCGCCGCCCGCGACCACGGGCTGGGCGCCGACGCGCTCGTCTTCGTCGGCTCACCCGGGGTCGGCGTCGACCACGCCACCGAGCTGCGGATGCCGGCTGGGCAGGTCTGGGCGTCGACCGCGCCCGACGACGTGATCCGGTTCGCCCGCCAGCCGGACGAGCTGGCCCGCCGTGCCGTGCTGGCCGGTACGCCGCTCGGGCCGGCGCTTGCCGTGCTCGACCCGCACTCCGACCGGCTCTGGTTCGGCGCCGACCCGAGCGCGCCGGGCTTCGGCGGCCGGCGCTTCCCGAGCGCGCGGCACGGCCACACCGGCTACTGGGATCCCGACAACCCGGCCCTGGACGGGATGGCGCGGATCGTGCTGGGCCGGTGAGACGCCGCGGCCCCCTCCGTCGTGGGGCGGAGAGGGCCGGGCGTCGATCCGAGCTACTCGACCGTGACCGACTTGGCGAGGTTCCGCGGCTGGTCGACGTCGTGTCCGCGGGCCGCGGCGATCTCGGCGGCGAGCACCTGGAGCGGCACGGTGGTCACAAGCGGCGCCAGCAGCGTCGGCGTACGCGGCACGTAGATCAGGTGGTCGGCGTAACGGACCACCGCCTGGTCGCCCTCCTCGGCGATCACGATGGTGCGGGCGCCCCGGGCGCGTACCTCCTGGATGTTGGAGACGACCTTGTCGTGCAGCATGCCCCGGCCGACCGGGGACGGCACGATGCAGATCACCGGCGTGCCCTCGTCGATCAGCGAGATCGGGCCGTGCTTAAGCTCGCCGGCGGCGAAGCCCTCGGCGTGCATGTATGCCAGTTCCTTGAGCTTCAGCGCGCCTTCGAGCGCGACCGGGTAGCCCACGTGCCGGCCGATGAACAGCACCGTCGGCTCGGACTTCAGCTCGCGGCCGAGCTGGCGGACCGGCTCGATCCGGTCCAGCAGCTCGCGCAGCTTGGCCGGCATCTCCTGGAGCTGGGACACCACCGCGCCCACCTCGTCGGCGAACTTGATCCCCCGCACCTGGGCCAGGTGCAGGCCGATCAGATAGCAGGCGACGACCTGGGTGAGGAACGCCTTGGTGGAGGCGACCGCGATCTCCGGGCCGCCGTGGGTGTAGAGCACCGCGTCGGACTCGCGCGGGATGGTGGAGCCGTTGGTGTTGCAGATGGCAAGCACGCGGGCCTTCTGCTCCTTGGCGTGGCGCAGCGCCATGAGCGTGTCCATCGTCTCGCCGGACTGCGAGATCACCACGATCAGGGTGGAGCGGTCGAGCACCGGGTCGCGGTAGCGGAACTCGCTTGCCAGCTCCACCTCGCAGGGGATGCGGGTCCAGTGCTCGATGGCGTACTTGGCGACCAGGCCGGCGTGGTAGGAGGTGCCACACGCGACGATGAAGATCTTGTCGACGTCGCGCAGGTCCTGCTCGCTGAGGCGGACCTCGTCGAGCGCGATCTCGCCGCTCTCGGTGAGCCGGCCGAGCAGCGTGTCGGCGATGGCCTGCGGCTGCTCCTCGATCTCCTTGAGCATGAACCAGTCGTAACCGCCCTTCTCGGCGGCCGACGAGTCCCAGTCAATGTGGAAGTCCTTGCCGGTCGCGGGCTGGCCGGCGAAGTCGGTGATCTCGATGCTGTCGCCGGTGATCAGGACGATCTGGTCCTGCCCCAGCTCGACCGCGTCCCGGGTGTGCTCGATGAACGCCGCCACGTCACTGGCGAGGTAGTTCTCGCCGTCGCCCCGGCCCACCACGAGCGGCGAGTTGCGCCGGGCGCCGACCACCGCGCCGGGGATGGCCGCGTCCACGGCGAGCAGGGTGAACGCCCCTTCGAGTCGCCCGCAGACCACCCGCATGGCGGAGGCGAGCAACTGCGGGCTGTCGGCCTCACCGGCCGACCGCAGATCGGCGAGCGCACGGGCGATCAGGTGCGCGGCGCACTCGGTGTCGGTGTCGCTTGCGAACTCGACGCCCTCGTCCTCCAGCTCGCCGCGGAGCTTCGCGAAGTTCTCGATGATGCCGTTGTGGATGACCGCGACCCGGCCGTCCGGCGAGAGGTGCGGGTGGGCGTTGCGGTCGGTCGGCCCACCGTGCGTGGCCCACCGGGTGTGGCCGATGCCTGTGGTGCCGTCGCCGATGCCGATCGGGCTGGCGGCGCAGTCCTCGGGGTTGTCGGCGGCCCGCTCGGAGAGCACCTTCTCCAGGTTGGCCAGCTTGCCGGCCTTCTTCTCGGTCAGCAGCTCGTCGTCGCAGACCACGGCGACGCCGGCCGAGTCGTAGCCTCGGTATTCCAGCCGCCGCAGTCCGTCAAGCACGATGCCGAGCGCCGGGCGCGCGCCGGCGTAACCCACGATTCCACACATGGTCCGCAGCCTAGCCGAGTTTCGCTCATCGCGCGTGCGCGGAAGGTGGGTCAACGATCACCGAGCATGAGCGAATCGATCAACATTGCTCTTCCGTCGGACAAATCACCCCCGCCGGACCGCTGGCCGCGCCGCAGCCCTGGGCACCAACCCGCGTCACCCCTCCACAGACGCCGCCGCACCCACCCTCGCCGATTCGCCCTTCATGTCCGCTTCACCGAACCGCCGTCAGTAGATCTTGGAAGTTTTGGGCCCCTCCAGGGGCCGTTTCCTTCCAAGATCTCCGTCGAAGCGGGGCGGTCGCCGGGCGGGCGGGGCGCGGGGGCGCGGGGATGGGTGGCACGTCCTACATTGGGGGGCCGGGTGGCATCCCCCGGTCCGTCCCCTCCGCGGTCGTCCGCGCCGTACCCCTGTGAGCTGAGCCGATGTCCGAGACGGCCCCCACCCCCGAGCCGACCCCCGGGCCGAGCGACCCGACGGCGTCGCCACCTGCCGGCGAGCCCGCCACCTGGACACCGCCGGACCCGCTGGCCGCGCCACAGCCCTGGACGCCGCCCGCGCCATGGTCGCCGAGGCCGTGGGATCCGACCCCCTGGACACCCGAGGCCGGCACCACCGGCCAGGCAGCCGGCACGAGCGGCCAGGCAGGCAGCACCACCGGCCAGGCAGGCGGCACGAGCGGCCAGGCAGGCGGCACCACCGGCCAGGCCGCCGAAGGACAGCCCGGCACCACCGGACAGCCGACTCCGGACACCCCGGGATGGCCACCGGCCGCGTACCAGCCCGGTTCCCACCAGCCCGGGCCCTACCCGCCCGGGCCCTACCCGCCCGGGCCCTATCCGCCGCCGTACGCGTATCCCGGCGGGCCGCCGCGCCGGTCGGGTACGGGCTGGGTGCTCGGGGTGGTCATCGCCATCGTCGTCGCGCTGGTGCTGGCCGTCTGCGGCTGCGTGGGCCTGGGCGTGTTCGGCAGCCTCGTCGAGGGGTCGACCACGTCCGGGGAGCCGTACGACCGGCCGTTCATCGACGGGTCCGGGGAGCCGGACCTGCCGGGCTGGCCGGACGGACCCGGCGGGTTCACCGACGAGCCGACCACGGCTCCGGTGGTCCCGGCCACCACCCCGTCCGCCGGGCGTGGCCGCTTCACGGTGGTGTACGAGATCACCGGCACGGGAGCGGCGAACGTCAACTTCTACGACGCCAACGGCGAATTCCGCACCGTGAACGGGATGCAGCCACCGTGGCGGCTGGCGTTCACCGCCAACGACCGGAAACAGGTGCAGATCGTCGCCATCGCCGATGACCAGCAGCGCGACGGGGTGAGCTGCCGGATCACCATCGACGGGAAGGTCGTCTCCCGGGATTCGAGCGCGACGGGCGGGATGGCGTCCTGCTTCGGGTGGTGACACCTTGCGACGTCGGCGGCGGGCCGTAGGCTGGCCGCCGTGACGACGACGGATCCGCTGGTGGCCCGGATGCGGCCGTTCGGCACCACCATCTTCGCCGAGATGTCGGCGCTTGCCGTGCGCACCGGCGCGGTCAACCTGGGGCAGGGCTTCCCGGACACGGACGGCCCGCCGGAGATGCTCGCCGCCGCCGCCGAGGCGCTGCGTACCGGCCACAACCAGTACCCGCCGGGGCCGGGAATCCCCGCGTTGCGCGCGGCCGTCGCGGCCCACCAGCGCCGGTTCTGGAACCTGGAGTACGACCCGGACGGCGAGATCGTGGTGACCGCCGGCGCGACGGAGGCGATCGCGGCGAGCATCCTCGCGCTCTGCGAGCCGGGTGACGAGGTGGTCTGCTTCGAGCCGTACTACGACTCGTACGCCGCCTCGATCGCGCTGGCCGGCGCGGTGCGCCGCCCGGTGACGCTGCGCCCGGGCCCGGACGGCCGCTACGCCTTCGACCCGGCCGAGCTGCGCGCCGCGTTCGGGCCGCGTACCCGGCTGGTGCTGCTGAACTCGCCGCACAACCCGACCGGCAAGGTGTTCACCGCCGACGAGCTGGCCCTGGTCGCCGAGCTGTGCCGGGAGCACGACACGTACGCGGTCACCGACGAGGTCTACGAGCACCTCGTGTTCGCCGACGCCGCCGCGCCGCACGTGCCGCTGGCCACGCTGCCGGGCATGTGGGAGCGGACCCTGCGGGTGTCCTCGGCGGGCAAGACGTTCTCCTGCACCGGCTGGAAGGTCGGCTGGGTGAGCGGCCCGGCGTCGCTCGTCGCGGCGGTGCTGCGGGTGAAGCAGTTCCTCACGTTCGTCAACGCCGGCCCGTTGCAGCCGGCCGTGGCGGTGGCGCTCGGCCTGCCGGACGCGTACTTCACCGGTTTCGCCGACGACCTGCGCCGCCGGCGGGACCAACTGGTCGCGGGGCTGGCCGACGCCGGCTTCGGGGTGCTCACGCCGGAGGGCACCTACTTCGTGACCGCCGATGTCACAGCGCTCGGCGGCCGGGACGGGGTGGAGTTCTGCCGGTCCCTGCCGGAGCGGTGCGGGGTGGTGGCGGTGCCAACGCAGGTCTTCTACGACGACGTGGCGGCGGGTCGCCGGCTGGTCCGGTTCGCGTTCTGCAAGCGGCCGGAGGTGCTCGCCGAGGCGGTGACCCGGCTGCGCCGGCTGGGGGCGGACGGATGAGCGACGGGTACGCGGAGCGGCTGCGCCGGCTGGCCGCCCAGCGGGGCTGCGACACGATGCTCTCCGGCGTACGTCCGGAATCGGTGCGGGAGCAGGTGGCCGCTCTCGGCGCGGTGGCCGGTGACGACCTGCCCGACGTGTACGGCGAGGGCGGCCCGGTCGCGGAACTGGAGGCGCGGGTGGCCGAGCTGCTCGGCGCGGAGGCGGCCGTGCTGTTCCCCTCCGGCACGATGGCCCAGCAGGTCGTCATGCGCCACGGCGCGGAGGTGACCGGCCGGGCCGGGGTGGGCCTGCACCCGCTCAGCCACCCGCTGCTGCGCGAACGCGAGGCGTACGCGCTGCTTGCCGGCGTGCGGGCGGTGCGCACCACTACCGCGCCGCGCAACCCCACGGCCGAGGAGGTGGCCACGCTCGACGAGCCGATCGGCACGCTCTTCCTGGAGTTGCCGCTGCGCGACGCCGGGTTCGTGTTGCCGACCTGGGACGACCTGGTCGCCGTCGTCGCGGCGGCCCGAGCCGGGGGCGCGCGGGTGCACTTCGCCGGCGCGCGGCTCTGGGAGTCGACAGTCCAACTGGGCTATTCGACGGCCGAGATCGCGGCGTTGGCCGACAGCACGTACGTCTCGCTCTACAAGTCCCTCGGCGGCCATTCGGGCGCCGCGCTTGCCGGCGACGCCGACCTGGTCCGCTATGCCCGCGCCTGGCGGCACCGCTACGGCGGCACGCTGTTCCAGCAGTGGCCGGCGGCGCTCGCCGCGCTCGCCGGGCTGGAGCGGGAGCTGCCCCGGCTCGGCGCTTACGTGGGGCACGCGAAGGTGGTGGCCGAGGCGCTGGCCGCCCTGCCCGGCGCCCGGGTCCACCCGGCGCCGCCGCACACCCACCAGTTCCGGTTCTGGCTGCCGTATCCGGCGGCGGTGCTCGACGCGGCGAACCTGGCGCTCGCCGAGCAGGAGCGGGCGTGGTTCGTCGGCGGCTGGCGGGACAGCGAGGTGCCGGGGCTGGCGCTGGCCGAGGTGACGGTCGCCGGGCCGGCGCTGGAGTTGGACGCCGACGCGGTCACCGACCTGGCCGCCCGCTTCCTGCGCCGCCTCCCGAACTGACCGGAACGGGCGCCGGACCGGTCAGGCGACCGGGCTGGCGGAGCGGACCTGCTCGGCGATGCGCTCGGCGACCTCGCGGGCGGTGGCCTCGGTGGCGGCCTCGACCATGACCCGCACCAGCGGCTCGGTGCCGGACGGGCGCAGCAGCACCCGACCGGTCTCGCCCAGCTCGGCCTCGGCCCGCTCGACCTCGGTGCGGACGGCCGGCGCGGCGGCGCCGACGGTACGGTCGCCGACCGGCACGTTGATCAGCACCTGGGGCAGCTTGGTGACCACGGCTGCCAGCTCGGCCAGGGGGGTGCCGGTGGCGGCCATCCGGGCCATCAGGTGCAGGCCGGTGAGGACGCCGTCGCCTGTGGTGGCGTACGCGGGCAGCACGATGTGGCCGCTCTGCTCGCCGCCCAGGGCCAGGCCGGAGGCGCGCAGCTCCTCCAGCACGTACCTGTCGCCGACCTTGGTCTCGACCAGCCGGATGCCGTGCGCGGACATGGCCAGCCGCAGGCCGAGGTTGCTCATCACGGTGGCGACCAGGGTGTCCTGGGTCAGCTCGCCGGCGTCGCGCATGGCCAGGGCGAGGATCGCCATCACCTGGTCGCCGTCGACCTCCTCGCCGTCGGCGGTGACCGCGACGCACCTGTCGGCGTCGCCGTCGTGGGCGAGGCCGAGGTGCGCGCCGTGCTCGACCACCGCGGCGCGCAGCGCCTCGATGTGGTTGGAGCCGCACTCGTCGTTGATGTTGAGCCCGTCCGGCTCGGCGTGGATGGCGATCACCTCGGCGCCGGCCTCCCGGTAGGCGACCGGGGCGACGTCGGCCGCCGCGCCGTTGGCGCAGTCGACCACGACCTTGATCCCGTCGAGGCCGTGCGGCACGGTGCCGACGAGGTGTTGGACGTAGTGGTCGGCGCCGTCGAGCAGGTCGTTGACCCGCCCCACACCGGCGCCGGTCGGGCGTTCCCAGGCGGTGGTGGCGTTCGCCTCGACGGCCGCCTCGATCCGCATCTCGATCTCGTCGGGCAGTTTGTGCCCGCCGGCGGCGAAGAGCTTGATGCCGTTGTCCGGCATCGGGTTGTGCGAGGCGGAGAGCATGACGCCGAGGTCGGCCTTGATCTCGGCGGTGAGGAACGCCACCGCCGGGGTGGGCAGCACGCCGACCCGGACCACGTTGGCGCCCGCGCTGGTCAGGCCGGCGACCACCGCCGCCTCAAGCATCTCGCCGCTGGCCCGGGTGTCCCGGCCCACCACCGCGAGCGGCGGATGGCTCCGGTCGGTCTCGGCCAGGGTGTGTGCCGCGGCGACCGCGACCGCGAGCGCCAACTCCGGGGTGAGATCCGCGTTCGCCCGCCCGCGTACGCCGTCCGTGCCGAACAACCGGCCCATAGCCGCCAACCTCCGTGGAACTGCCGTTGAGGAGAGAAACGCGGAACGGCCGGGCCGCCCCCGCAGAAGGGAGGCGGACCCGGCCGTCCGTCAGAAGTACAAGACGCTGTAGGAGATCAGCGCTTCGAGTACTGGGGAGCCTTACGGGCCTTCTTGAGGCCGTACTTCTTGCTCTCCTTGACCCGGGCGTCACGGGTCAGGAAGCCGGCCTTCTTCAGGGCCGGGCGGTCGTCGGGCTCGTTGACGATGAGCGCCCGGGCGATGGCGAGCCGCAGCGCGCCGGCCTGGCCGGTGGTGCCGCCGCCCCGCAGGTTGGCGATCACGTCGAATGCCTCGGGCTTCTCGGCGGTGACCAGCGGGTCCTTGATGAGCTGCTGGTGCACCTTGCTCGGGAAGTAGGCCTCGAGGTCGCGGCCGTTGCAGGTGATCTTGCCGCTGCCGGGGACGATCCGGACCCGGACGATGGCTTCCTTGCGACGGCCAACGGTCTGGATCGGGCGGTCACCGCGGGGCGCGCGCGCGACTGGCGCCGGCGCCTCGGTGGCCTCGGGGGCGACCTCGGTCTCGGTGATGTCGGTCATGCTGCTTCCTTCGCCCGCGCTCACTGCGCGATCTGCTTGATCTCGAACGGCGCCGGCTGCTGCGCGCTGTGCGGGTGCTCGGCACCGGCGTAGACCTTCAGCTTCTTGAGAATCTGACGGCCCAGCTTGTTGTGCGGGAGCATGCCCTTCACGGCCAGCTCGACGGCCCGCTCGGGCCGCTTGGTGAGCAGCTCGTCGTAGCCGACCCGCTTCAGGCCACCCGGGTAGCCGGAGTGGCGGTAAGCAACCTTGGTCTGACGCTTGTTGCCGGTCAGCGCGACCTTGCCCGCGTTCACGATGACGACGAAGTCGCCCGTGTCGACGTGCGGCGCGAAAGTCGGCTTGTGCTTGCCACGCAGCAGCGTGGCGGCGTGGGTCGCGAGGCGGCCCAGCACGACGTCAGAGGCGTCGATGACGTGCCACTGACGCTCGATCTCACCCGGCTTCGGGCTGTACGTACGCACAGGTCTACCTTGTCTCGTCGTCGGTCTGGGGTCGCGCGCCGAGGTAACCGGGGCTTCCCAGTCGAACCAGCGCGCACGAACGACCAAGCGTACCTGATGCGGCACGCCTAAGAATGTCGTACAACAGCAGGCAACGATACCCGGCCGCCGGGCGGCTGGTCAAAACGGGGTAGCCCGGTGCGCGCCCATGGCGCGGGTCACACGCCGACTAGCGTACGCGGCCCCGGCCGCAGGTAGACCGCCCAGGTCACCAGGAAGCAGAGCGCGTACCAGCCGATGAAGGCCAGGTAGGCGGCGTCGGCGGTGCCGGAGGTCAGGAACGACTGCCGGAACGCCACGTTCACCAGCACCCCGCCGGAGGCGCCGACCGCGCCGGCGATGCCGATCAGCGCGCCGGAGAGCCGCCGGGCGCGACGCTGCGCCGCCTCCCGGTCCCCGGTCAGCTCGGCCTCCGCGGTGGCGCGGGCCCGGAAGATCGCCGGGATCATCTTGTACGTCGAGCCGTTGCCGATCCCGGAGAACACGAACAGCGCCAGGAACCCGGCCAGGTAGAGCGGGAAGGAATGCTCCCGGGCGGCGTAGAGCACCAGCCCGGCGCCGCCGGCCATCGCGACGAAGTTCCAGAACGTGATCCGGGCCCCGCCGAGCCGGTCGGCGAGCTGACCCCCGAACGGCCGGACCAGCGAGCCGACGAGCGGCCCGAGGAAGGTCAGCCAGGCGGCGTCAACCGGGGTGGGGAACCGCTCGTGGAACTGGAGCTGGAGCACCTGGCCGAAGGCGAAGCCGAAGCCGATGAACGAGCCGAACGTGCCGACGTAGAGCAGCGACATCACCCAGGTGTGCGGGTCGCGGGCGGCCTCGCGCAGCGCGCCCGGCTCGTTGCGCGCCCCCGGCACGTTGTCCAGCCAGCGCGCCGCGGCAAGCGCGGCGAGCACGATCAGCGGCAGGTAGACGGCCGGCACGAGCCGGGGGTACGCGGCCCCCGCGGTGGCGAGCACCGCCAGCCCGACGAGCTGCACCGCAGGTACGCCGAGATTGCCGCCGCCGGCGTTGAGCCCCAGCGCCCGGCCCTTGAGCCGCTCCGGGAAGAACAGGTTGATGTTCGCCATCGAGGAGGCGAAGTTGCCGCCGCCCACGCCGGACAGGCAGGCCAGCACCATGAGCGTGGAGTACGACACCCCCGGCTCGATCAGCAGGGCCATCGGCACCGCCGGCACCAGCAGCAGCAACACGCTGACGATGGTCCAGTTCCGGCCGCCGAACCGGGCCACGGCAAGCGTGTAGGGCAGGCGAAGCACCGCGCCCAGCGCGGCCGGCACGGCGGTGAGCAGGAATTTCCCGGCCGGGTCGATGCCGTACGCCGGGCCGAGGAAGAGCACCGTCACCGACCAGAGGCTCCACACGGAGAAGCCGACGTGCTCGGCGAAGATCGACACGTACAGGTTGCGGCGGGCGATCCGGGCGCCGCCGGCGGCCCAGAACGCCGGGTCCTCCGGACGCCATTCGGTGATCCGTCCGGGCCGGTCGGTGGCGACCGGGGCCGGGGTGGCGGCTGAAGCGAGCGTGCTCACGGCGACTCCTCCTCGTCGGTGACGAGGGGGACGCTAGGAACTGGTGGTTTCCCCGGGGTGCCCCGCGTGCGTCGTCGAGGAAACGGAGATCGCACGTCGGCCGGGCGGCGGCGGTGAGGCGGTCACAGCTCCTGGAGGATCCGCAACGCGCGCCCGACCCGCTGCATGGTCTCGGTGTCCGCCACGTCCACGCACTCGGTGAACCACTTCTTCATCGGGGAGGAGAGCCGGTCGGGCATCACCACGAAGCCACCCATGCGTACGGCCAGCGGCGAGTCGCGCAGCAGCGACTCGTCGACCACCTCCGCCACGATCACGATAGGCACCGCCGTGGAGTTGTAGACGTCGGAGCTGACGACCAGGCCGAACCGTTCCCGGGCGCCGGAGATGCGCCAGATCTCTCCCCTACGCAGCACGCGGACGCCCACCGCGGAACAGGGCGTCGTCGACCATGGCGGCCTCCTGTGCGTCGGCCAGGGCGTCGGCTTCCAGATCCAGGCCGGCGCGGTCGACCGCGGCGGCGTGCGCGGTGAACACCTCGCGCAGCGCCTTCTCCCGGGCGGCCTGGTCCATCCAGGCGGAGAGGGAGAGCCCTTCCCGCTTGGCGAACCGGCGCGCTTCCTCGATGGTCTCGTCGGAGAACGACAGTGTCACCTTGGCGGTCATGCCGAGCAGACTACCCAGCGGTATGACCAGCAGTCATCCCCACTCGCGCCAGGCGGGGAACCGGACAGGCGAGCAGTCAGGGGCGGTGGCCGCCGAAGACGGCGAAGCGCCACTCCTTGAAGAAGCAGTCCACGTCGACCAGCCCGGCCTCACCCAGCCAGCGGCACTGGTCGGCGACCGTGGCCGGGCGGTCGTGCCGCATCCGTTCCCGGGAGGCGGCGATCTCCTCGGCGTCGGAGCCAAGCTCGGTGATCCGCGCCGTCCACACCTCGTCGTAGCGCCGGTCGAGCGCCGGCGTCGGGCCGGCCACCTGCTCGGCGTTGACGAACACGCCGCCGGGCGCCAGCGCCTCGGCCGCCCGGCGGTAGAGCGCCCGCTTGCCGTCGTCGTCGAGGTGGTGGATGGCGAGCGCGGAGACCACCGCGTCGTACCGGCCGGCGGGCAGCGGGTCGGCCAGGTCGGCGTGGACCATGCGGTGCGGCACCCCGCGCGCGGACAGGTGGCCGGTGGCCACGGCCAGCATGCCTGGCGCGCCGTCCACGAGCGTCAGCCGCACGCCGGGGATGGCGGCGGTCAGCAGCAGGGAGAGCAGGCCGGTGCCCGCGCCCAGGTCCAGCACCTCGGGGGTACGGCCGGCGGCGAGCGCCGCCCGCAGCGGTGGCGCGGCCACCTCGACCGCCGCGCCGTAGAAGGCGTCGAAGCAGGGCACCAGTCGACGTCGGGCCTGGTCGTAGCTGCCGGCCACGGCGTCGAACGCATCCGTCACGCTCATCCGGTCTCCCGTAATGTGAGACGATTTTCTCACATTCTAAACCTCACGGACCGTTCCGTCACGCCCGTGCGGTGTGAGGCGCTCTTGACAGGACCGAAACAGAAGGGACCCGGACCGGAAACCGCCCGGCGGCACGCTTTCCCGACATGACAGACGGTGCGCACGTGGCGACACAATCCGGGGCAGGCCCCCGGGAGGCGGCCACGCACTGCCCGTACTGCGCGTTGCAGTGCGGCATGCTGCTGCGCGCGACAGGCACCGGCGTCGAGGTCGCCCCCCGGGACTTCCCCACCAACCGGGGCGGGCTGTGCCAGAAGGGCTGGACCGCCGCCGAGCTGCTCGACCACCCGGAACGGCTCACCACGCCGCTGCTGCGCGACCGGGCCGGCGCCGAACTGCGCCCGGCGAGCTGGGACGAGGCGCTGGACCGGATCGCCGACGGGCTGCGCACGGTCGCGGACCGGCACGGGCCGGACGCGGTCGCGGTCTTCGGCGGCGGCGGACTGACGAACGAGAAGGCGTACGCGCTGGGCCGGTTCGCCCGGGTGACGCTGCGCACCCGGCACATCGACTACAACGGACGCTGGTGCATGTCGTCGGCCGCCGCGGCCGGCAACCGGGCCTTCGGCGTCGACCGGGGACTGCCGTTCCCGCTCGCCGACCTGGGCCGGGCCGACACGTTGATGCTCGTGGGCGCGAACCCGGCCGAAACCATGCCGCCGCTGATGCGACACGTCGCCGACCAGCGGGCACGCGGCGGCCGGCTGATCGTGATCGACCCCCGGGCCACCGCCACCGCCCGCCAGGCCGACCTGCACCTGCAACCGCTGCCCGGCACCGACCTGGCGGTGGCCAACGCGCTGCTGCACATCGCGCTCACCGAAGGCTGGCTGGACCGGGCGTACGTGGCGGCGCGGACCACCGGGTTCGACGAGGTCCGGCGCACCGTGGCCGGCTACTGGCCGGCGGAGGTGGAACGCCTCTCCGGGGTGCCGGTGGCCGATCTGGAGCACGCCGCCCGCGCGCTCGCCGGCGTGGACCGGGCGATCATCCTCACCGCCCGGGGCGCCGAGCAGCACGCCAAGGGCGTGGACACCGTCACCGCCTTCGTCAATCTGGCGCTCGCCCTGGGCCTGCCCGGCCGCCCCGGCTCCGGCTACGGCTGCCTGACCGGGCAGGGCAACGGGCAGGGCGGCCGGGAACACGGGCAGAAGGCCGACCAGCTCCCCGGCTACCGGCGGATCGACGACCCGGCGGCCCGGGAGCACGTGGCCCGGGTGTGGGGGGTCGACCCGGCGACGCTGCCCGGGCCGGGGGTGCCGGCCTACCAACTTCTCGACTCGCTCGGCACCCCGTCCGGGCCGAAGGCGCTGCTGGTGTTCGGCTCGAACCCGGTCGTCTCCGCGCCGCGCGCGGCCCGGATCGAGTCCCGGTTGCGCGACCTGGACCTGCTCGTGGTCGCCGACTTCCTCCGCTCGGAGACCGCCGAGCTGGCCGACGTGGTGCTGCCGGTGACCCAGTGGGCCGAGGAGGACGGCACGATGACCAACCTGGAGGGCCGGGTGCTGCGCCGGCGCGCGGTCCGCGTACCACCCGGTGGGGTCCGTACCGACCTGGAGATCCTCGCCGGGCTCGCCGCCCGGTTGACCGACGACGCGCCGTTGCCGACCGACCCCCGGGAGGTGTTCGAGGAGCTGCGGCGGGCCTCGGCCGGCGGGCCGGCCGACTACGCCGGGATCACCTGGGACCGGATCGACGCCGACACCGGCGTGTTCTGGCCCTGCCCGGACTCCGACGGCCCGGACCGTCCCCGCCTCTTCGCCGACCGGTTCCCCACCCCGGACGGCCGGGCCCGGTTCCACCCGGTGACCCACCGCCCGGCCGCCGAGCCGGTCTGCGCCGAGTACCCGCTGCACTTCACCACCGGCCGGGTGCTGGCGCACTACCAGTCCGGCGCGCAGACCCGACGGGTCGCCGCGCTGCGCCGGGCCGCCCCGGAAGGCTTCGTCGAGGTGCACCCCGACCTGGCCGCCCGGCTCGGCGTGAGCGAGGGGACGCCGGTGCGGGTGGTCTCCCGCCGGGGCGAGCTGCGCGCGCCGGCCCGGCTCAGCCCGGCGATCCGGCCGGACACCGTCTTCGCGCCGTTCCACTGGCCCGGCACGGCGCGGGCCAACTCGGTCACCAACGACGCCCTCGACCCGGTCTCCGGGATGCCCGAGTTCAAGATCTGCGCGGTCCGGGTGGAGCGGGCATGACCGGGCGGACCGTCGTCGTCGGATACGGCATGGCCGGCGCCCGGCTCGTCGCCGAGCTGCACGCGCGCGGCGGCGACCGGCGGATCACCGTGCTCGGGGCGGAGCCGCACCGGGCGTACAACCGGATCATGCTCTCCACCCTGCTGGCCGGGAAGATCGACGAGCCGGACGTGGAGCTGGTCGAGGCCGTCGGCCCGACCGTCGACGTGCGGACCGGCACGCCGGTCCGCGCGATCGACCGGGACGCCCGGGAGGTACGCACCGCCGACGGCGGCCGGCACGGCTACGACCACCTGGTGCTCGCCACCGGCAGCCGCGCGGTGGTGCCGCCGCTGCCCGGGCTCGACCCGCTGCCCGCCCGGGTGATCCCGTTCCGCACCCTGGCCGACTGCCGGCGGATCCTCGCCGCCGCCCGGGGCGCGCGCCGCGCCCTGGTGCTCGGCGGCGGTCTGCTCGGGCTGGAGGCGGCCCGCGGCCTCGCCGCTCGGGGCCTCGACGTGACAGTGGTCCACCCGGTCGGGCACCTGATGGACCGGCAGCTCGACCCGGTCGCCGGCACGGTCCTCGCCGGCACGCTCGCCGGGCTGGGCGTCCAGGTCCGGCTCGGCGTGACCGCGACCGGGGTGACCGCCGACGCCGACGGCGTCCGGCTGCACCTGGGCGCCGGTGCGCCGCTCGCGGCCGACCTGCTGGTCCTCTGCTGCGGCGTACGCCCCGACACCGCGCTGGCCCGGGCGGCCGGGCTCACCGTCGACCGGGGCGTCGTGGTGGACGACCGGATGCGGACAAGCGACAGGCGGATCTCGGCGGTCGGCGACTGCGCCCAGCACGGCGGGGCGCTGACCGGGCTGGTCGCGCCGGCCTGGGCCCAGGCGCGGGTGGTGGCGGACGTGCTCACCGGCGCCGACCCGCTGGTCCGCTACCGGCCCCGGCCGGTGGTGACCCGCCTCAAGGCGGCCGGCATCGACCTGGCCGCGATGGGCGACATGGCGGGCGCCCCGGCCGGGAGCGGCCCGGCCGGTGACGGCGCGGTGGAGGAGTTGACGTTCGCCGACCCGGCCCGGGGCACCTACGCCCGGCTGCGGATCCGCGACGAGCGGCTGACCGGCGCGATCCTGCTCGGCGACAACCCGGCCGTCGGCACCGTCGTGCAGTTGTTCGACCGGGGCGCGCCGGTGCCGGCCGACAGGCGTTCGCTGCTGCTCGGCCGGGCGTTCCGCGCGACGGCCGAGCCGGCGGCCTCCCCCGCGCTGATGCCCGACGCGGCCACCGTGTGCCGGTGCAACGACGTGACCAAGGGCGCGATTGTGGCGTGCTGGCGGGCCGGCGCCCGGTCCGCGGCGGCGCTGGCCGCGGCGACCCGGGCCACCACCGGCTGCGGCAGTTGCCGGGACGCGGTGGCCGGCATCGCCGGCTGGCTCGCCGAGGCGGACCCGCCCGCCGGCGGGAGCGGACGGAGCGCGAGGACGGAGCGCGAAGCGGTGGAGGTGGCGTGATGAACGAGTCGGTCAGCAGGGTGGTCGTCGTCGGCAACGGCATGGTCGGGCAACGTTTCGTCGAGGCGCTGCGCGCCCGCGACCGGCAGGGGCGGTGGCGGGTCACGGTGCTCGCCGAAGAACGGCGACCGGCGTACGACCGGGTGCGGCTCTCGGCCGTCTTCGACGGGGTGAGCGCGGACGAGTTGAGCCTGCACACCCCCGACGACGGGGTGGAGCTGCGGCTGGGCGAGCCGGCCACCGGCATCGACCGGGCGCGGCGGGTGGTGACCACGGCAACCGGGGAGCACCGGTACGACGCGTTGGTGCTGGCCACCGGGTCGTACCCGTTCGTCCCGCCGGTCGACGGCGCCGGCCTGCCCGGCGTCTTCGTCTACCGGACCCTTGACGACCTGGCCGCGATCCGGGCGCACGCCCGGGGCCGGCGGACCGGTGCGGTGATCGGCGGCGGGCTGCTCGGCCTGGAGGCGGCCAACGCGCTGCGCCTGCTCGGGCTCGCGACAAGTGTGGTCGAGTTCGCGCCCCGGCTGATGCCGGTGCAGGTGGACGACGCGGGCGGGGCGATGCTCCGCCGGTACGTGGAGGAGCTGGGCGTCACGTCGTACCTCGGGGTGGCCACCACGGCGCTGCGGGCCGGCCCGGACGGCACGGTGGCGGCGCTTGACCTCGCCGACGGTCGCTCGGTCGACGCGGACCTGGTCGTGGTGGCGGCCGGGATCCGGCCCCGGGACGAGCTGGCCCGGGCGGCCGGGCTGCCGCTGGGTCCGCGCGGCGGGGTGCTCGTGGACGCGGCCTGCCGCAGCGCGGACGAGCGGGTCTGGGCGGTCGGCGAGTGCGCGGCGGTGGACGGCACGTGTCACGGCCTGGTCGCGCCGGGGTACGCGACCGCCGAGGTGGTCGCCGACCGGTTGCTCGGTGGGACGGCCACGTTCCCCGGCGCGGACACCGCGACCAAGCTCAAGCTGCTCGGCGTGGACGTGGCCTCGTTCGGCGACGCGCACGGCGTCACCGCCGGCTGCCTCGACGTGACGTACACCGACCCGGCCACCAGGTCGTACGCGAAGCTGGTCCTCTCCGACGACGCGCGGACGCTGCTCGGTGGCGTGCTTGTCGGCGACGCGAGCGCGTACCCGACGTTGCGGGCGAGCGTCGGCGGGCCGTTGCCCGCTCCCCCGCTGGCGCTGCTCGCCCCGGCCGGCGGCCCGGGCGCCGGGGCCGGCGCGCTGCCCGCCGCCGCCCAGGTCTGTTCCTGCAACGCGGTGACCCGGGCGGACCTGGACGCGGCGATCGCGGGTGGGGCGACAGACGTGCCGGCGCTGAAGGCGTGCACCCGGGCCGGCACGAGTTGCGGCTCCTGCGTGCCGATGCTGAAGCAGTTGCTCGACGCCGCCGGGGTGCGGCAGTCCACCGCGCTCTGCGAGCACTTCGACCTCAGCCGGCAGGAGCTGTTCGACCTGATCCGGGTCCGGGGCATCCGCACCTTCTCCCGGCTGGTCGCCGAGCACGGGCGCGGGCGGGGTTGCGACATCTGCAAGCCGGTGGTGGCGTCGATCCTCGCCTCCCTCGGCAGCGGCCACGTGCTCGACGGCGAGCAGGCGTCGCTCCAGGACACCAACGACCACTTCCTGGCGAACCTGCAACGCGACGGCAGTTACTCGGTGGTGCCGCGGATACCGGGCGGGGAGATCACCCCGGAGAAGCTGATCGCGATCGGTGAGGTGGCCCGGGACTTCCGGCTCTACACCAAGATCACCGGCGGGCAGCGGATCGACCTGTTCGGCGCGCGGGTGGACCAGTTGCCGCAGATCTGGCGTCGGCTCGTCGACGCCGGTTTCGAGTCGGGTCACGCCTACGGCAAGGCGCTGCGCACGGTGAAGTCCTGCGTCGGCGACACCTGGTGCCGGTACGGGGTGCAGGACGCGGTCGGGCTGGCGGTCGCGCTTGAGTTGCGCTATCGCGGCCTGCGCGCGCCGCACAAGCTGAAGTCCGCGGTCTCCGGCTGCGCCCGGGAGTGCGCCGAGGCCCGCGGCAAGGACTTCGGCGTCATCGCCACCGAGTCCGGATGGAACCTGTACGTCGGCGGCAACGGCGGTTTCCGGCCCCGGCACGCCGACCTGTTCGCCACGGACCTCTCGACCGGGGAACTGATCACGCTTATCGACAGGTTCCTGATGTACTACGTCCGCACCGCCGACCGGTTGCAGCGCACGGCCGCCTGGATCGAGGCCATGGACGGCGGCCTCGACCACCTCCGGTCGGTGATCGTGGAAGACTCGCTCGGGCTCTGCGCCGACCTCGACGCGGCCATGGCCCGGCACGTCGCCACCTACTCCGACGAGTGGCGGGACGTGCTTGAGGACCCGGAACGGCTGCGCCGCTTCACCTCCTTCGTCAACGCCCCGGACGTGCCGGACCCGTCCATCACCTTCGCCGTGGAACGGGGCCAGCCGGTGCCGGCCCGCGGCGCGCCACCGGGCTCCGGGCACCGCCGGCAGCCGGTCGCGCTGGGCCTGCCGGAGGTACGGCGATGAGCCCGACCGCGACGATGCGCTGGACCCCGGTCTGCCCGCTGGACCGGCTGGACCTCGACCGTGGCGTCGCCGCTCTCGTCGACGGGATGCAGGTCGCGCTCTTCCGGACCACCGCCGGGCTGTTCGCGGTGGACAACCTGGACCCGGTCGGCGGCGCGTACGTGATGTCGCGGGGGCTGGTGGGCAGCCGGGGCGGCGTGCCGACGCTCGCCTCCCCGCTGCACAAGCAGGTCTACGACCTCACCACCGGCCGCTGCCTGGACCTTCCCGGCGTGACGCTGCGGCGGCACCTGGTGCGCTGCCGGGACGGCCTGGTCGAGGTGCGGCTGCGGCAGGAGGAGTGAATGCGGGACGAACTGGCGGGCTTCACCATCGGGGTCACCGCGGACCGGCGGCGCGACGAACTGGCCGCCCTGTTCCAGCGACGTGGTGCCCGGGTGGTGCTCGCCCCGGCGCTGCGGATCGTGCCGCTGGCCGACGACACCGACCTGCGGGAGGCGACCCGGGCCTGCCTGGAGCACCCACCGGACGTGCTGATGGCCAACACCGGCATCGGGATGCGGGGCTGGCTGGAGGCGGCCGAGGGCTGGGGGCTGGCCGAGCCGCTGCGCGCCACGATCGCCCGCGCGTACGTGGTGTCGCGGGGGCCGAAGGCGACCGGGGCGATCCGCGCCGCCGGTCTGCGTGAACACTGGTCCCCCACCTCGGAGAGCTGTGAGGAGGTGGTCGAGCACCTGGTCCGGCGCGGCGTGGCCGGTCAGGTGGTGGCGCTTCAACTGCACGGCGACCGGCAGCCGGAGTGCACCGAGGCGCTTGTCGCGGCCGGGGCCACGGTGATCGAGGTGCCGGTCTACCGGTGGGCGCCGCCGGCCGACCCGGCGCCGCTGCACCGGCTCATCGACCTGGTCGCCGGGCGGCTCGTCGACGCGGTCACGTTCACCTCCGCCCCGGCGGCCGAGGCGCTGCTGCGGGCGGCCGGGGACCGGACCGAGACGGTGCTGGAGGCGCTGCGCGGCGACGTGCTGGCCGGGTGCGTGGGCACGGTCACCGCCGAGCCGCTGGTGCGGCGGGGGGTGCCGGTGAGCGCGCCGAGCCGGGCCCGGCTCGGCGCGTTGGTCCGGACGATCGTCGAGGAGCTGCCCCGCCGGACGGTCTCGGTGAAGGCCGCCGGGCACGTGCTCACGCTGCGCGGTCACGCCGCGGTGGTGGACGGGGAGCTGCGCCAGTTGGCGCCGGCCCCGATGGCCGTGCTGCGGACGTTGGCGGCGTCCCCCGGGAAGGTGCTCTCCCGCACCGCGCTGCTGCGGACGCTGCCGCGCGGCGCGGACGAGCACGCGGTCGAGATGGCGGTCGCCCGGCTGCGGGTGGGGCTGAAGGCCCCCCGGGTGGTGCAGACCGTGGTGAAGCGCGGCTACCGCCTGCGGGTGGACTGAACGCCCGGCTCAGCCCACCGGGGTCGCGTAGCCGTGTTCCGCCTGGAGCCGGAGCATGGCGTGCTCCACCACGGTCACCAGCACCTGCTTGACCGAGTCCCGCCGCCGCGCGTCACACATCACCAGCGGCACGTCCGGCGGGATGGCGAGCGCCTCCCGGATCTCCTCCAGTTCGTAGTGCGGCGCGTCGTCGAACCGGTTCAGCGCCACCACGTACGGCAGCTTGCGGTTCTCGAAGTAGTCGAGCGGCGCGAACGCGTCGGTGATCCGGCGGGTGTCCACGAGCACCGCCGCGCCCACCGCGCCCCGGATGATCTCGTCCCACATGAACCAGAAGCGGGTCTGTCCGGGCGTGCCGAAGAGATAGAGGATCAGGTCCTCGGCCATGGTGATCCGGCCGAAGTCCATGGCGACCGTGGTGGTCTCCTTGCCCGGCACCTTCGACGGGTCGTCGATACCCACGCCCGCCGCGGTCATCAACGCCTCGGTGGTCAACGGCTGGATCTCGGAGATCGCCCCGACCAGGGTGGTCTTGCCCACCCCGAAGCCACCCGCGATCACGATCTTCGCGGAGATGATCTCCCGGCCGCGGTTCACCCCGTCGGGGTCATAGTTCGCGAAGTCCACTTAGCACCCTTCCAAGCAGGTTCATGCGCGCCGCGAAACCCGTCGCGGGAGCGGCAGTGTGTAGCGTCAGCAGGCCCTCGGCCACCATGTCGGCGACCAGCACCCGGGTGACGCCCAGCGGCATCCGGGTGTAAGCGGCGATTTCCGCCAGCGACTGTGCCCGGCCTTCACAGACCGAGGAGATGCGGTACTTGTCGTGCCCGGCGAAGCGCGCCTCGGCGGACTGGGTGGCCGTGCTCGACAGCACCGCCTCGAGCGCGATGTTCTGCAACGGCTCGGTGCGGCCGCGGGTGACCGCGTACGGTCGCACCAGCGCGCCGCGCGGATCACGTCGCGGTTCCATCTCGCGATCACCTCCCCTCGTACGGAGCCGGACCGGCCCCGGCTCACCAGGTCAACGGCCGGTCAGGACCGGACGGCGTCCCTCGGTAGCGGCACCAGCGCCTGGCCGACCCGTTCCACGAGCAGCGCCATCTCGTAGCCCACCTGGCCGACGTCGCAGCTACGCGCCGCGAGCACGGCCATCGACGAGCCGTCACTTATGGACATCAGGAAGAGATATCCGCTGTCCATCTCGATCACGGTCTGCAACACCCCGCCGGCGCTGAACATCCGCGCCGCGCCCTCGGTGAGGCTGACCACGCCGGAGGTGATCGCGGCGAGCTGGTCGGCCCGGTCCTGGGGCAGATCCCGGGAGGACGCGAGGAGCAACCCGTCCGCGGACACCGCCACCACGTGGGCGATACCCGCCACGCTGTCGGCGAAGTTGGTGAGCAACCAACCCATGTCCTGCATGGCCGCCGGCCTGTTCATCGGTTCGTCTCCTTGGTCGAGGTGCTGTTCAGGTCGGTGCCGGCGGTGCGGCCCCGCTGGACGCCACGGTGGTAGGCGGAGAGCAGGCCCCGCACTTCGTCCGGAGTGCGCCGGCTGCGGTCGCGGCCGCTCTTCGGTTCGATCCCGCCGGGCACGAGCTGCGCCTGCGGCACCCGCTTGGGCAGGCCCGAACGGGTGGTGCCGCCGGTGGTGGGCTCCGCGGCCCGGCTGGCCCGGTTCCAACCCTCGTCGGCCGCGGTCCGCCAGGCGTCGGCGTCGACAGGGGCCCCGGCCGGCCCCGGAGCCGGCCCCGGAGCCGGCTCCGGGGTGGGCGTCGGCGCGGGCGGCGCCGGGTTCGCCGGCGCGGGCGGCGGCGCCGCCGCGGCGGGCGGTGTGAACGGCACCGCGGGCGAGCTGTACGCGGCCGGCGTGGTCAGGCCGGACGCCTGGGCGCCCGGGGTGCGGGTGGGCAGCGGTGGCCGCGCCGAGGCGGCCGGTTGCGCCGGTGCGGGCGGCGGCTCGTCGAACCGGGGCCGGGTGAAGATGGTGGTCTCGTCCTCTCCGTGCGAACGGAACCAGACCGCCTCCATCTCCCGGAATATCGGTGCCTCGGCCGGTCGTTCCGGTCGGGCCATCACCGGCGCCGCCGGGGTGGTCTCGACGGCAGGCGTCGCGGCGAGCGGCTGGTAGGCCGGCGGGGCCGAGGTGGCCGAGGGCGTCGCCTCGCTGCCCGGCGTCCGCTTGGGCAGCGGATCGACGGCCGGGTAGGCGACCGTCGGACCGCCCGCCGACCAGCCCGGGCCCGAGACCGGCGCGGCGGCGCCCGGCGCGGCAGCGGTCACGGTGGGCAGCGCGCCGGCCGCACCGCCGAGCTGCACACCTGGCGTGCTGTCCCGGACCTCGGCGGGCGCCTGCCACCGTGCCGGCTGCGGGGTGTGCACGTCGCGCCACTGGTCGGCCAGGGTGGCGGTGCCGCCCCGGCCCGCGCCGGCCAGCGCGTCGGCGACACCGACCTGGCTGAGCGGCGACGGCTCGACGGCGAGCGGCTGACGCGGCCGGGTAAGCGGCGCCTGCCCCCGGTTGGCCGGCAGCACCACAGTCGAGTTGGGCAGCGTGACCTGGGCCACGGTGCCGCCCTCGACGTTGCGGCGCAGCTCGACCCGGATGCCGTAGCGGGAGGCGAGCCGGCTGACCACGGCCAGGCCCATCAGCCGGAACGCGGCCACGTCGACAGTCGGCGGCGCGGCCAGCCGCCGGTTGAGCGAGTCGAGCTGGTCGTCGGTGAGGCCGAGACCGCGGTCCTCGACCTGGATCAGCACGTAGTCGCGGATCCGCCGGCCGTCGGCCACCACCACGGTGTTCGGCGGCGAGAACCGGCTGGCGTTGTCGAGCAGCTCCGCCACCAGCCGGACCACGTCGTTGACGGCGTGCGCGGCGACCGAGATGTCGGTGTCCACGGTGCCGAACTCGATCCGGTTGTAGAGCTCCACCTCGGACTGGGCGGCGCGCAGCACGTCGACCAGGAGCGCGTCGTCGCGACGCGGCACGGCCGAGTCGGCGCCGGCCAGGACCAGCAGGTTCTCGTCGTTGCGGCGCATCCGGGTGGCCAGGTGGTCCAGCTCGAAGAGCTGGGCGAGCCGCTTCGGGTCCTCCTCGCCGCGCTCGATCGCGTCCAGCTCGCCGATCATCCGGTCGACCAGGCTCTGCGAGCGACGGGCCAGGTTGAGGAACATCGCCGAGACGCTTGTACGCAGCGCGGCCTGCTCGGCCGCCACCCGGACCGCCTCCCGGTGGACCACGTTGAAGGCCACCGCCACCTGGCCGACCTCGTCGCGGTTGGTCAGCTTGATCGGGTCCCGTACCTGCTGGACGATCTCGTCCACGCCGCCGTCGCCGATGGCGTTGACGTTCTGGAGCCGGCTCACCGCGTCCGGCAGGTCGTGGTTGGCCACGGCGAGCGCGCCCTCACGCAGCCGGCGCAGCGAGTCGTTGAGCGAACGGGCCAGCACCACCGCGAGCGTCACGGCGACCGCCAGGGTGAGCAGCACGAGCAGGCTCTCCACGACGGCCTGCCGGATCACGTCGGCGCGCACCTCGTCGGCGTCGGCGAGCAGCTCGTCCAGGAGCTGGATCTCGGCCCACCGCATCAGGTCGTCGACCGCGCCGACGGCGGCGGACGCGTCGTCCCGGGTGACCCGCGTGTCCCGCCCGACCGACCGGGACAGGTCGACCGCCACCCGGTCGGCGAGCTGGACCGCGTCGCCGGAAACCGTACGGTCGACAAGTGCCCGCTGGTCCGGGGTGGCGGCCCGGGAGAAGGAGAGCAGCGCCTCCTGCTGGCCGGTGAGCGTGGCCACGAACGAGGAGAACTGTTCCTCGTCGATCCGGTTGTCGGTGGCGAGCGCGGTGAAGGCCACCGCCTGTTCCTCCGCCACCTCGGCCTTGGCGTGGGCGAACGCGGCCACCGCGCGGCGGGCGTCGGCGAGGCTCTCCGCACCGGGCATCTGGGCCAGCGTGTCGCCGTACGCCACCAGGTCGTCGAGGACGATCCCGTAGCGCAGGCTCGCCTCGGCCACCGGCATCTGCGCCCGGTCGAGCACCTCCTGGCGGGTGCCGTTGAGCGTCTCCAGGTGGTCGTCGATCACCTTGAGCCGGTCCCGGACCGCGGCCGGCAGGTCGCCGAGCGTGCCGCGCTCAGCCCGGTACGCCGCGATCCGCTCGTCGGTCTGCCGCACCCGCAGGTTGTAGGCGTCCGGCTTCTGGTTCGCGTCGACGAGGAAAGCGGACGCCGCCATGCGTTCCTTGTGCAGATCCTGAGTGAGCGCCGAGACATCGACCGACACCGCGGTCAGTGCGCGGACCTGGTCCGCCTCGAACGCGCCCTGACCCACCGAAACGAGTCGGATTGTTGCCAGTGCGATGACAGCGGCTACCGGGACGACCAGGATGAGGGCGAGTTTGGAGCGGATCCGCGCGTCACGCAGCCTGGGCAGGCGCCGTCGCCGGTTCCGCTGTTCGGCGTTTGGGCTCCCGGGCAGGGTCGTAGGTCCGGTGCTCACGACATCGCCTCCGTCGTTTCTTCCACGCGCGACCCGCTGACCCGTGCCTGGTGCAGCGGCGACCGCCACGCGCGGCACGGCCGCGATTTCATCAGACGAGATCCATTTTGGGAAGCCGCGGTGAGGTAGGAATCGGTCGGGGGCGACTCAACCCGTGATCCGGTCACCTAATACCTTCTTTTCTTCAACCCTCTGAACTGGGCATGTCACTCCAGAGTGGTCGCGCGTATCTGGGCAGTAATTGTCAGTTAACGTTTCGTGTCCCCAACATGTGGGATGAGCGTCCCGAAACGGCATCCCGCATCCTCCGCTTGACCACAGGGCCCGGCATTGGCAAGGTTTTGCAGGCTTCGCGCACACCGTACGGCACACCAATCCCGTTCCTCCACTGAGGACGGACAAGCGGCGGTGATCGGGCGCCGACCCGCGCCGCACCCTGGAGGACTGAGTTGAGCCCCATCCGCTCCGCGAGCATCGCGGTGCTCGCATCGGCCGTGCTGGCCACCACGCTCACCGGCTGCGGGATCGGCGGGGAACCGCGGGACACCAGCCCGATCATCATCGCCGCCGACCTCGAACTCTCCGGTGCCTCCGCGCCGATCGGCAAGGTGTACCAACGGGCTCTGGAACTGAAGAAGGACCAGATGAACGCCTCCGGCGCGTTGGGCGGCCGGAAGATCGAACTGAGGATCAAGGACAACCGCTCGGACGCCGCCGAGTCCCTGCGGAACATCAACGATTTCAGCGGCGACTCACAGGTGAGCGCCGTCATCATGGGTGGCTGCAACGAATGCGCGGTCGGCGCGGCCCGCACGATCAACGACAAGCGCATTCCGACCATCGCGCTCGCCGCCGCCGGCGCCGTCACCGAACCGGTGGACCAGCGACGGTACGTCTTCAAGTTGGCCCCGAACGCGGTCGACAGCGCCGCCGCCCTCACCGCCGAGCTGACCCGGCGCGGCATCCGGAAGGTGGCGCTGCTGCACAGCGCCGACGGGTACGGCCAGGAAGGGCTCGCCGCGCTGCGTCGCGAGTTCGACAAGACCACGGTGCGGCTGGTGGCCGCCGAGTCGGTGCGGGCCACCGACACCGAGGTGAGCACGCAGATCGGCGAGCTGACCGACCGCAAGCCGCAGGCCCTGATCCTCTGGACGCCCCCGGAGCAGGCGGCCCTTGCCGCCACCACCGCCCGGCAGGACAAGTTCAACGGGTCGCTGTTCTTCGACGCCTCGGCCGCCGGTGACCTCTTCCTCGGCCCCTCGGCCCGCTCCACCGAGCAGGCCACGTTGATCTTCACGCAGACGATGGTGATCGACGACGTCATCGCCACCACCCCGGCCAAGGCGGCCCGGCGGCAGTGGTTCCAGGACTACACCGCCCGATGGGGCGGCTACAACGGCTTCTCCTCGTTCGCGGCGGACGCGATCCAGTTGATCGCCGACGCCGAGCAGCGCGCCGGCGGCAAGGCGAACGAGGTCAACCGGGACGCGCTGCGCGACGTGCTGGAGACCGCGCAGCTCGACGGCCTCTCCGGGCCGATCCGGATGACGCCTGACAACCACTCGGGGCTGATGCCGCAGGCGTTGACGACGCTCGTGGCCCGGGGTGGTCGCTGGCGGCTCGCCGGCTAGTCACTGTGGTGAGTGTGGCCCCGGGACGCGACGGGGCCACACCCGCGGTGCTCAGCGGGCCGACGTGGTGGCCCGCACCCAGGGCAGAGCGACCCGTTCGATCGCGCTCAGGGCCGCGTAGAGCAAGATGCTCATCAGCGCCACGAGCACGATGGCCGCCCAGGCGGTCGGGGTGTCGCCGACACCGTTGTACTGCAGGATCTGGTAGCCCAGGCCCGGCCGGTCGGAATAGAACTCTCCGATCACCCCGCCGATCGCGGCAAGCGGCATGGCCACCTTGAGACCGACGAAGATCTGCGGCAGCGCGGCCGGCAGGCGTACCTTGCGGAACGACTGCCACCACGAGGCGTTGAGCGAGCGGCCCAGCTCCGCCAGATCGGCCGGGGTGGTGGTCAGCCCGGTCGCGGTGGAGAGCACGATCGGGAAGAAGCAGAGCAGGAACACCATGGTCAGGATGGGCTTCTGCCCGAAGCCCACGGCCACCGCCAGCAGCGGACCGAAAGCGATCTTCGGGACCGCGTTCACGGCCACCAGCAGCGGCGCGAACATCCGCTCCACCCGGCTGGACGCGGCAAGCGCCATACCGATCAGCACCCCCACGATCGACGAGAGCAGGAAGCCGGACAGGGTCATCCAGGTGGTGATCCCCAGCGCGGGCAGCAGCACGTCTGTGGTGTCCACGAGCGAACGGGCCACCGCCTGCGGCGGCGGTAGCGCGGCCGGGTGCACCAGGTGCAGCACGGACGTGACAAGCCACCAGGCGGCCACCGCGATGACCAGCCCGAGCGCCGGCAACCCGACCACGGACGGGCGTACCAGCCGGCCACGCCGGGCGGTCGCCACCGGAGCCGGCTCCTCCGACGCCCCGGGCCGGGCCTCGGTCAACTGCGTCAACGTGTCCTCCTTCTCCGGCCGGTCGGACGACCGGCACGCGAAGGGGGTGCGACCCACCGGGTGTCCCGGCGGGTCGCACCCCCGTGCCCGAGCCGACCGGTCAGGCCTTCGGCGCGAGGTCGAAGTTGATGATCTGGTCGGGGGTGATGTTCTGCTTGAGCGCGCCCGCGCCCTGGAGCAGCGCGATGTTCTTGGCCACCCGACCGCTGTCAAGCGTGCCGACCGCGGTGCCGGAGTTGCTCGACCGGACGTACGCGGCCATCAGCTTCAGCTCGGCGGCGGCTGCGGCCGGGATGGTGGCCGGCACGTTCTTCTTCAGGATCTCGCCCGACTCGTCCGGGTTCGCGAGCGAGTACTCCAGACCCTTGAGCAGCGCGGCGGTGAACTTCTTCACCATCTCCGGCTTCTCCTTGGCGATCTTGGAGTTGGTGACAAGCACGTTGCCGTACAGGTCCTGCATCACGTTGCTGTAGGGCAGCAGGACGGCCTTCTTCTTGGTGACCGTCTCGATGGTGGGCTGGCCGACGACGAACTGGCCGATGCCGTCCACCGAGCCGGATCCGAGCATGCCGATGAGCGTCTGCGCCTCCCCGTTGACGAAGGTCACCTTGCTGGCGTCGATGCCGGCCAGCCGGGCGTACGTCGGAAAGAGGTTGCGTACGACGGAGGTCGGGGTGTCGGCGAGCTTCTTGCCCTCAAGGTCCTTCGGCGTGGCGATGTTCTTGCCCTCGACCGTGGCGATGGCGGCCATGGTGCGCTGCTGGATCGCGGCCACCGCGACGAAGCCCTGGGCCTGGCCGTTGGCGAACTGCAGGATGGCGCCGGTCAGGTCGACCGGGGCGAAGTCCGCCTGCCCACCGGCGACCTGCACCACGCCGGCTGTGCCCTGGCCGGGCTTGATGTCGACGTCGAAGCCGGCCTCCTTGAAGAAGCCCTTGTCCTTCGCCACCCAGGCGTAGGAGTCACGGCCGAAGTTGCCGAACGAGGTGAGGTAGGTCACCTTCTCCAGCGCCCCACCGTTGCCGCTGCCGCTGTCGGAGGAGTCCGAGTCGCTGCTACAGCCGCCCACGAGGGCGAGGGCGGTCGCCAGCGCCGCGGCGGCGGCCGTACGGGTCAACCTTCTCATCAGTACACCATGTCCTTTCCGACCAGGACATCTACGCCGGTCGGGTCGTGGGTCCGACGGGGTCGGCAGGGGGATCGGCCGACTGGACCGTCGTGAGGGGACTCTTCGCGCGCAACAGCGTACGAGAAGGCTGATGACGCTCTACATCCGTCCGGGTTGCGGAAAGGAAACGAAGTCGTGTGACGGGAAGCGGACTGACGTCCACCCCGGACGGTGCTATAAGCACAGACCCCGCTACGCTAGCCGGGCTCGCGTTCGCGACGACTGTCGAAGGGAGCCGGCGGGAGATGATCCGACTGTCCGGGGTGTCCCGCACCTTCGACGGCCGCTCGGGGCGGGTGGAGGCGCTGCGCGGCATCGACCTCGACGTCGCCGACGGTGAGTTCGTCGCCGTGCTCGGCCGCTCCGGCTGCGGGAAGTCCACGCTGCTGCGGATGATCGCCGGCCTGCTGCCGGCCACCGCCGGTCAGATCACCGTCGCCGGCACGCCGATCACGAAGCCGCGCCAGGACGTCGCCATGCTGTTCCAACGTCCGGCGCTGCTGCCCTGGCGCTCGGTGCTCGACAACGTCCTGCTGCCGGTGGAGATCTTCGGCTGGAGCCGGGCGAAGCACCGCGACCGCGCCTGCGAGTTGCTGGACATGGCCGGGCTCGGCGGCTTCGAGAAACGCCTCCCGCACGAACTCTCCGGCGGCATGCAGCAGCGGGTCTCGCTCTGCCGCTCCCTGATCGGCTCACCCCGGGTGATGCTGATGGACGAGCCGTTCTCCGCGCTCGACGCGCTCACCCGGGAGGAACTCTCCGGCGAGCTCCAGCGGGTGCACATGGACACGAAGGCGACGATCGTCTTCGTCACCCACTCGATCGACGAGGCGGTGCTGCTCGCCGACCGCGTCGTCGTGCTCAGCCCGCGTCCCGGCCGGATCCGCCAGGTGGTCGAGGTGGCCGTGCCCCGGCCCCGCACCCTGGGCCGGCACGCGCATCTGGCCGACGTCGCGCGGATCAGCGCCGAGCTGCACGAAATCCTGATGGAGCGGGACGCCCCCGGCGTACCCGCGTCGACCGAGACGCCGCCGCGGGCCGCGGCGGCGGGAGGACGGTGAGCATGCGGGTCTCGGTCTTCACCGAACCCCACCGCGGAGCGGACTACGACGACCAGCTCCGGTTCGCCCGGCTGGTCGAGGAGACCGGCTTCGAGGGTTTCTTCCGCGCCGACCACTACCGGGCGATGGGGGACGAGCCGGCGCTGCCCGGCCCCACCGACGCCTGGCTGACGCTCGCCGCGCTGGCCCGCGAGACCACCCGGATCCGGCTCGGCACGCTCGTCACCTCCGCCACCTTCCGGCTCCCCGGGCCACTCGCCGTCATGGTCGCCCAGGTCGACCGGATGAGCGGCGGCCGGGTCGAGCTGGGCATCGGCGCCGGCTGGTTCGAGCGGGAGCACACCGCGTACGGCATCCCGTTCCCGCCCGTCGGCGAGCGGTTCGACCGGCTGGCCGAGCAACTGGAGATCGTCACCGGGTTGTGGCGCACCCCGCCCGGCGAGACGTACAGCTTCAGCGGCGACCACTACCGGCTGACCGACGCGCCCGCACTGCCCAAGCCGGTGCAGCAGCCCGGCCCGCCGGTGATCGTCGGTGGCCGCGGCCCGAAGCGCACCCCCGAGCTGGCCGCCCGGTACGCCGACGAGTTCAACATGCCGTTCAAGAGCGTCGGTGAGACGGCCGCCGCGTACGAGCGGGTCCGCGAGGCGTGCGACCGCACCGGGCGTGACGAGTCCGGGCGTGCGCCGCTGACGCTCTCCGCCGGCATCGTGGTGGCCATCGGGCGCACCGACGCCGAGGCGCGACGGCGGGCCGCGCCGCTGCACGTCACAAGCGCCCTCCCGCCGGAGGACCCGGTGGTCGGCTCCCCCGCCCAGCTCGTCGAGCGGCTCGGCGAGTTCGCCGCGATCGGGGCCACCCGGGTGCACCTACGGCTGATCGACTTCGACGACCTCGACCACGTGGAGCTCATCGCCGCCGAGGTGCTCCCCCACCTGGACGGGACGCGATGACCGACCCGCACGCCGAGCGCGAACTCGGCCCGGTGGGCCAGGAGATCGTCTACGAGAACGACCGGGTCCGCGTATGGCACATCCGGCTGGAGCCGGGCGAGCACCAACCGCTGCACCGCCACGACCACCCCTACCTCGTGGTGGCGGTCGAGGGCGCGAAGAACGTGGTGCAGACGGTCGACGGCACCACGATCGACGCCGACGAGCCGACCGGCGGGGTGGTCTACCGCGACCCGGGGGCCGTGCACATGTTGACGAACGTCGGCGACACCACCTACCTCGCCCGTCTGGTCGAGTTGAAGTAGCCACGCCGACGAGGTTCAGCGCGCCGCGCGGTGGCAAGGTGGCGAACCACCGCACCGGGCCGTAACGTGCCCGACATGGCCTTTCGGACGTGGGGCAGGCTGCTGCTCACGGCGCTCGGGGTGAGTGTGCTGGCCGGCGCCGGCCAGCTCGGTGTGGCGTACGGCTTCGGCGTCGTCCGCCTCGACGGCGCGTTCGTCGACG
This sequence comes from Micromonospora marincola, assembly GCF_056150385.1. Lineage (NCBI taxonomy): Bacteria > Bacillati > Actinomycetota > Actinomycetes > Micromonosporales > Micromonosporaceae > Micromonospora > Micromonospora marincola. The sequence goes on along the minus strand of NZ_JAXCFT010000006.1, from coordinate 9,824 downwards.
GCTCGGTCAACCGGTGGCCCGCCCAGCTCGCCTGGGTCGCCTGGTTCGCCGCGGTCGCCACCGTCGCCGGGGCCGTCCTCACCGAACGCCTCCGCCGCCGGGACGACCGCCCCGGCGGCACCACCGAGCTGCTCGCCGTCGCCGGCGTCAGCGCGTTCGGCGCGATCGTGGTCGCCCCACTCTGCATGCAACCGGCACGCGCGGCCGAGCTCGGCGGCTCCCTCGACCCGGCATGGGCCGCCGGCATCTGCGCCGTCCTCGGCGCGGTGGTGGGCGCCGGCGCGGCGATCGCCGTGCGGCTCAAGCCGCCGTTCGGCTGGGGCGTCGCGTGCACCGCCGGGATCGTCTGGTTGCTGGCCCTGCTCTCCGTCGCTCCCACGATCGTCGGCGGCCGGCCGCTGGCCACCGTACGCCTCGGCGTCCTCGAGCCGTCCTGGCTGGACGCCGCCACGGCGCAACGCCTGTCGATGCTGCTGCTGCCCACGCTGGCGCTACTCGCGGGCGGCGCGATCGGGGTGCTGGCCCGCCGGGCCGGGCACCCGCCGCTTGTCGGCGGCGCGGCCGGGGCGGCCGGGCCGGTGCTCGTGGCGTTCGCCTACCTGACCGCGGGTCCGGGCACGGCGGCCGACCGTTACCAGCTCGCGCCCTACTACGGCGCGCTGATCGCGATCGTCGCCGGCGCCCTCGGCTCGACCGCCACCTCGGTGCTGCGCCGACCGGCGGCCGGCGCCACCGGCGCCGTCGAGCCCACCGACATCCTCGCGCCGCTGCCGGCCGGGGCGACCACCAGCCCGGCCACCCCGGCCGGCACCGTGGCGACCCCGACCTCGTCCGGTGCGCCCGGCCCCGCCCACTGGGACTGGCCGGAGGCCGGCGGGCCAGGCGGCGAGAGCCCGACCCGTGGCCTGCCGATGCCCGGCCTGTTGCCGGCGGGCCGGCGGACCTCGGCCATCGACGTCCTGGCCGCCGGCCGCACCGGTCCGCAGCCGCCGGCCGGGCCCGATCCGGCCCGGCCGGACCCGGCCGGCACCGACACGCCCGCTCCGGCGGGCACTCCGACCGAGGTCAAGCCACCGGCGACGGGCGAACCGGACCGGACCGGACCGGAGTCCCGGACTCCGCCGGCGACGACCGGCGGCGAGCCACGGACGGGGCCGGCGACGGGCGCAGCCGAGCCGGCCGGCGCCTCACCCACCGTCGCGGACGCGCCGGCCGCCCCGCCGCGAGCCACCCGGCCCCGGCGGAGTCGCGCCACCACCGCCCGGTCCACCACGCCGGCGGACGGACCGACGCCGACGGCCCGCTCCTCGCGGCCCGGGACGGACGGGACCACGCCGGCCGGCGACCCCGCCCGGACGCCCGTCCGGAACGACGCCGCGCCGGCCGTCGTCCGGCAGCCCACGGCCCCACCGCCCGTCGCCCCGCCACCCGTAACTCCGCCGCCCAAAGCCCCGCCGCCGGTGACCCCGCCCGCCGTCACCCGGCCGCCGGCCGTGGCCGCCACGGCCGGTGCCTCGGTGCCGACGCCTGACGACGCCATCGCGCCGACCGGGCCGTCGGACGCGAACCCGACCGGGCCGTCGGACGCGGAGCCGAAGCCGGGTCGTCGGGCGCGCAGCTTCTTCTTCGCTCCCGATCCGGCCGACAGCCCCACCCCGCCCACGTCGCCCCGGCCGCGGTTCCCCATCTTCGACGACGTGACCGAACGACCGGGCGACGTGCGGCCGGCATGGCCCATTCCGCCGGACGACGGGGCGGGCCGAGCCGAGCCGGCACCCCGCGCACTACCGCAGGGCCTGCCCGAGCCGGGCCGGAGCACGGGATGGGATGCCCTCGCCACAAACGACCGGTCTTCCGGCCGGACCGGCCCCGGGATGCGCGTGCCGGGTCAGGGCGCCGCCGCGGACGGCGACGCGGGGACGGCCTCGACCGCGCCCGCCGTCGCGGATGAGCCCCCGGGCCGCCATGCCGGAGCGGACGACGCCGAGGCCGCCGGCGGGAAACCGAAGGTCCGGCGCGGCCTGTTCCGGCGCAACCGGGACCGGAGTGAGCCGGACCCGGCCGACGACGCGACCGAGCCGAGCACCCCGGACGAGGAGTACGTCGACTGGGTCGCCGGTCTCGCCTCCGACGACAACGCCGACGACGCCCGCTCTCTGCGTACCGGACGGCACCACCGCGACTGAGCGCCCGGGCCGGCGCGATCGTGGCACGAAGACGCCGGCCCGGGTGCTCAGGCCAGCGGCAGGTAGACCCGGGAGCCGCCGGCGACGAACTCCTCGGACTTGTCGCGCATGCCCCGCGCCGCGTAGTCCTTCAGCTCCTGCGTGATCTTCATGGAGCAGAACTTCGGCCCGCACATCGAGCAGAAGTGCGCTGTCTTCGCCGGTTCGGCCGGCAGTGTGGCGTCGTGGTAGGCCCGTGCCGTCTCCGGGTCGAGCGCCAGGTTGAACTGGTCTTCCCAGCGGAACTCGAACCGGGCCTTGGAGAGCGCGTCGTCCCATGCCTGCGCGCCGGGGTGCCCCTTGGCCAGGTCGGCCGCGTGCGCCGCGATCTTGTAGGCGATCACGCCGGCCTTCACGTCGTCGCGGTCCGGCAGGCCGAGGTGCTCCTTCGGGGTGACGTAGCAGAGCATCGCGGTGCCGAACATGCCGATCATCGCCGCGCCGATCGCGGAGGTGATGTGGTCGTACGCGGGCGCGACGTCTGTGGTCAGCGGGCCGAGCGTGTAGAACGGCGCCTCGTGGCACCACTCCTGCTGAAGGTCCACATTCTCCTTGATCTTGTGCATCGGCACGTGCCCCGGGCCCTCGATCATCACCTGGACGTCGTGCTCCCAGGCCACCGTCGTCAGCTCGCCGAGTGTCCGCAGCTCGGCGAACTGCGCCTCGTCGTTGGCGTCCGCGATCGAGCCGGGACGCAGCCCGTCGCCGAGGGAGAACGTCACGTCGTAGCGCGCGAGCAGCGCGCACAGCTCGCGGAAGTTGGTGTAGAGGAAGTTCTCCTCGTGGTGCGCCAGGCACCAGGCCGCCATGATCGACCCGCCCCGGGAGACGATGCCCGTCACCCGGTCCACGGCCAGCGGCACGTACGGCAGCAGCACGCCGGCGTGCACGGTCATGTAGTCGACGCCCTGCTCGGCCTGCTCGATCACGGTCTCGCGGAACACCTCCCAGCTCAGCTTCACCGGATCGCCGCCGACCTTCTCCAGCGCCTGGTAGATCGGCACGGTGCCGATCGGCACCGGCGCGTTGCGCACGATCGCCTCGCGGGTCTCGTGGATCCGCCTGCCGGTGGACAGGTCCATCACGGTGTCCGCGCCCCACCGGGTGGCCCAGGTCAGCTTCTCCACCTCCTCGGCCACCGACGACGTCACCGCCGAGGTGCCGATGTTGGCGTTCACCTTCACCAGGAACGCCTTCCCGATGATCGCCGGCTCGCACTCCGGGTGGTTGACGTTGAGCGGCAGCACCGCCCGGCCGGCAGCGATCTCGTCCCGGACGAACTCCGGCGTCACCCCCTCCCGGATCGCCACGAACTCCATCTCCGGCGTGACGGTCCCGGCCCGCGCGTACGCGAGCTGGGTCGGCCGGGTTCCGGCGAGCGGGCTGCCGGCGCCCCGCACCGGCGCGACGTCCCCGCGCTCGGCGATCCACGGCCCGCGCAGCGCGGGCAGTCCCGCCTCCGGGTCGGAACCGGGGCCGGAGGTGTCGTAGAGCCGCACCGGCGGGTTGTCCCCGGTCAGCGTCACCTCGGCGAACGGTACCCGGACATCGGGCCGGGACCCCTCCACGTACACCTTGCGACGTGCCTGCATGACAGCCTCCCTGTCGCTCAAGCGGACCAGCCGAAGTGATCCATCGGGCCGCGTCCCGCGCCCAACTCCCAGTCCCGCGCGCCGGTCAGCGCGCGGGTCACGTACTCCTTGGCGGCGGCCACCGCGACCGGCACCGCGTCGCCGGCCGCCAGCCGGACCGCGACGGCAGCCGCGAACGAACAGCCGGTGCCGTGGTTGTGCCGCGTCGCCACCCGGGGCGCGCGCAGCAGCCGCGTCGTCCCACCGCCGGCAAGCACGTCGACCGACTCACCTGCCGCGTCGACGTCGCCGCCGGTGACCACCACGAACGCCGGGCCGCGCGCCGCAAGCGCCTCGGCCGCGCCGACCATCTCCTCGACCGTCTCCACCCGGCGTCCGGTGAGGGCCGCGGCCTCCGCGCAGTTCGGCGTCGCCACCTGGGCGTACGGGAGCAGCCGCTCGACCGCCTCCACCACGCCGAGCCGGTGCCCGCTTGTGGCGACGAGCACCGGGTCGACGACGAGCCGCGGCAGGCGGCCGTCCCGGGCCGCCTCGGCCACCGCCTCGGCGACCGCCGGGGTGCCGAGCATCCCGGTCTTCACCGCACGCACGTCGAAGTCGCCGAGCACGCTGTCGAGCTGGTCGCGCACGGTCTGCGGGGGCAGCGGCAGGACCGCGTCCACGCCCCGGGTGTTCTGCGCGGTGACCGCCGTGAGCACGCTTGTTCCGTACGCCCCGAGCGCGGCGAACGTCTTGAGGTCGGCCTGGATGCCGGCGCCACCCCCGGAGTCGGAGCCGGCGATGGTGAGGATGGTCGTCGGCGTCACTGCGTTCCTTCTTTGGTTACGGTGGGGGGCTGCGGCCGACCGTGCCCACTCCGGGCGGTCAGGCTTGATCCCTCCGTGGTCACGGTCGGCCGCAGCCCTTCCGTGGGGACCTCCGCCGTCGGGTGGAGGGTGCGCGACAACGGGGTGGACGCCTCCTGGAAGGCTCTGCCGAGCGTGGTGGCGGTGTCGCTCGGGTTCTCGGCCCGCATGAGCGCGCCGAGCACGGCGACGCCTGTCGCGCCCGCGTCCACGCACGCGCGCACCTGGTCCGGGGTTTCGATGCCGCCGAGGGCGAGCACCGGGATCGGACTCGCCTCGACCAACGCGCGCAGGCCGTCCGGGCCCAGCGGCGGGCCGTAGCCGGGTTTCGTCCGGGTGAGGTGGACCGGGGAGAGGGTCACGTAGTCCTCGGTGGTCAGTCGGGCCAGCTCGTCGGTGTCGTGGCAGGAGCGGCCGACCAACCCGAGGCGCGGCGGCGGGTACGGGCCGGCGGCGGGCAGGTGCACGGCGTCCCCGTCGAGCGGGTCGGGGCCGGCGACGACAAGCGTGCCGTCGACGTCGGCGAGCACCGCCCGCAGCTCGACGGCGAGGGCGTGGCGCTCGGCGCGCGGCAGATCCCTCTCCCGCAGCACCACCCACCGCACTCCCCCGGCGACGGCCCCGGCCACCACCTCGACGAGCGGCCCCCGAGCCACCCGCCGATCCGTCAGCAGCACCAATCCGCTCGGACGCCGCCGGACCTTGGTACGCATCCGCCCCTGGAGGGGCGTGCGCGTACCAAGGTCGCTGTCGTACACGCCTGTCACAGGTCCGGTCGGCCTTCGTCGGGGGTGGACGGTAGGGCGTGGTCGCGGCGGGGGATGCGGCCGGCGTGGTGGGCCAGGTGACCGGCCTCGACGGCGTGGCGCATCGCGGTGGCCATCGCCACCGGATCGGCGGCCCGGGTGACGGCGCTTGCGAGCAGCACCGCGTCGCATCCCAGCTCCATGGCGAGCGCGGCGTCGGAGGCCGTGCCGATGCCCGCGTCGAGGATCACCGGCACGTCCACGGCCTGCCGGATCAGCCGGATGTGGTGCGGGTTGCCGATGCCCAGGCCGGAGCCGATCGGGGAGCCGGCCGGCATCACCGCCGCGCAGCCCACGTCGGCCAGCCGCCGGGCCAGCACCGGATCGTCCGAGGTGTACGGCAGCACGGTGAACCCGTCGGCGACCAGCTCCTCGGCGGCGTGCAGCAGCTCCGCCCCGTCGGGCAGGAGCGTGCGCTCGTCGCCGATCACCTCCAGTTTCACCCAGTCGGTGTCGAACGCCTCCCGGGCCAGGTGCGCCACCTTCACCGCCTCCACCGCGGTCCGGCAGCCAGCCGTGTTCGGCAGCAGCCGCACCCCGCACCGCGCCAACAGGTCGAGCAGCCCACTCGGCGTGCTGCCCACCCGGCGCAACGCGAGCGTCACAAGCTCGGTGCCGGAGGCGTGGATCGCCGCCTCCAGCACGTGCAGGTTGGCCGCGCCGCCGGTGCCGAGCACCAGCCGGGAGCCGAACGCGACGCCACCGATCTCCAGGGGCATCCCGCTCACCCGCCCTGCGCGGCGCTGAGCACCTCGACGCGGTCGCCGTCGCGCAGCACGCTCGCCGGCCAGCCGCCGCGCGGCACCACCTCGCCGTTCACCGCGACCGCGAGGCCCCGCTGCTCCCCGGTGACCGCACGCACCACGTCCGCGACCGTGACGCCGTCGGGCAGCGTCCGTTCCGCGCCGTTGACGATCAGTTCCACATGCGCTCCTTCCCGAACCGGTCGGGGCTGAAGGGGGCGAGCGCCGGATCCGGCTCGCCCGTGACGATCAGGTCGGTGACCAGGTCGGCGGTGACCGGGGTGAGCACGATGCCGTGCCTGTGGTGCCCGGTGGCGACGAGCACGCCGGGCCGGCCGGGCAGCGCCCCGAGGATCGGCGCGTTGTCGGGCGTACCGGGGCGCCGCCCGGCGACGGTCTCCACCAGCTCGTACTCGGTCAGCTCCGGCACCAGCTCGACGGCGGCGCGGAGCAGCGTCAGCACCCCGCCGGCGGTGACCTCGGTGTCCGCGCGTTCCTCCACTGTCGCGCCGACCACCACCTCGCCGCTGTCCCGGGGCACCAGGTAGACCGGCTCGCCGTCGGCGTACCCCCGGATCACGTGCCGGAACCCCGGCGGACCGCCGCCGGGCGCGCGGAGCCGCAGCACCTGCCCCTTCACCGGCCGCACCGGCAGCCCGGTGAGCGTGGCCGCGCCGCAGCCGGCCGCGACCACTGTGACCCGGGCGTCCACCTCGGACAACGCGCCGACGTGCGCCGGCCGCAGCGCCACCCCGGCCCGCTCGGCCGCCGTGCGCAGCGCGGCGACCAGCCGCCGCGGGTCGACCTGGTGGTCGCCGGCCGCGACCGCGCCGCCGCGCACCCGGGTGGTCAACGCCGGTTCGAGGTCGCGCAGCGTCGACGGGCGCAGCCGGGTGATCGGCAGCCCCAACCCCTGTTGGTACGCCCACAGCCGCCCCGCCACGGCCACGTCGTCGGCGGTGAGCCCGACCACGAGCGTGCCGTCGGTGCGGTGGCCGAGGTCGACGCCGCTCGCCTCGGCCAGCTCGGCGGCGAAGCCGGGCCAGCGGCGCGCGGACTCCACGAGCAGCCCGGTCAGCTCGTGTTCGCCGAAGTACGCCTCGGCGACCGGGGAGAGCATCCCGGCGGCCACCCGGGACGCGCCCGACCCGGGCCGGTCGTCGTGCACCACCACCCGCAGCCCGCGCTGCGCGCACCGCCACGCGATCGCCCACCCCACCGGCCCACCCCCCACCACCCCCACATCGGTAAGGAGGGGCCCCCGCTTAACGCTTTCGGTAGAGGAAGGGGCCCCGCTTAACACGTCAGCGCCCGCAGCAGCTCCGCGGTGGCGTGCGCGGGGTCCGCCGCCCCGCTGAGCGCCCCGACCACCGCCACCCCGTACGCCCCGGCCGCCCGCAACGCCGGCACCGACGCGGCGGTCACCCCGCCGATGGCGATCACCGGCACGGTCACCGATCCGGCGACGGCGCGTACCCCGTCCGGGCCGATCGGCGCCGGCAGGCCCGCCTTGGTGGTGGTGGCGTGGCAGGGGCCCACGCCCAGGTAGCTCGCTCCGGCGTCGACCGCCGCCCGGGCGGCGCCCGGCTCCCTCGCGGTCGCGCCGAGCACCGCGTCGGCGCCGAGCACCCGACGGGCGGCGGCCACCGGCAGGTCGTCCGCCCCGACGTGACCGCCTGCCGCACCCACCGCGAGCGCCACGTGCAGCCGGTCGTTGACCAGGCAACGCGCCCCGTACGGCAGGCACGCCCCGACCACCCGACGGGCCAGCTCGTACGCCTCCCGGTCGGTGGCGTCGTCGGTCACACGCACCTGCACGACGAGTTCGGCGCGTGCCACCGGCAGGGCGGCACGCAACACGGCGAGCGGATCCCGCCCCGGCCTGGTGTCGGTGATGAGATGCAGTCGTCCCAGGGACGGCATGGCAACGCTCCTCCCTGCGCCGGCATTACCCGGATCAGGTTCGACGGTCGGGGGCTGGCAGCCCCCCTCTCAGCCCGGTCCACACCAGGCTCCCGTGGGTCACTTGCGGCCTACCGTACGACGCGCCCCCGGCCGTACGGAAGACCGGGTGACGTTTTTCCCAGGACCACACCACTTGGCGGATCGGGGCGGCGGTTGACCGTCGGAGCACGACACGCTGTCCGGATGGCCGTCTCCGCCCGCGTCCCGCGGCACCTCTCCCACCTGCCGTTCCGGGGCAGCCGCGCGGTCGCCGAAGGGCTACTCACCCGGACGATGCTGCGCGGACCGACGTGGGTGCGGCTGCTGCCGGACGTGTACGTGCACCGGGACGCACGCCGCGCCGACGACCACCGGACATGGTGCGAGGCGGTCGCGTTGCGGCTGCCGCCGGGCGCTGCCGTAGGTGGCCGCAGCGCCGCCTGGCTGTTCGGCGTGGACCTGCTCACCCAGGACGCGCCGGTGACCGTGTTCCTGCCGACGACCGCCCGGCTACGCCCGCACCCACGGCTGTCGGTCGTGCGGTCACCACTGCCCGATGAGGATCGCACCCGGTTCGCCGGGCTGCCGGTCACCACCGCGCTGCGTACCGCGTTCGACCTGGGTCGGCAGGGCCCTCGCGTCGAGGCCCTGGTCGCCGTGGACGCGCTGCTACGTCGCCGGGTGGTGGGGCTGCCCGCCCTGCGCGACTACGCCGCGCCACGTCCTCGCTGGCCGGGCTCGCCACTGCTACGCGAGGTGCTGGCGCTGGCCGAGCCGCTGAGCGAGTCCCCGATGGAGACGCGGCTCCGGCTGCTCCTCCTCGACGCCGGCCTCGGCCCGCTCACCGTCCAGCACGAGGTGCGCGACGGCGGTCGTTTCCTGGCCCGGGTCGACCTGGCCTGGCCGGCGCTGCGCGTCGCGGTCGAGTACGACGGCGACCACCATCGGGAACGAACACAGTTCCGGCGGGACGTGGCACGCCTGAACGCGCTCCGCTCGGCCGGTTGGATCGTCCTCCGGTTCACGGCCGACGACGTGCTGCGCCGCCCCGGGGCCACGGTCGCGTTGGTCCGCCAGGCCCTCGCGGAACGCCACGCCGCCGCCCCAGCAAGCTGACGCACGCCCCGCAGGCGCTGAAGCACGCCGCCGCGCTGAAGCGTGTCACTGGACGCCACGGGCCACCCGCAGCCAGCGCGCGCGACGAGTGGAACGCCACGGGTGTCAAAATCCTCCGCAGACACCCCTGCCGTTCCACTCATCAACGCCACCGACGTGGAGTGGAACGGTATGGGTGTCTCGGGGGCGGATGGGCCTGAGTGCGTTCAGGCCAGTGGCGAGGGCGGGCAGCCGAGGGCGGGCAGCCCTCGGCGAGCAGCACCGAGCGACGCACGGCGAGCAGCGCGAAGCAGTGCGGGGGTAGCGCACGACGAGCAGCGCGCTGCGGGCGACCGGGAGGGGGCGAAGGCGGGGCGCAGGCTAGAGGCAATGCCGGGTAGTTAAGGGTCTGGGCTGGTCGTCAAGACCGGTCCGGCGAGGATGTTGAGGCTGATGGTGGGCTGGTAGGTGCGTTGGTCGATGTTCGGGCCGCGGGCGTTGTATTTGGAGATCGCTCGTTTGACGGTGCGGGCGTTGACGCGGAGTCGCCGTTCGGGCAGTAGGTCGTCGAGGA